>NZ_CP118100.1:0-319736 GCF_028747645.1 Microbacterium esteraromaticum
ATGAGCGCAGCAGAACAGCCCGATGTACCGATCTGGTCGACGGTGCTCGAGAAGCTGACCGCCGATGAACGGGTCAGCCCGCAGTTGCACGGCTTCCTGAGCCTGGTCGTTCCGGCCGGCGTCATGGGCGGCGTTCTCTACCTCGATGTGCCGAACGATCTGACGGCGGCGCAGATCAACAAGCGTCTGCGCGCTCCGCTGATGGAGGCTCTCTCAGCGAGCGGAAACGAGGTCACCTCGTACCGCACGGTCGTGAACCATGAGCTCGCTGACCAGCCCACGGCGCCGATCAGCGTTCCCGACTTCACCACGCCCGAGCCGCTCCGCGTCGAGTCGCCGATCGAACAGCATCCGACCCCTACGCGGCACGAGTCGCGACTCAATCCGAAGTACACCTTCGACAATTTCGTCATCGGTCAGTCGAACCGATTCGCGCACGCGGCCGCAGTCGCGGTCGCCGAAGCGCCGGCCAAGGCCTACAACCCCCTGTTCATCTACGGTGACTCCGGACTGGGCAAGACTCACCTGCTGCACGCGATTGGCGACTACGCGCAGTCGCTGTACGCCGGTGTGAAGGTCAGGTACGTCTCGAGCGAAGAGTTCACGAACGACTTCATCAACTCGATCGCGAACAACCGGGGTGCCGCGTTCCAGAGCAGGTACCGCGAGGTCGACATTCTGCTCATCGACGACATCCAGTTCCTGCAGGGTCGCGCCGAGACGCAAGAGGCGTTCTTCCACACGTTCAACCAGTTGCACGACCACAACAAGCAGGTCGTGATCACCAGCGATGTCGCGCCGAAACTGCTGACCGGGTTCGAGGACCGCATGCGTAGCCGGTTCGAGTGGGGTCTGATCACCGACGTTCAGGCACCCGACCTCGAGACGCGCATCGCCATCCTGCGCAAGAAAGCGCAGAGCGAGTCGCTGCACATCCCCGACGAGGTACTGGAGTACATCGCCAACGTCGTCTCGTCGAACATCCGAGAGCTCGAGGGCGCACTCATCCGCGTCTCGGCGTTCGCCAGCCTCAACCGGTCCTCGCTCGATATCGCCTTGGCCCAAACGGTGTTGCGCGACATCGTCGACACCACCGAAGACAACGTGATCTCGCCGACCGACATCATCACTGCGACGGCGGCGTACTTCAAGCTCACGGTCGATGATCTGTACGGCTCGAGCCGCTCGCAGCAGATCGCGACCGCCCGGCAGATCGCGATGTACCTGTGCCGTGAGCGCACGAGCCTGTCGTTGCCGAAGATCGGTCAGCTGTTCGGCAACCGCGATCACACCACCGTCATGTACGCGTGCAAGAAGATCAGCGAGCTCATGAAGGAGCGTCGTTCGATCTACAACCAGGTGACCGACATCACCACCCAGATCAGCCGCCGCTGATCCCGCGAAACACCTGTCCGCACGCGGTTAACGTGTAGTTATCCGCAATGGGTGTGGATAACTTGTGCAGAACTCGAGGTTCGGATGCCCGTTTTGCAACGCGCTGTGGATAACTCGAGCTCGAGGCCCCAGACCGGACTCCCCCGAATCCCGCGGATTCCTCAGCGTTTCCACAAGTCACACGGCTGTAGTTTCCTACTCTCGAGCGCTATCCACCGAGTTATCCACAGAATCCACAGTTGTTAACACCGTTAAGAGATCTTCAGTGATTTCAGGTGATTCGATCACCGGACGGATGTGGACAGATCGCTCGAACCGCTCGCAGATCGGTAGCAGCACGCCAACGGCGTGCGGCTAGCATGGGATGGCTTGTGGTGGGCCCACCACAAGCGCCAGATGTGCAACGAGGGAGCGCCCGTGAGGTTTCAGGTCAACCGCGATGTGTTCAGCGAGGCTGTGTCCTTCGTCGTCAAGCTGCTTCCGCAGCGCAATCCGCAACCGATCCTCGCGGGAGTGTTGATCGAGGCCAACGAGAACGGACTCACGCTCTCGGCCTTCGACTACGAGGCATCCGCACGCACAACGATCGAGGCGACAGTCGATGAGCCGGGCACGATCCTCGTGCACGGGCGCCTGCTCTCCGACATCGCGAGCCGGCTTCCGAACGCTCCGATCCAGATCGCTGTCGAAGAAGATGGCGGCATCGCCGTCACCTGCGGGTCTGCACGCTTCACCCTGGCGTCCATGCCGGTCGAGGAATATCCCTCGATCCCCGAGGTCGCTGGAGCAACGGGTGTGGTTCCCGCCGAAGAATTCGGCACCGCGATCGCTCAGGTCGCTTTCGCCGCATCGCGTGACGATGTCACCCCCGTGCTCACCGGTGTGCAGCTCGAGGTCTCCGGACAGACGCTCAGCCTGGTCGCGACCGACCGCTACCGCGTCTCGCTGCGCGACGTCCCGTGGGACGGCGCCGAGGCAGAGCAGACCGCGCTCGTTCCGGCGCGTACCCTGACCGAGGTCGGCAAGACCTTTGCGCACGCCGGCACCATCGAGATCTCGTTCTCGGGCGGCGGCGACCGCGAGATCATCGCGTTCACGGCGGGCAACAAGACCGTCACTTCGTTGCTGATCAAGGGCAACTTCCCGCCGGTACGGCGACTGTTCCCCGAGCAGACCGACCACTACGCCGTGATCAACACCGCCGACCTCGTTGAGGCCGTCCGCCGTGTTGCCCTCGTGCTCGATCGGTCCGCTCCGCTGCGTTTCACCTTCAGCAGCGACAGCGTGACGATGGATGCCTCGGGCAGTGAGCAGGCACGGGCATCCGAATCGGTTGACGCGCACCTCAACGGCGGCGACGAAGTCACGCTCGGTCTGAACCCGCAGTACCTCCTCGAGGCGCTCGGCGCCGTCAAGAGCGAGTTCACGCGCGTGACGTTCACCTCGAGCGACAACGCCAACAAGCTCAGCCCTGTGCTGGTCACCAGCCAGACCTCGGTCGACCAGGCGGGTCTTGACTCGTTCAAGTACTTGCTGCAGCCGAACCTGCTGCTGCGCTGAGGCCTCGAGCCCACCTAACGATCCCGCCGGGCCGATGTCGGTCACCGAAGGTAGGCTGATGCGGTGATTGTGGAGCACCTGAACCTGGTCGATTTCCGCAATTATGCGACCGCCGACCTCACTCTGCATCGCGGCCCGAACGTGCTCGTCGGCAGCAACGGGCAGGGCAAGACCAACCTCGCCGAAGCGATCGTCTTTCTCGCGACGCTCGGATCCCACCGGGTGTCGTCGGATGCGCCGATGGTGCGAGATGACAAGGATTTCGCCGTTGTGCGCGCCAGGTTGGCGCATGGAAAGCGCACCGTCCTTGTCGAAGTGCAGATCAATCGACAGGGATCCAACCGGGCTCGCATCAACGGCTCGCCGTCGAAGACCAATGAGCTGCCGCGCTACGCGCACGTCGTGCTGTTCGCCCCGGAAGATCTGCAGATCGTGCGCGGTGACCCGTCGTCCCGTCGACGCTTCGCCGATCAGTTGCTGATCCAGCGCACCCCGCGCATGGCCGGTGTGATCGCCGACTACGACCGGGTGCTGCGCCAGCGAACGGCGCTGTTGAAATCCGCTCGCGCGCGCGGTGTGCGTGGCGAAGGGCTGAGCACCCTCGACGTGTGGGACGACAAACTGGTCGCGCTGGGCTCCGAGATCATCCATGCGCGGCTGCGCCTCGCTGCAGATCTGCGCGGTCCATTGGCCGAGGCGTATGCGGCCATCGCCGGGGCCGACCACCAGCCCGAGCTCGAGTGGGCGCTGTCGGTGCGCGGCGCGGATCCGGATGCTGACGATTCCGCGGCCGATGCACCGGCATCCGATGAGGGCGACATCCCGACCATGTTCCGCGTCGCGCTGCAGCAGCGCCGCGCGAAAGAGATCGAGCGGGGTCTCACCCTCGTCGGCCCACACCGTGATGACCTGCTGCTGCGTGTACGCGATCTGCCGGTGAAGGGGTACGCCTCGCACGGCGAATCGTGGTCGGTGGCGCTCGCCCTGCGGCTCTCCTCGGCGGAACTGCTGCGTTCCGAGTCCCCGGCCGGCGATCCGGTGCTGATCCTCGATGATGTCTTCGCCGAGCTCGATGCCGACCGCAGGCGTCGCCTGGCGACGTTGACCGCCGGGTACGAGCAGGTGATCGTCACCGCCGCGGTCGAGGCCGACATTCCCGAGATGTTGCACCGTCACGTGGTGCGGATCAGCGCCGGCACGATCACCGATGAGAGGGACACAGACGAGAGGGAGGATGCCGATGACTGATCCGCAACCCCCGGAGACGGTCGCCACCTACCTGCGCCTGCGCGGACTCAAGCCGAGTTCGACGAACTGGAAGCGCAAGAAGCGTCTCGTCGTCGATGATGACAATGCCCCGTTCACGAAGGGGCGGGATCCGGGAACGCTCGGCGACGTTCTGGCCAAGCTCACGCGCGATTCGGGTTGGGAGAAGACGCTCGCCGCCGAGGATCTCGTACGCCAGTGGGCCGAACTGGCCGGGGCAGGCACCGCCAAGCACTCCGAACCGGTGTCGCTCGAGCGCGGCGTGCTCACGGTGAAGTGCGATTCGACGGCGTGGGCGAAGAACCTGCAGTTCATGCGCGCAGTCATCATGACCGAGATCACGAATCGGTATCCGGATGCCGGTGTGCAGAACCTGCGGTTCATCGGACCGGACGTTCCGTCGTGGAAGTGGGGACCGCGGGTGGTGCCCGGACGCGGCCCACGGGACACCTACGGGTAGGGCATCACGCGCGCACCCTCAAGCGCTCAGAACGCCCCACACGGCCTTAGAGCCGCATCTCGATGCTCGAAACCCGCTAGAATGGCAGCGACCTTTCGAAGTGTGGAGATCTACCTCTGATGACGTCTGAAACACCTGCCGACGACAACGAGCGCTCGACGAACCCCGAGACCGCGAACGGGCAGGCGCCCAGCGACTACGGCGCGGATTCGATCCAGATCCTCGAGGGGCTGGAGGCCGTCCGCAAGCGTCCCGGAATGTACATCGGTTCGACGGGTCCTCGAGGCCTGCACCATCTGGTGTACGAGATCGTCGACAACTCGGTCGATGAGGCGCTGGCGGGCTATGCCGATCGCATCCGTGTCACCCTGCTCCCCGACGGTGGCGTGCGTGTGGTCGACAACGGTCGCGGTATTCCCGTCGATCCGCACTCCTCTGACCCGACGAAGTCGACCGTCGAGGTCGTGCTCACGATCCTGCACGCCGGCGGCAAGTTCGGTGGCGGCGCCTACGCCGTGTCGGGTGGTCTGCACGGTGTCGGGTCGTCGGTCGTGAACGCGCTCTCGACCCGTTTCGAGGTCGAGGTCAAGCAGAAGGGCTACGTCTGGCGGCACAGCTTCGCCGATGGCGGCACCCCGCAGCAGTCGCTCGAACAGGGCGAGGCGACGGACGAGACCGGAACCACGATCACGTTCTGGCCGGATGCTGAGATCTTCACCGAAACGGTCGAGTTCGACTACGACACGCTGCGCACGCGCTTCCAGCAGATGGCGTTCCTCAACAAGGGGCTGCGCATCTCGCTGAGCGACGAGCGTCCGGCATCCGCCTACGAGGTCGAGGAAGAGGGCGCGCTCATCAGCAAGCAGCCGTCCGATGACTTCCTCTACGAGCGCGGTCTGGTCGACTACGTCGAGTACCTGAACAAGGTGCGCAAGGCCGAGCCGGTCAGCGAAGAGATCATCGACTTCGAGGCTGAGGACACCGAGCGCAAGATCTCGCTCGAGGTCGCCATGCAGTGGACGACCTCGTACAACGAGAACGTCTTCACGTACGCCAACACGATCAACACGCACGAGGGTGGAACCCACGAAGAGGGATTCCGCGCTGCGCTCACGAGCCTGGTCAACCGCTACGCGCGGGCGAACAACCTGCTCAAAGAGAAGGACGACAACCTCTCGGGTGATGACGTGCGCGAGGGACTGACGGCGGTCATCTCGATCAAGCTCGGCGAGCCGCAGTTCGAGGGGCAGACCAAGACCAAGCTCGGCAACACCGAGGCGAAGACGTTCGTGCAGAAGATCGTCAACGAGCAGCTCGGCGACTGGCTCGACCGCAACCCTGCGCAGGCCAAGAATGTCATTCGCAAGGCGATCGATGCGGCGACGGCGCGCCTCGCGGCACGCAAGGCGCGCGAGACCGCACGCCGCAAGAGCGTGTTCGAGTCGGCGGCGATGCCCGACAAGCTCAAGGACTGCACCAGCAAGGACCCGTCGATCAGCGAGATCTTCCTCGTCGAGGGTGACTCGGCAGGCGGTTCGGCCGTGCAGGGTCGCGACCCGCACACGCAGGCGATTCTGGCGCTGCGAGGCAAGATCCTGAACGTCGAGCGCGCGCGACTCGACAAGGCGCTGGCCAACAAAGAAGTCCAGGCGATGATCCAGGCCTTCGGCACGGGCATCGGTGAGGACTTCGACATCGAGAAGGCCCGGTACCACAAGATCGTCCTGATGGCGGATGCTGACGTGGACGGCCAGCACATCACGACGCTGCTGCTGACGATGCTGTTCCGCTACATGCGCGGGCTCATCGAGGCGGGCTTCGTGTATCTCGCGATGCCGCCGCTGTACCGCCTGAAATGGACCAACTCGCCCCACGAGTACGTGTACTCGGATGAGGAGCGCGATGCGCTGATGGCCTACGGGCAGGAGAACGGCAAGCGCCTGCCGAAGGATGCCGGTATCCAGCGCTACAAGGGTCTCGGCGAGATGAATGCCAAGGAACTCTGGGAGACCACGATGGACCACACCACGCGCACGCTGCGTCAGGTGTCCATCGACGACGCGGCCACGGCCGATGAGATCTTCAGCGTGCTGATGGGTGAGGACGTCGAGTCTCGACGCACATTCATCCAGCGCAACGCCAAGGATGTCCGCTTCCTCGACATCTGAGCGCGTCGCCTCGTACGTGAACGACCGGAACTGAAAGACACTCATGACTGACGAAGAACGCCCCGAGCCGGCCCACGAGCACGGCCGCATCAACCAGGTCGACCTGCAGGCCGAGATGCAGCGCAGCTATCTCGACTACGCCATGGCTGTCATTGTCGGTCGTGCGCTGCCCGACGTGCGCGACGGGCTCAAGCCCGTGCACCGCCGCGTGATCTACGGCATGTACGACGGCGGATTCCGCCCCGACAAGTCGTTCTCGAAGTGCGCGCGAGTCGTCGGCGAAGTGATGGGTCAGTATCACCCGCACGGTGACTCGGCGATCTACGACACCCTCGTGCGTCTGGTGCAGCCGTGGTCGCTGCGCTACCCGCTGGCGCTCGGCCAGGGAAACTTCGGCTCCCCCGGCAACATGGGCGCGGCCGCGCCCCGGTACACCGAGACCAAGATGGCTCCGCTCGCGCTCGAGATGGTGCGAGACATCGAAGAGGAGACCGTCGACTTCTCGCCGAACTACGACGGGCAGACGCAGGAGCCCGACGTGCTGCCGGCGCGGTTCCCGAACCTGCTGGTCAACGGCTCGATCGGTATCGCGGTCGGCATGGCGACCAACATCCCGCCGCACAACCTGCGTGAGGTCTCGGCCGCCGCGCTGTGGGCGCTCGACAACGCCGGAATCAGCCGCGAGGAGTTGCTCGAGGGCCTGATCCAGCGCATTCCCGGCCCCGACTTCCCGACCGGCGCGCAGATCCTCGGAACCAAGGGCATCCACGAGGCGTACCGCACCGGACGCGGGTCGATCACGATGCGCGCCGTCGTCGAGATCGAAGAGATCCAGGGGCGCACGTGCCTCGTCATCACCGAGCTGCCCTACCAGGTCAACCCCGACAACCTCGCGGTGAAGATCGGTGAGCTGGCTCGCGACGGCAAGATCACCGGCATCGCCGATATCCGCGACGAGTCCTCGGACCGCACCGGACAACGCCTGGTCGTCGTGCTCAAGCGCGACGCGGTCGCGAAGGTCGTGCTGAACAACCTGTACAAGCACACCCCGCTGCAGGACAATTTCGGCGCCAACATGCTGGCGATCGTCGACGGCGTCCCGCGCACGCTGGCCCTCGACGGCTTCATCACGCACTGGCTCGACCACCAGCTCGACGTGATCGTGCGCCGCACGATGTACCGCCTACGCAAGGCGGAAGAGCGCATGCACATCCTGCAGGCATTCCTGAAGGCGCTCGACGCGCTCGACGAGGTCATCGCACTCATCCGTCGCTCGCCCACGGTCGCCGAGGCGAACGAGGGGCTGCGCGAGCTGCTGACCATCGACGAGAAGCAGGCGGATGCCATTCTGCTGATGCAGCTGCGTCGTCTCGCGGCGATGGAGCGCCAGAAGATCATCGACGAGGCCACCGAGCTCGAGACGAAGATCGTCGACTACAAGGACATCATCGCCACCGAGGCCCGCCAGCGCGACATCGTGCGCACCGAGCTCACCGAGATCGTCGACCGTTTCGGCGACGAGCGCCGCACGCATATCCTGCACGGCTTCGACGGCGACATGTCGATGGAAGACCTCATCCCCGTGGAAGAGATGGTCGTCACCGTCACCCGCGAGGGCTACATCAAGCGCACGCGCAGCGACAACTACCGGTCGCAGCACCGCGGTGGCAAGGGCGTGAAGGGTGCGCAGCTGCGCGCCGACGACCTGGTCGAGCACTTCTTCGTCACCACCACGCACCACTGGCTGCTGTTCTTCACCGACAAGGGCCGCGTGTACCGCACGAAGACCTACGAGGTGCCCGAGGCCGGCCGCGACGCGAAGGGCCAGCACGTGGCGAACCTGCTCGCGCTGCAGCCGGACGAGAAGATCGCCCAGGTGCTCGCCGTGCGCGACTACGAGGCCAAGGAATACCTGGTGCTCGCCACCCACGACGGTCTGGTGAAGAAGACGCGCCTCAGCGACTACGACACCAACCGCCAGGGCGGCGTCATCGCCATTCGCCTGCGCGAGAACGACGAGCTGGTCAGCGCCAAGCTGGTCGACGCCGACGAGGACATCCTGCTGATCAGCGCCAAGGGCATGTCGGTGCGTTTCCACGCCACCGACGATGCGCTGCGCCCGATGGGCCGCGCGACCGAGGGTGTGCGGGGTATGAAGTTCAAGGACGACCAGGATCACCTGCTGTCAGCATCCATCGTCGACGAGGACTCGTACGTGTTCACCGTCACCGACGGTGGCTACGCCAAGCGCACCTCGGTCTCGGAGTACAAGGTGCAAAAACGCGGCGGAACCGGCATCAAGGTCGCCAAGCTGAGCGACGAGCGGGGCGAACTCGCGGGTGGTCTGATCGTCTCTGAGGACGACGAGGTCTTGGTGGTTCTGTCCAGCGGCAAGGTGGTACGCTCTGCCGTGGCCGAGGTGCCCGCCAAGGGTCGCGACACCATGGGAGTGGTGTTCGCCCGCATGACGAACGGGGATCGCATCCTCGCCGTCGCCCGCAACAGCGAGCGGGTGGTCGCCGAAGACGACATCGAGGGCGAGGCACCCGAAGCCCCGAGCCCCGAGACCCCCGAAGCCTGATCTGAAGAGAGCAACGACACATGAGCACAGTCGCGGACAAGCTGGCGAAGAAGTCCACCCGCAAGACCGCCGGCAAGCAGGTTCGCCTGCGCCTGGTCTACGTGGACTTCTGGTCTGCCGTGAAGCTGTCGTTCCTCGGGGCGGTCGCCCTGGCGATCGTGACCATGGTGTCGTTCTTCTTGATCTTCATGGTGCTGCAGGCGACGAATGTCATCGCGCAGGCGGGTGAGATCCTCACGACACTCACCGACGGCAGCGTCGACCTCGAGAGCCTGCTGGGTCTGCCGCAGGTGATGGCCTTCGGCGCGGTCGTGTCGATCCTGAACCTGATCGTGTTCACGGTGCTGGGCGCTGTCATCGCCGGTATCTACAACCTCGCGGTCAAGGTGACCGGCGGTTTGCTCGTCGGCTTCATGTCGAACTGACGCAGCGGGGTTGGACCCCGCCGCGTCAGTAAACCCGCCGAGCCGGCGACCTCGGGGGTCAGACGACTCCGGTCGTACCCAGCAGGGTACCGATGACCCAGGTGACCAGCAGCGCCAATGCGCCTCCGAGCACAAGGCGCACGGTTGCTCGCACCGGTGAGGCGCCACCCACCTTCGCCGAGATCACTCCGGTGAACGCGAGGGCGAGCAACACCGCGACGAAGGTCACGGGCACGCGCAGCTCGGGCGGCGGAAGCAGGATCGCCAGCAGCGGCAGCAGCGCGCCGATGGTGAACGAGATGGCTGACGAGATCGCCGCGTGCCACGGGTTCACCAGATCATGCTGATCGATACCCAGTTCGATGTCGAGGTGCGCCGCGAGAGCATCGTGCTCGGTGAGCTCGGTGGCCACCTGACGGGCCGTGCTCTCGCTGAGACCGCGCTGGCGGTACAGCTCGGTGAGCTCATCGAGTTCCTGCTCGGGCATCGTGCGCAGCTCTTCACGCTCCTTGGCGATCAGTGCACGCTCGCTGTCGCGCTGGCTGCTGACCGACACGTACTCGCCGAGGGCCATCGAGATGGCTCCACCGACCAGGCCGGCGATACCCGCGATCAACAGCGGCGCCGAGTCCGTCGACGCGCCGGCGACACCGACCACGAGGGATGCCACCGAGACGATGCCGTCGTTCGCGCCGAGCACTCCGGCGCGCAACCAGTTCAGTTTCTGACCGAGACCTGCTCCGTGTGGCTCGGCGGGATGCGTAGCGCTCATGCCCCCATGATGGCCGAGTTCGGCCCCGATCACAGCCCGAAGGGTAGGGAAAACCCGAATGGGGCTCTCGGGCTGGCCCCGTGTCGGGAAACGACGAACGACCGTAGCGTTGTCGACATGACCACGAATCCGTCTCCCCCGCCGCCACCGGTGCCGCCGGTTCCCCCGGCACCCGCACCGCCCGTGGCCGATGCCCAGGCCAAGGACGGCAACACACCACCGTTGCGCATTCTGCTCACCATCCTTGAGCTGGCCGCTCTCGGTGCCATCGGCACCGGGGTCATCAGTGTGCTGGCGGGCGCTCTCGGCCTCGGTGTCGGGCTGTTGTTCGCGTTCGGTATCGGAGCGATCGTTCTCGTGGGTGTGGTGTACGGCCTGTTCGGCGTCGCCTGGTTCGAAGTGCGTCGCGTGAGCACGCTGTACGACATCGACCTGCCTGATCTGAGATGGCGCGCCCCCAGCAAGCCCGGCTTCAGCGGCTGGCTCGGATCTCTCGCACGGCAGTCGATCAGCGGCCCGATGTGGCGCGCGGTCGCGAACTTCACACTCGCCTGCATCGCCGGCTCGCTGGTGATCCGCCTGTTCGGGGGAATGATCTGGTCAGCGTTCTTCGCGTTGTCGCCCTTGACCGGACAGGACACCACCCCGGGGCCGTTCGGTGCCGTGATCCACTCCGCATGGGCGCCGTTCGTCGGCATCCTCGGTGTACTTGCGGCGGGCGCCGCGATCGTCGGCCTCGCGTTGCTGCATCGCGTCATCAGCCGTGCTCTGGTGGTTCCCAACCGTGAGGCCGAGCTGACCGCGCAGGTGCGCACGTCCAGCGCGCAGCGCGCGGGCGCGGTGCGCGCCGCCGAAGTGGAACGCACCCGCATCGAACGTGACCTGCATGATGGCGTCCAGCCCCGGCTCGTATCGGTGGGCATGACCCTCGGCCTGGCGCAGCAGAAGATCGACAATGATCCCGCCGCGGCCAAGGAGCTGATCGGCGAGGCACACACCTCGACGAAGGCGGCGATCACTGAACTGCGGCAGCTGGCCCGTGGCATCCACACCTCAGTGCTGGACGATCGCGGACTCGACGCGGCGCTGTCGGCGCTGGCGGGGCGCTCACACATCCCCGTGCATCTCGACGTGCGTATCGAGCCGGGTGCGGTGGGCGGATGCCGGGACGCCGAGGCGGCCGTGTACTTCGCGATCGCCGAGTCGTTGACCAACGCCGCCAAGCATTCGCGCGCCAGCGAGTGCCGGGTCGTGGTGCGTAGTCGAGACAACGGTCTGTGGGCCCGTGTCGAGGACAACGGACTGGGTGGTGCCCAGGTGCAGCCCGGTGGTGGCCTCGACGGCATCACCAACCGGGTGCTGGCGGCCGGCGGAACGTTCCGCCTGGAGAGCCCCGCGGGCGGTCCGACGAGCTTGGAGGTGACGGTGCCATGCGCATCCTGATCTGCGAGGACTCCGTGCTGTTGCGTGAGGGGCTGGTACGTCTGCTCGAAGACGCCGGTCACGAGGTGGTCGCGGCCCTGCCCGACACGGACGGGCTGATGGATGCCGTTGTCGAGACCGCACCCGATCTGTGCATTCTCGATGTGCGCCTGCCGCCGTCGTTCACCGACGAGGGCATCCGTGCGGCTCTGGCGCTGCGCGCCGGGCATCCGACACTCCCCTTGCTCGTGCTCTCGCAGTATGTCGAGGAGCGGTACGCGAGCGAGCTGATCGCCGCGCAGGGTGGCGCGCTCGGGTACCTGCTCAAGGATCGTGTCGCCGACGTCGGTGACTTCGTGGGATCGGTGGAGCGGATCGCGGCGGGCGCAACCGAGCTGGATCCCGAGGTGGTCGCGCAGCTGCTGACGCGTCGCAATCGCGACGAGCGGATGCTGCGGCTCACCGAACGGGAGCGCACGGTGCTTGCGCTCATCGCCGAGGGCAAGTCGAACGGTGCGATCGCCGGATTGCTGTTCCTCAGTGAGGCGAGCGTCGAGAAGCACATCACGTCGATCTTTCAGAAGCTCGGGCTCGATCCGGCGGACGGCAATCGCCGAGTGCTGGCGGCGCTCGCGCACATCGACAACACGAACAATGGCAAAGAACAGGGAGGCCAGTGATGGCGAGCAAAGCGGTGACGATTGTGCTGGCCGTGGTCGGTGGAGTGGTGCTGATCAGCGGGGGGACCATGGCGGCAGTCGCCGCGGTGGGTGCCATGGCACCGGTGTCGGAGGTCAGGGACGTCGACATCAGCGGAGTACAGGGACTGGATGCCACGGTCGATGCGGCTGGCCTGACCATCGAGTTCTACGACGGCGACGACGCACGTTTGCGTGCGGATGAGGGATCCACGGATGGGTGGACGCTGCGCACGCGCGGCGAAGAGCTCGTGGTGCGCACCCCACAACCGTCGTGGCTCGGGTGGCTCTCGCCCGACTGGTTGCGCGGCGATTGGTTTGACGGTGGTGACCAGGTGACCCTGCTGTTGCCGGAGACGCTGAAGGGCATCGACGCCGATCTCACACTCAACGCCGGTGCGCTGTTCGCCAATGGGGACTTCGATGAGATCGAGGCGCAGGTCAATGCGGGACGTATGGAACTGCTCGGTTCGGCCGATTCGGTGGACCTCGCGCTGAACGCCGGTGCCGGTAGTGTCGAGCTCGAGGGTGTCGATGAGGCGGGCTTCCACGTGGCTGCAGGGCGGATCGATGCCGAGTTGACCGGCACCGCACCTTCCGAGGTGACGATCGATGTGTCGGCGGGCGATGTGACGCTGACGCTTCCGCGCGGCGACTACGACGTCCGCCAGGACGTGTCGGCGGGAGACCTGAGCAGTGAACTGCGTCAGGACCCGGACAGCACGAACCGGGTGCGGGTCTCGATTTCGGCGGGTTCGGTGAACCTCCACGAGGGGTGATCAGTGACGGGCGCGCCGCGGGTTTCGACCGGCGGCGCGCCCGGGATTCACCCTCTCGGCGCCCGATTGGATTTCTCCCGTGTTCTTCGGGTAAAGTCTTCAAGGTTGACGGGGCTATAGCTCAGGCGGTTAGAGCGCTTCACTGATAATGAAGAGGTCCCAGGTTCAAGTCCTGGTAGCCCCACTCCGTTCGCGGAATCCCCACGGTGACCGTGCCGCACGGGGCCTTAGCTCAGTTGGTAGAGCGCTGCCTTTGCAAGGCAGATGTCAGGAGTTCGAATCTCCTAGGCTCCACAGTAAAAACCCCCGTGCTTTGCACGGGGGTTTCTTCGTTTACGACGCCCGTCCCACACCCGAGGCAGACGGTCGAAGAACCCGGCGCCGAGTATCTCGCCGCTAACTGATCGCCTGATATCCACGGGCGTACGGCGCCCGGAATCCCCGCGGAATCAATAGAGTGGAAGTCCTCGCGGATGGAGACGGAAATGACCGAGAAGATCGTCGTCGGAGTCACTGGGGCCTCAGGCAGCCGCCGTGCTGTCGATTGGGCCGCGGCACGTGCAGTGGCACGCAAGCAGCAGCTCGAACTGATCAACGTCGTCGGTGGTGCCGTCGGCATGATCGGTGAAGGAGCCGTGCTGCAGGCCGCCAGAGAGGCCGCGGACGAACTGCTCCGCGAAGAGGCCGAGCGGATCGCATCCGATGGTCTCACCGTCACCACGCGCATCGAGACCGGCGACCCGGTTCACACGCTCATCGACGCGTCCAAGGACGCCGCCCTGCTCGTGATCGGCAGCGACTACCAGGGGCCGGGACAGGGTCCTGCCCGTGGTTCGCACGGTATCCGCATCGCGGCCGCGTCGTCGAGCCCGGTCGTCGTCGTCCCCGACTTCGACATCACCGGGGAGCGCTCCGGTGTCGTCGTCGCGGTCGACGGCTCCCCCGTCTCGGAATCGGCCATCGCCTTCGCCGCCGCCGAGGCCGACCGACTCGGCGAGCCGCTCACCGCGCTGATCGTATGGACGCCCATCGCGGTACCCCGCAACGCGCTGATGGTGATGCCGCAGGCCTACCGTGAGGGCATGGAGCAGAGCGCCCGTGAGGCGCTGTCGCTCTCGTTGGCCGGCCTGCGTTCGCAGTACCCGGGTCTCGAGATCGAAGAGGCCGTCGCTGAGGGCTTCCCGTCGGTGATCATCAACGAGCTCGCCGAGAGCGCGCACCTCACGGTCGTCGGCAGCCGCGGTCACGGTGCCGTGCGTCGCTTCCTGCTGGGCTCGATCAGCCACGAGGTGCTGCAGCGACTCGCGACGGTGACCGCCGTCGTGCGCTGATCGCTGATCGACAGGTGATCGATCCGCGCACTACTGTGAACAGATGGATCTGCGGGTAGCGGCGTACGGCGTCGTCACGGACGATGCCGGTCGCGTCCTGCTGGCGCGGTGGGTCGAGGGCCGTCGCGTCGCATGGACGATGCCCGGCGGAGGCCTCGAGGCGGGCGAGGATCCCGAACTCGCCGTGCGCCGGGAACTGCGCGAAGAGACCGGTTTCGATATCGAGCCGACCGAACTGCTCGGCATCCACTCCCGGGTGATTCCCGCGTCACGGCGTGTGCGCCGAGACGACATGGACACGCCGCTGCACACCCTGCGCATCGTCTACCGCGCCAGGATCATCGGAGGCACCCTGCGCTTCGAGAAGAACGGCTCGACCGATATGGCGGCCTGGTTCACTCTCGACGAGGTCGCCGAACTGCAGCGCGTCCGGCTCGTCGACACGGCGCTGCGGATGGCGCAGATCCTCTGAAGCGACTCCCGCGCCCGCCGTGCCGCAAGATGGTGGGATGCACTCGTCGTTGCTCGCCGTATCCGCCGTCCGCAACATCCGCCCGTGGGGCGGTGACCGAAGCGACATCCTCATCGAGAACGGCCTGATCACCGCCGTCGTTCCCGCCGAAGATCGCGCGCCTGCGCACGGAGAGATCGACGGCCGGGGCATGCTCGCCCTGCCCGGGCTCGTGAACGCGCACGCCCACGTCGACAAGTCGTGGTGGGGCCACCCGTGGCAGTCCTACGGTGGCGAGCCGGGCACCGACGGACGGATCCGCCATGAGCGCGCCCGCCGCGACGAGTTGGGCATTCCCAGCGTCGAGACCACCGCCCAGGTGCTCGAACAGTTCGTGCGGCACGGCACCACCGCGATGCGCACGCACGTCGACGTCGACACGGGCATCGGTCTGCGCGGCATCGACGCCGTGCGCGAGGCTGTAGCGGCTTACCAGGGGGCGTTGGCGTGCGAGATCGTCGCGTTTCCGCAGGACGGTGTGCTGCGCAGGCCGGGAGTGCTCGAGCTGCTCGCCGACGCCGCGCGCGCCGGCGTGGAGCACATCGGTGGCCTCGATCCGGCGGGCATCGACCGTGACCCGGTGGGGCAGATCGATGCGATCTTCGCGCTGGCGGCTGAGCACGGGTGTGGCCTGGACATCCACCTGCACGACGGTGGATCGCTCGGGGCGTTCCAGTTCGACCTGATTCTGGATCGGACGCAGCGCCTCGGTCTGCAGGGCAGGGTCAACATCGCGCACGGCTTCGCCATCGTCGAGGTGGATGCTGTGCGCCGCCGCGATCTGCTGCACACCATGGCCGAGCTCGACGTGACGATGACGACCGTCGCACCGGTGCGGATGCCGCAGCTGAGCGTGCACGAGTTCGATGACGCCGGCGTGCGCTACGGACTCGGCACCGACGGCATCCGCGATCTGTGGAGCCCGTACGGAACGGGGGACGTGATGGGCATTGCGTGGCAGCACGCGCGCGGTGGAGGCATCGTGCGTGATGAGGACCTACGGCGCGTGGTCGAACGGGCGACGTCGGCCGCCGCCCCGTTCGCGGGCGTGGAGCG
This sequence comes from Microbacterium esteraromaticum, assembly GCF_028747645.1. Classification (NCBI taxonomy): domain Bacteria; kingdom Bacillati; phylum Actinomycetota; class Actinomycetes; order Micrococcales; family Microbacteriaceae; genus Microbacterium; species Microbacterium esteraromaticum. The sequence continues at coordinate 16,425 of NZ_CP118100.1, forward strand.
CGCTGATCTCACGCCGGGATCGCGCGCGGATGTGGTTCTGGTCGACGCCGAGAATCCGATGGATGCCCTGGTGCGCGTTGTTCCGCGCGAGATCGTCATCGGCGCCGGGCGTGTACTGCACGGCTGACGACCGAGATCACTCCGGGACGGAGATGTCGGCGATCGTCGCGTCGTAGGCGCGCACGAGGGCATCCGCGTCGACGAACAGGCTGAAGCCGTGACTTCCGGCGCCCATCGCGACCCGTCGGCCGAGCACCGTCTCGTCGACGTACACGGGCCAGTCAACCGTGCTGCCGATCGGGACGATCGTGCCGCGTTCATATCCGGTCGCGGCCAGTGCGAGGTCGGGTTCCGGCAGCCGAAGCCGGTTGACGCCGACGACGGCGCGCAGCTTCGGCCACGAGATCGATCGGCCGCCGGGCACCAACGCGAACAAGTACGTGTCATCCGACTTCTTGACCACCAGGGTCTTCACGATGTCGGACGGCGTGAGCCCGAGCAGTTCAGCGGCCTCGTGCAGACTGCGCGCGTCAGGCCGCTCGCGGATCTCGATCTCGAGACCGCGAGCGGTCGCAGCGTCGCGCACCCTGCGGTGCGGATCGGATGTCACACGTTGGGCGGCGACAGCGGGTCGTCAGCGACCCACAGCTCATCATCGGCACGCAGCGCCTGCCATGCGGCGACGACAACGCCCACGGCGGCAGCGGCACCGAGCACGATGGCGATGACCGAACCGAGGCCCAGGCCCTTCTTCTCGGGCACGGCCACGGGGACGGGCCGACCGGTCAGCACGTGCCGCTTCTGATTCGCGACATCCCATGCCGACAGGGCGGTGCCGACGACGCCGCCGACGATCGGGACGACCCGCTCATCGACGACCTTCTTGCCGCGGTTCACCGTCGGAGCGACGTGGCGCTCGTAGGAGTCATGCATCGCGGGCACGACCTGCTCACGGTTGAAGTTGCCGAGCTGGCGTCCGGCCTCGCGTGCGATCTCTGCGGCATCGGCCACGAGAACCTGCTGCGATTCCCAGAGTCGGCCGGCGTTCTTTTGAAGCTGGCGCAGTTCCTTCTTGCGCTTACGGCTGAGGTTCACGTTGCTCTCCCGTCGGTCGGAGTCCGTTCAGCACTCATCTAACCAGAACAGACTGAACGACAGCACAGTCTTGTCGATGTGCTGTAGGCGTACACGATACGCGGCTTGTTCAAGAGTCGCTCTGAGACAATGGAGCCATGGCTCACGCTTCTCACGTCGCAACCCTGCACACCAACCACGGTGACATCGTCATCAACCTGTTCGGCGACCACGCGCCCAACACGGTCGCGAACTTCGTCGGCCTCGCCGACGGGTCGAAGGACTGGACCGACCCCGCCACGGGCAAGCCCGGTGAAGGCCCCCTGTACAAGGACGTCATCTTCCACCGCATCATCCCGAACTTCATGATTCAGGGCGGCGACCCGCTCGGTCAGGGCATCGGTGGCCCCGGCTACAACTTCAACGACGAGATCCACCCCGAGTTGAACTTCAACGCGCCGTACATCCTCGCCATGGCCAACGCCGGTCAGCGTCGCAACGCGATCACCGGTCAGGCCGAGGGCACCAACGGCTCGCAGTTCTTCATCACCACCGACCCGACCCCGTGGCTGATGGGGAAGCACACCATCTTCGGCGAGGTCGCCGATGACGCTTCGAAGGCCGTCGTCGACGCGATCTCGGCCGTTCCCACCGGTGCCGGCGACCGCCCGGTCGAGCCGGTCGTGCTGCAGTCGATCGACATCGTCGCGGCCTGACGAGAGCACGAGCCGATCCGGATGACCTCGCCAGACCTCACGCAGAACCGCGAGAACTTCTGCTACCGGCATCCGGATCGGCAGAGCTTCGTGCTCTGTCAGCGATGCATGCGCACGATCTGCCCCGAGTGCCAGACCCAGGCACCGGTCGGTGTGATCTGTCCGGAATGCATGAAGGCCGAGCGCAAGGCGCGCACGCCCGCCCAGCGTCGGGCGCAGCGCCGCTGGGGCGGATCAATCGCCGCTGACGGGCGTCCGCTGGTCACCTACGCGATCATCGCCGTCACCGCGGCGGTCAGCCTGCTGCAGATGGTTCCGGTCATCGGCGGCTACATCCAACGCGCGCTCATCTTTGCGCCGGCCTTTCTCTACCCCGACCTGTCGGGTGCCCCGTTCGAGCCGTGGCGCATGCTCACCGCGATGCTGCTGCACGGCGGCTTCATCCACCTCGGTCTGAACATGCTCGCGCTGTGGATGCTGGGGCGGTCGCTCGAACCGATGCTGGGGCGCTGGCGCTTCTTGAGCCTGTACCTCATCAGCGGGTTCGGTGGCTCTGTCGCCGTCGCATGTCTGGCGCCCAACACGCTCACCGTCGGTGCATCGGGTGGCGTCTTCGGTCTGATGGCCGCGCTGCTGATCATCGGCCGCCACATCGGTGCCAACGTCACGGGCATCCTCGTCGTGCTCGGCATCAACTTCGCGTTCGGGCTGTTCGTTGAGCGCATCTCGTGGCAGGCACACCTGGGTGGTGCCCTCGTCGGTGCCGCCGTGGCCTACATCTTCACGCGCACACGGCAGCGGAAGCAGCGCACCGCACAGATCTGGCTGCTGGTGGCGCTGGTCGTCGTGCTGATCGGGCTCACCGCGTTCGTGCCGCCGGCGTTGATCGCCGCGGGCGTCTTCGGCTGAGTCCTGCGCGGCATCCGCAGGTTTTACACGGAGTTATCCACAGGACTCTCCACAGATGGGGAGAATTACACCGGTGTTATTCACAGTTCTCCCCCGCTGTTAACAACTTTCTGGGGATAGCACGAGGCCCCCTCACGTTCGTGAGGGGGCCTCGTGTGAAGAAACGGATGCTGGTCAGCGCCAGCGTGTGGTCATCAGGAAGCCGATCAGCGCGATGCCCAGACCGATGCCGAGGTTCCAGGCGTCGAGGCCAGGGATCGGAAAGCGCGAACCTGAGATGTAGTACACCAGGATCCAGATGAGCCCGAGCAGCATGAAGCCGACCATGACGGGCTTGAACCAGACAGCGTTGGGGGCCTCATCGGTGCCCTCGGGGCGGTCGACGGGCTCTTCGGGTACGCGGGATCGTGCCATGCGAGTCAGTCTAGCCCGGGTGAATAGACTTTCCCTATGCACGAACACGGCTCCTCGCGCCGATCGCGCCGCGCAGCGCGCCGATCGCGCCCGAGGGCGACCTTCACGAGCGTCCTCGGTGAGCTGCTGCTGACGGCCGGCACGCTCGTGCTGCTGTTCGTCGCCTGGCAGATGTGGATCGGCGACATCATCATCGGCGCCGAGAACAACGCCAAGGGCGCCGAGCTGTCGCAGGAATGGGCGGCCGTTCCCGCCCCTGAGCCGCCGCCCGCCATCGAGCAGGACGGCGAGCTCGTCTACGAGCCGCCCGTGCTGCCCCACCCGGACGACGCCGAGATCTTCGCGAACATGCTCATCCCCCGGTTCGGCGACGACTACAACGTGCACATCGCCGGCGGCACCAGCCGCGCCCGCACCCTCGACACGATCGGCATCGGGCTCTACGAACAGTCGAAGATGCCCGGTGAGGTGGGCAACTTCTCACTGGCCGGTCATCGCACCACGTGGGGCATGCCGTTCAACAAGGTCGACAAGCTCAAGCTGGACGACGCGATCGTGGTCGAGACGCCCGAGGGCTGGTTCACGTACCGTTTCCGCACTCTCCAGTACGTCACGCCCACCCAGGTGGATGTGCTGCTGGACGTGCCCCAGATGCCCGAGCTCGACACCGACGAGCGCTACATCACCCTCACCGCGTGCTCACCGCTGTACTCGCTCGCCGAGCGCATCGTCGCCTACGGCGTGTTCGAGTCGTTCCAGCCGCGGGCCGAGGGCCCGCCGGCATCACTGGCATCGGTCGAGGCGGCGACGCCGTCTGCCGGAGCCGCACCGTCCGAAGGAGTCCGCTGATGTACGCCGCCCTGTGGCGCCTGCTGCCCGGCCCGTGGTGGGTGCGGCTGCTGATCGTGCTGATCGTGCTCGCCGCCGTGCTGTACGCCCTGTTCTTCCACGTCTTCCCGTGGGTGAGCCCGTACATCCTGCCCGAAGAGGTCGACCTGGCATGAGCGTGCGCGTGCTGGTCGTCGACAACCACGACAGCTTCGTGCACACCCTCATCGGATACCTGCGCGAACTCGGCGCGGACGTCACGATGGTCGAGGCCGATGCGTCCGACGCCGACTGGCCGGCGCTGCTCGGTGCGCACGATGCGGTGATGATCTCACCCGGGCCCGGCACACCCGCCGACGCCGGTGCATCCGTCGCCGTCGTAAGGCTGGCGGCAGACCGACGGATGCCCCTGCTCGGCGTCTGCCTCGGACACCAGGCGATCGGCGAAGCATTCGGTGGAACCGTGGCACGCGCCCCCGAACTGATGCACGGGATGGTGTCGCACGTCACCCACGACGGTTCGGCGCTGTTCACGGGCATCCGATCGCCCTTCGACGCCGGACGCTACCACTCGCTCGCTCTCGCGGATCTGCCGGCGACGCTGCGCGTCACCGCGCGCGCCGAGCACGGCACCGTGATGGCCGTCGCTCACGAGGAGCTACCGATCGTCGGCGTGCAGTTCCACCCCGAGAGCGTGCTCACCGAAAGCGGGCATCGGATGCTGCAGAACTGGCTGTCAGGGGTCGCCGCGCCGACTCACTCGCCGGCGACGCAGTGACGCAGCTCGACGGTCGAGTTGATCGGCACCTCGCCCGGGGCCTCTGACATCGAGACCACCACACCCGGGACCTGACCGTCCGAGCACGTGCCCAACTCGACGGGCGCAGCCGTCAGGCCGAGCTTCTCGAGCTGGCGGGTGGCGGCATCCAGCGACCAGCCGGTCATGTCTTCGATGGTGACCCGGCCATTGGCGACCACGAGATCGACGACGGTGTCAGGAGCCACCTCTGCTTCGGGCTCGACGCTCGCGCTCAGCACGATTCCTGCCCCGGTGTCGGGGTCGTTCTGCTGCCGTACCGTGCCCAGGGTGAGGCCGGCATCGGTGAGCGCCTTGGTCGCGGCGTCTTGCGTGAGTCCCTCGATGCTCGGCATCGTCACGGTGTCGGCACCGGTGGAGACGTAGACGATCACCGTGGTGCCCTCGTCGACCTTCTCGCCGCTGGCGGGCTGCGTGCGGATCACATTGCCCTCGTCGACGTCGGTGCTCGCCTCATCACGCAGGTCGGCGACCAGACCCTCGTCCGTGAGCGCTTCTTCAGCCTCGCTCGAGGTCAGGTTCGCCACGCTCGGCACGGTCACCGTAGTGGTCGGCACCTCCGTCGGAGCACTCGCCAGGCTGATCACCCAGAACAGCACCGAGATCAGCAGCACGGCCAGCAGAGCGACGCCGGCCCAGATCCACGCGACCGGCGGGCCGGACTGCGTGCGGGTCATGGTGGCATCGGTGCTCAGCTGACGCAGCGACCGCGCGGTCTCCTGGGCCTGGCGCGGGCTGGGGCCGTACAGCTCGCTGGTCAGCGCCCCGATGTCCTTCTTGGTGGGTGCGTAGCCGGCGGCGACCTCCTTCAGCGCGGCCCGGAACGAGCCCGCGTCGGGAAAGCGCTGGTACGGATCCTTCGCCAGAGCGCGCAGCACGATGGCATCCAATACCCGGGGCAACGCCTCGTTCAGCTCACTCGGTGGCTCGGGCGTCTCACTGACGTGCTGATAGGCGACCGCCACCGGCGAGTCGCCGCGGAACGGCTGACGCCCGGTGAGCAGCTCGTAGAGCACCACGCCAGCGGAGTACAGGTCGGTGCGCGCATCGACCGACTCGCCCTTGGCCTGCTCCGGCGAGAAGTACGCTGCCGTGCCGATGATCTGCGTGGTCTCGGCGACCGTCGACGACGAGTCCGACACGGCACGCGCGATGCCGAAGTCCATCACCTTCACGGCACCGGTGGTCGTCACCATCACGTTGCCCGGTTTGATGTCGCGGTGCACGACGCCGGCGCGGTGCGAGTAGTCGAGAGCCTCGAGGATGCCGTCGGTGTACCGGATGGCGTCGGCGACGGGCACCGGTCCGTCCGCGATCAGATCCTTCAGCAACGTGCCGTGCACGAGCTCCATGACGATGTACGGCTCTGCCTGGGCGCCCGGGTCACCGGCGTCGTACACGCGCACGATAGACGGATGCGACATGCGCGACGCCGCCTGCGCTTCAAGACGGAACCGTGTGCGGAACGCGGCGTCACGAGCGAGATCGGGGTCGAGGATCTTGATCGCGACATCGCGCCCGAGGGTCAGGTCGTAGCCACGATGAACCTTCGCCATGCCGCCCTGGCCGATGACCTCGTCCACTCGGTAGCGGCCCGCGATGATGCGCGGCTCTGTCGACACAGATGACCCTCTCTCGGTGCTGTCTGATTCGCTAACAGGCTACCCGCCGACGGGCGGAACCACGTCGCCGGAGCCCTGTTCGTTTCCGCCGCCGTTGCCGCCGTCCGGCGTCGCCTGAACGATCAGCACCTCCATCTGGGGTGAACGGGGCGAGGGGCGCTCGTCTCCGCAGTACGCCACATATGATGCGGTGACCTGCTGCCCGGCGGTGCCGTCGTTGATCGTGATCTCCGCGGTGCGCTGGTTGGGGCCGAAACTCTGCTCGGCGTTGTTCGTGTCGCTGAAGACCGCGTTCGTCAGCTTGACCGAGTACGCCGAGAGCGCGGGCACACCGTTCGGGCATTCGAAGTTGGTCCAGTTGAGCGTCACCGGCTCGCCCTCGACGGCGTCGCCGCTGAGCGTCGGCGCCGAGCTGGGCTGCGGGATCTCGACGGGAGCCGCGTACGTCGTGAGTGTGATCGTGGTGCCCTCGGGAACATTGCCCGTGTTGCTGACGCTCTGCACCCGGTTCTGCTGATCCGCAGAGGGGGCCGGGGTGTTCCCGGCGACGCACTCGCCGACAAGCCCGTTCTGCTCGAGGATCGTCACCGCATCCGGGCAGGCCATGCCGACCAGGTTCAGATCGCCCACATTGACCAGCGCCGCCGTGGGCGTATCAGACGGTGTGGGCTCTTCGGTGGGTGTCTCGGACTGCGAGGTCGGCGGCGTTGTCGGGACCTCGTCGCGGTCCTGCGGGTTGCCCAGCAGCGCCAATAGCGTGCCGCCCAGCACGAGCACCAGCAGCACGATCAGCGCGATCAGCGGCCAGGTCCAGGGGCTGCGCTTCTTCTTCTCGGTCTCTTCGCCCTCCGCGGCTCCCTCAGTGGGAAGCTGCGCCGTGGTCGGCATGATGCGCGTGGCATCGTCTGCACCGGTGAGCACCCGCGTGGCGTCGTCGAGCATGGCCGCACCGGCGGCCGCCGCGATGGCGGGAACGGCGATCGCGGCCGAGTTCAGATCGCCGCGGCGCAGCGCCTGCGCGGCTCTGGCGACGGTCGCGGCCGAAGACGGCCGGTCGGCGGGCTTCTTGGCGATCATCGCCATCACGAGGTTCTGCACCGGCTGCGGCACGGTCGCCGGCAGCGGAGGCGCCTGCTCGTTGATCTGCGCCATCGCGATCGCGACCTGCGACTCACCCGTGAACGGGCGCTTGCCGGCAAGGCTCTCGTACGCGACGATACCGAGCGAATAAATGTCGGTCGCGGGCGACGCCGGGTGCCCCGACGCCTGCTCGGGCGACAGGTACTGCACTGTGCCCATGACCTGACCGGTGGCCGTCAGCGGCACCTGGTCGGCGATGCGTGCGATGCCGAAGTCGGTGATCTTGACGCGGCCGTCGGGGGTGATCAGCAGGTTTCCCGGCTTGATGTCGCGGTGCACCAGCCCGGCCGCGTGCGCGGCCTGCAACGCGGCTGCGGTCTGCGCGACGATGTCGAGCGTCTTGTCGGCGCTCAGCGCACCGTCACGCTCGAGGATCGTCGACAGCGCCTCACCGGGCACGAGCTCCATGACGAGGTAGGCCGAGCCGTTCTCCTCGCCGTAATCGAAGACGCTGGCGATGCCTTCGTGGTTGACCAGTGCGGCGTGACGGGCCTCGGCGCGGAAGCGCTCGAGGAACCCGGGGTCGCCCATGTACTCGTCTTTGAGGATCTTGATGGCGACGGTGCGGCCGATGACGTGATCCGTCGCCTCCCACACCTCGCCCATGCCGCCGATCGCGATACGCGACAGCAGCTCGTAGCGTCCTCCGAACGACACACCCTGCGTCGGCCTCATCTGCCCAGCACCGCCTCTATGACCTTCTTCGCAATCGGGGCGGCGAGCTCATTGCCCGTTCCCGACTGACCCTTTCCACCGCCGTCTTCGACGAGGACCGCCACTGCGACCTGCGGATCATCCGCGGGCGCAAAACCTGTGAACCACAGCGTGTACGGTGCGTCTTCACCGTTCTGCGCTGTGCCTGTTTTTCCGGCGACATCGACGCCATCTATTCTTGCACCCGTCGCGGCTCCCGACTCGACGCCCGCGACCATCACGGCAGTCAGCGCGGCGGCATCCTCGGCGTCGAGCACCTGATCGAACGCCTCGTCGGTGAACTGCTGGTGCACAGCGAAGTCGTCACCGATGACGGCATCCGCCATGCGCGGCTTCATGACCGTTCCTGCATTGCCGACCCCGGCCGAGACCATCGCCATCTGCAGCGGCGTCGCCGTGACCTGCCCCTGTCCGAAACCGGTGAGCGCCGTCTCGGGGTCGTTCAGTCCGCGCGGGTAGCTCGATTCGGTGACTTGCAGCGGGATCTCGAACTCGGTGTTGAACCCGAACCTCTCGGCGGTCTCGCGGATGGCCTCGTCGCCGAGCGCGACCGCCAACTGTGCCATGGGGATGTTGCAGCTCAGCTTGAGTGCCTCGGCGATGGTTGCGGTCTCCCCCGGGCCGCAGGTGCCACCCCATGCGTTCGAGATCTGCGTCGAGGTACCCGGCAGGGTGTAGCGCGCGGGGTTCGGGAGCGTCGACTCCATGGTCCAGTCACCGGATGCCAGTGCAGCGGCGACCACGACGACCTTGAACGTCGAACCCGGCGGGTTCAGCTTGCCGGCGATGCCGCGGTTGTAGAGCGGCTTGGTGGGATCTGCGGCGAGTTCGTCGTGCGCGGCATTGACCGCCGCGGGGTCGTGCGCCGCGAGCGTGTTCGTGTCGTACCCGGGGGTGGATGCCATCGCGAGCACGCGACCGGTGGCGGGCTCGATGGCGACGACGGCTCCCTGCAGCCCGTCCAGGGCCTCGTAGGCCGCGCGCTGCGCGCGGGCATCCAGCGTCAGCTCGACGCTGAGACCCTGTTGGGGCTGACCCGACAGGATCCGCTCGATCTCGCTGAAGAACCGGTTCGACCCGGTGCCCGAGAGATCGGCGTTGAAGGCGCTCTCAATGCCGGTTGCCGAGTTCAGTGCGGGGTTGACGTAGCCGGTGACCGGCGCCCACATCATCGGGTCGGTGTAGACGCGCTGGTACTGGTAGCGGTCATCCGACGGCACCGATGACGCGATCGCCGCCCCGTCGACGATGATCGATCCGCGCTGGATCTCGAAACTGTCCAGACGCGTGCGGGTGTTCGCCGGGTTCTGGGCGAGGTTGTCGGCGTCGACGACCTGGATCCAGCTCGTGGCCAGGAACAGCGACAGGAACATCGCCAGCACGACGAAGCTCAGGCGGCGCAGCTCTTTCGTCATCCGTTCACCACCTCTCTCATCCGATCACGACCCTGGGCTGACGACGCACGGCATCGCTGATGCGCAGCAGCAGCGCCACGATCAACCAGTTCGCCACGAGCGACGAGCCACCGGCAGCGAGGAACGGCGTCGTCAGACCCGTCAGCGGGATCACCCGGGTGACACCGCCGACCATGATGAACACCTGCAGCGCGATCGTGAACGACAGGCCGGTAGCGAGCAGCTTTCCGAAGTCGTCCTGGCCGGCCAGCCCGATGCGCAGGCCGCGGCTGACGAAGACCATGTAGAGGCACAGGATGGCGAACAGCCCGACGATGCCAAGCTCTTCGCCGAGACTCGGGATGATGTAGTCGCTGTGCGACAGGGGCGTGATGTGCGGCCGGCCCTGTCCCCAACCCGTGCCGATGAGCCCGCCGTGCGCGAGGCCGAAGATGCCCTCGACGAGCTGGTAGCTGCCACCGTCGGCGGCGATCACGTCGGGGTTGAACGCGTCGAGCCAGTTCGTGAAGCGACCCTGCACGTAGGCAAGCACCCGCGTGGCGAAGAACACGCCGACGGCGACACCCGCAAGGCCGATCAGCACCCAGCTGGTCTTGCCGGTCGCGACGTACAGCATGGCGATGAACATGCCGAAGATCAGCATCCCGGTGCCAAGGTCGCGCTGGGTGACGATGATCAGCAGCGAGATCAGCCAGACCACCAGCACCGGCCCGAGCTCGCGCATGCGCGGCCAGGTGATGCCGAGGAACTTCTTGCCCACCGAGCTGAGGCTCTCGCGGGTGCGCACGAGGTAACCGGCGAAGAAGATCGCCAGACAGATCTTTGCGAGCTCACCCGGCTGGAACGAGAACAGGCCACCGATCGATACCCACACATCGGCGTTCGCGCCCGTCGCGCCGAGCCCGGGGATGAACGGCAGGATCAGCAGCACGATGCCGGCCAGGCCCGAAATGTACGTGTACCGGTACAGCACCCGGTAATTGCGCAGCAGTACGACCAGGGCGATCGCCCCGGCGATCGAGATCGCGGTCCAGGCCAGCTGTTTGGTCGAGAACGCTTCCCAGCCGGTGTTGTTCTGGGCGATGTCGATGCGGTAGATCATCGCGATGCCCAGGCCGGTGAGCACCGTCGCGATCGGCAGCACGAACGGATCGGCATCGGATGCGACGAAGCGCAGCACGATGTGCAGCGCGAAGACCAGTACGGCCAGTCCGCCGCCGATCGCCAGGATCATCGGATCGACGACGCCTAGGGCGCCCAGCTGCACCAGGGTCAGGGCCGAGCCGGCGATCGCGATCGCGAACAGCAGCAGCCAGAACTCACGGTTGCGCTGCTTCTGCGGCATCCGAAGCTTCTTCAGCGCCTTCACGACGCTGGTGTCGGCACTCACGGCGGTCATGGTGTCGGCACCTCCGTGGGCAGGGGCGTCGCCGTCGGCGAGATCTCAGGAACCGGGGTCGCCTCGGGAACCGGGGCCAGCTCGCTGGCCCGCAGTCGCTCGGTGATCGCCAGCGCGTCGGTGTACGAACGGGCGTTGATCGTGCGCTCGACCGAGGCGCGCTGGTACGAGGGAAGATCGGCGAGCAGGATGCCGGTGTCGTGCACCTCGGTCGACAGCGAGAGCGGGCCGAGGTTCTGCTGCACACCGCGGAAGATCACGACGCTGTCGTCATCGGCGCCGACGAAGTAGCGCGTCTGCGTCCAGTTGTACGCCAGCATCCCAGCGCCGACGAGCGCGGCGATCGCGAGGAACAGCGCCACCAGCCATGCCGCGCGTCGACGACGCGCGCGGCGGCGATCCTCTTCAATGATCTCCTCGAAGTAGTCGGAGTCGGGCTCGAAGTGGCTGGGCTCGTTGGCGGCCTGCCGCACCGGGTGCAGCCAGCTGCTGAGCGAGGGGCGCACGGTCGGCATCGGCAGATCCGACGGGGTGGACGCCGCTCCGACGATGGTGGGTGTGCCGGAAGAGAGCGGATGCGCGCCACCGACGTCGACGAGGACGACCGTGACGTTGTCGGGGGCGCCGCCGTCGAGCGCCTGCTTGAGCAGGTTGTCGGCCGTGCGGCCCGGGGCGAGGCCCAGCCCCATCGCCTTGGCGATGTGCTCGTCGTCGACGACACCGGACAGGCCGTCCGAGCACAGCAACCAGCGATCGCCCGGCCGAGTCGGCATGACGAACATGTCGAGGTCGGGCGCGATGTCCATGTCGCTGAGTACGCGCATCAGCACCGAACGGCGCGGGTGGTAGCGCGCTTCTTCGACGGTGATGCGCCCCGAGTCGACCAGGCGCTGGACGAACGTGTGGTCGGTGGTGATCTGGGTGAGCGCGTCGTCGCGGTACAGGTAGATGCGCGAGTCGCCGATATGCCCGATCACGGCGTAGTCGTCGACCATGACGATGGCGCTGAGCGTGGTGCCGAGGCCGGCGAGCTCAGGGCGCTCCTTCGACGCGCGCACGAGGTCGGATGCCGCGCTGGTGGCCGCGGCCTGCAACGAGGCCTGGGCGTCGTCGGTGCTCGCGTAGGCCTGGTCGAGGCCCTCCATGCGGGCGATGGCCATGCTCGAGGCGACGTCGCCTCCGGCATGCCCGCCCATGCCGTCGGCGACGACGAACAGGTTCGCGCCGGAGTAGCCGGAGTCCTGGTTGTTGGAGCGGACCTTCCCGGTGTGGGAGATCGCGGCGCTCGAGCCCTCGAAGACCATCGTGGTGCGCGCCCTTACGCTCGCAGCTCGAACGTTGTGGCGCCCACCTTGATGGGGGTGCCGAGGGCGACCTGCGTGGGGGTATCGCCGAGACGCTGGCCGGCGAGGAAGGTGCCGTTGGTCGAGCCGAGGTCCTGCAGGGTCCAGATGTCGCCCCGCTTCGAGAGGCGAGCGTGGTGGCTGGAGGTGTAGTCGTCTCGGATGACCAGGCCTGATTCGCTGGACCGGCCGATGGTCATCGAGTCAGCGGCGCCGAGGGGGACTTCGAGCCCCACCTTCGGTCCCGAGGTGATCACCAGCCGCGTCGCGACCTGCGCCGATGATGCGGTCGGGCGCGGTGCGGCGGCGCGCGCGGATGCCACGGGCGCCGCACCCGCTTCACCGGCCGGCATCTTGCGCACGCGCACGCCGAACAGGTCGGAACGCAGCGAGTAGACGACGCCGAAGACGAAGAACCACAGCATCACCAGGAAGCCGATGCGCAGCACTAGCAGCATCAGTTCACTCATCGGGTGCCCTCCTTGCTCGTGAGCGGGACGACACGGAAGGTCAGCTCGGTGCGACCGATGGTGAAGGTCGCATCGGGCGTCAGGGCGGCTTCGCGCACCTTCTGCCCCTCGAGCTTGGTGCCGTTGGTGGAGCCCAGATCGCGCAGCAGGGCGCGTTCGCCGTCCCAGAGGATCTCTGCGTGGCGCCGGCTGGAGCCCGCGTCGGCGATGGTCAGGTCGGCGTCGCTGCCGCGCCCGATCACGGTGCGCGCGCCGGCGAGAGGATGCTGTCGCCCGTCGATCTCGACGACACCCTGCCAGCTGACGCGGCTCTCGACGGAGCTGGAGTTCACGCGGACGGTGCCGGTCGCGATGCGGTCATCGGCCTCGATGGCGATCGAGAGCGGGCCGGCGAAACTGTATCCCTGCGTGCGGGCGTGCTTGGTCAGCAGAGTGTAGAGCTCGTCATGCAGTGCGCGGCCGAGGGATCGCATCCGCTCATCGTCTTCGGGGCTCAGGCGCACCAGGTAGTCGCTGGGGGTGATGATCCGATCGCGGCTGACCACCGCGGCCTTCGTGTCGGCCTCGCGGCGCAGGGCGGAGGCGATCTCGACCGGCTGGATGCCGCTGCGGAAGGTCTTGGCGAAGGCACCGTTGACGGCGCGTTCCAGACCCTTCTCAAAGCTGTCGAGTAGTCCCACGGGGTTCCTTTGGCATGCTGATCGGTCACGTCATCGTATCGGTGCGGCCTGAAAACGCGCCCCCGACGTTGCGCAGTCGTGAATCTCGCCCGCCCGCGTCACGCTCTCCTCCCCGTGAGAAACCACTTCCCGTATGAGAAACCACCCCGCACGTGGTGTTTCAGACGGGAAGTGGTTTCTCAGCGGGGGTGGACGGGGCGACGGGGGGGGTGACAGGGGGTGTGCAAAAGCAGGGGGAGAACCGTGATATCTTTGGGAGGTTGGCTTCTGCGGAAGACAACATGCGCGAGTGGCGGAATAGGTAGACGCGCTGGCTTCAGGTGCCAGTGCCTGCAAGGGCGTGGGGGTTCAAGTCCCCCCTCGCGCACCACGGAAAAGAGGCCCGGATCTCAGGATCCGGGCCTCTCGTGTTTCCGCGCACCAGTCGGCCCCGCAACCGCGCAGGCACTCTTACGCGGGCCTCCTAGGCTCGAAGCATGGAGTCTGTTGAGCAGTCCTCGCGGACGGGTACGTCCCGCGGCATCGTCGTTCTCGTCGCCGGCACGGCGCTCGCCCTGTGGATCGTGCTCGGACGCTTCCTGTTCGGCGCCGGGGGTGAACTCGTCACCGCGTACCTGATGATCGGCGTCGTGGTCATCGTGCTGCACATCTTCATCGCCCGGGCCATCGCCCGCACGGCCGACCGCGGGTTCACGCTGCGCCCCTCGACGCGCAGCACTCTCATCGGCGCCTGGGCATGCGGCATCCTTCTCGGTCTCACGATCCCCGACATCACACCCGACGGACTGCAGACCATCATCAGCGGCACCCGCCAACCCGCCCTCGACGTCGCCGTCGGCGTCGCCAACCCGGCGGGGATCATCATGATCGCCCTCACCATCACCGCGCTCGTGCTCGCGAGTCAGGACGCCAACGGGCCGCGCCCCACCGAAGACGAGTACTGACCCCGAAGGTGCCGTCGCACGTCGGTGCTTGACGACCGCGCTGACGACCTACTATGACGGTATGTCCCGCGCAGAGGGTCGAGCCGCCGGCTTCGGCGATGCGAACAGCGGAGTGCCCGGCGACCCGGGCAAACGTGCGGCCCGCCCGTTGCACGTGCGGCGCGGGCGGATCGTCGACGACGTCTACTTCGTCGTCGCCACTCTCGCCGCGATCTGGCTGGCCTGGTTGCTCGCCCGCGAGAGCCTCAGCTGGGGCTGGTGGCTGTTCCTCTTCTTCGTGCTCTTCTGGGCGTTGCTCGCCTACCTGCTGCTGCCGAGGCTGCACAGCATCCTCACCCGCATCTACGTGCCCGGGTACTTCATCGGGCGTGCGCGGACGAGCGACGGACTGCTCGGCGACCCCATCAACCTCGCGATCCGTGGCAGCCAGGCGCAGCTTGAGTCAGCGATGGCGGATGCCGGATGGACGCGCGCCGACCCGGTCACCGCGCGCACCAGCATGCGTATCGTCACGTCGACGCTGACGAGACGCAGCTACGACGAGGCGCCGGTCAGCCCGCTGCTGCTGTTCGGGCGGGTACAGGACCTCGCTTACCAGCAGGAGGTCGAGGGAAACCCGGCCAAGCGTCACCATGTGCGCTTCTGGCGCTGCCCGGAAGGGTGGCGGCTGCCGGGTGGAGGCGAGGCCGATTGGCTGGGCGCGGGTACGTTCGACCGCGCCGTGGGCTTCTCGCTGTTCACGCTGCAGATCACCCACAAGATCGACCGCGACACCGATGTGGAGCGCGACCACATCGTCTCCACGCTCGCGACGGCGTGCCCCGATGCGCAGGTCGACGTCATCCGCGACTTCTCCACCGGGTACCACTCCCGCAACGGCGGTGGCGACACGATCACGACCGACGGTGATCTGCCCATCGTCGACCTGCGGAACGTGCCGGCGCGCCCCGAGTACGAGGCGGCCGGTGACGTGGTCGAGGAGGCCGCTGATCGACGTCCCGTCGCGATCACGCTCGGCGTGCTGCTACTCGCGTTGCGGGCCGTCGCCGGGCTCCTGTTCATCGCCTCCATCGTCATCGGCTGGGATGCCTTCGTCGCCTCGTTGGTGGTCGATGTCGACGATGCCGACCTGGACGCACAGGTCGTCGCGCAGACCGCGGCGATCGTCGTGATCCTGCTGGCCACGATCGGTGTCATCGCGCAGTTCGCACTCATCGGCCTGATCGATCGCGGCAGCAACTGGGCCCGTATCCTGGCGATGACGCTGAGTGTCATCTCGGTCGTCGTCTCGGCCATCGACTACTTCAACGGCGGTCCGCCGGTGAGCCTGCGCGCCAATCTGCTCGGGCTGCCGCTGGACATCCTCGTTCTGCTGGCACTGTCGTCTGCCAGTGCCAGTGCCAGTGCGTGGACGCGGCGCATCCGCTACCTGCGTCTGCGTCGCGCGCACACGACCATCCCGAAGGGGCACAGCGCGCGCGACGCATAGATGCGCTCTGCTAGCGCCGCAGCCCCGCCACCAGCTCGTCGACGATCGCCGTGCGCTGCTCGATGCTCATTGGCTTGCCGGGCACACCCGGTCGGCGCTGGTCGGGACGCGGTCCGTCGAGTGGTCGGTACTGCACACCGGCGGCGGCGAGTCGGCGCAGGTGCACGTCGAGGCGGTCCGCGAAGTCGTCGAACGATCCCGGCTCTCCGCCGAGCCACAACCGCTCGGCGATCGCCGAGAGTCGGGGGAACATCGCGAAGTCGACCCGGTCGCGGGTGGGCAGATGCTCGGTCCACACGTTGGCCTGGCCGCCAACCGCCCCGTCGGGGATGCGCAGCGTGTAGGCGCGTTCGATCGGGAGCGGTGGACCCACTCTGATCGGCTCATCGACGGTATCGGCCTGCGGGTAGTCGAGGTACGCCTCGAGATCGGGGCATCCGATCACCGGGATGCCACGGCGCAGCGCCTCAGCCATCGCAACCGGACCGCGCCAGGCGAGCAGCCGCACACCGTCCGGCACATCGCCTTCGAGCACCTCATCCCAGGCGAGAGCGGTGCGTCCGCGTGAGCGCACGTGGGCGACGAACGCGCGCGTGAACCAGGGCTGCACCTCGTGCACGGACGTGAGGCCCAGCTGCAGCATCCGCTCTTGGGCGGCCGCGCTGGCGGCCCACTCCTGCGTCGACACCTCGTCGCCGCCGATTCCAATCCACTCACAGTCGAATATGCCGCAGAGGGCATCGATTGCCGCGTAGCCGAAATCGAGCGCCGCCTCGGTGGGTGCGAGCGTACGGTGGTTGATCCCGAAGCGCTCCCACGCGCTGGTTGCCGGTTCGGAGACGTCGGTATTGCCGAGCTCGGGGTACGCGGCCAGCGCGGCCTGCACGTGCCCGGGCAGCTCGACTTCGGGTACGAGCGTGACGAACCGCTCGGCCGCATAGGCGACCAGCCCACGCAGCTCGTCCGCGGTGTAGAAGCCTTCGTGTCGCCCGGGCTGCACGGTGGCCTGTGGGCCGTGGCCGAGCTGCGTCGCCTCGCGCACCGCACCGATCTCGGTCAATCGGGGGTAGCCGGGCACCTCGAACCGCCACCCCTGATCGTCGGTGAGATGCAGGTGCAGCACGTTCAGGTGGTGCGCGGCGAGCAGGTCGATCAGGCGGCGCACGTCGTCGACCGGACGGAAGTGCCGCGCCACGTCGAGCATCGCCCCGCGCCAACCGAAGGCCGGCGCCCCCGTCCACGTGCCCGCCGGCAGCTCGGAGCCCACGGGGCTCTCCGGCGTGCAGAGCTGGCGTAGGGTCACCGCACCGCGGAAGACCCCCTCGGGCGTCGCCCCGGCGACCTCGACGAGAGTCGGCGAGACGGTGATGCGGAATCCTTCGCGGTCGTCGCTGACGTCGTCGGTGACCCGCAGGGTGATCGACGGCCGATGTGACGCATCGGAACCTTCGGTGCCGACCTGCAGCCAGTCGCCGAGCTGTCGGGCGATACCCGTCAGTTCGGCGTCCGCGACGATAGGTGTGTCGGCGCGCAGCGTGAACATTCCGTGATCGGAATAGACTTCGCGCTGCACCGCGGGAACCGTCGCCAGGTAGGGGGGCAACGACGCCCGTAGCATCCGTCCCGGCTGGGAGCCGGTGAGAGCCCCGCCTGCGACGACCGGTACACCGGCGACGAGCACCTCGACGGGCGCGAGGTCGGTGCGCAGTCGCTCGGGTGCGAGGTCGGTGGCATCGAAGAGCACCAGGTCGGCGATCGCTCCGGCACGGATGACGCCGCGCGGCGCATCGCCGAGGTCGAGCCCCAGACGCGCGGCGGGCTCTGCGGACGCCAGGCGCACGGCATGTTCCAGCGAAAGACCGCAGCGCGGAGCCGCGGCACTCGCGTCGGAAGCCTGCGCAGATCCGTGCGCAGATCCGCTCGCGGCGACGTTCATCACGCCGGCGGCATGTACGCCCGACACGGTGGTCACACCCACCAGCGGTGACCCACCGGCAGCATCCTCAGCAATCAGGCCCGGTGCCAGCACGAGAGCGGTGCCGTCGATCTCGACGGCGCCGGTCGGCACGTCGAACGCATCCGTGGCATCCGTCCGAGAGATGGCGGCCACGCGCGCACCCTCGACCGCGACGTCGGCGACGTAGCGCTCGGCACCCGTGCCGTCGATCACCGAGACGCCGCGGTACACGCGCACGAGCCCCTCACTTGCCAGGCGTTCGCTCAGCAGCATCCCGTCACCTCCCCCATCGGAACATCGGTCGAGATCGGATGCGGGACGACGGAAGGCACGAAGCGCTCCCCCTTCTCGGTGCTGTGCGCCCGCCCGGTGGGCGGAGTTCGCTCCGCCCACCCTAGCGGGAGCAGCAGGGCTCAGTTCTGCTGGTACGCGATGGCGCGCATCATGCCCGATTCGCCGTGATAGACGTTGTGGCAGTGGGTCATCCAGCGCCCCGGGTTGTCGGCATCGAACTCGACGCGCAGCCGCTGCCCGGGCAGCACGATCGAGGTGTCTTTGCGGGGTCCGCCGCCGCTGTGCTGGTAGGTGTGACCGTGCAGGTGCATCGGATGCCACATCATCGTCGTGTTGACGAAATCGAGGGCGACCCGCTCGCCGGCCGCGACGCCGATCGCATCGCGCATGGGCTGATCCATGTCCATGCGACGGCCGTTGATCCCCCAGTTGTAGCTCATCATCCCGCCGGTGAGTCGAAGCTCGATCGTACGGTCGACGGCGCGCTCGGCAAGCCGAACGGCTTCAACGGCCCGCAGATCTGCCGCGGTCGCCGGTGGACGGGTGCGCGGCAGGCGGTCTTCGGCGCTCGGCACGGCCCCGGGTCCTGTGCGCAGGACAGCACGCGCCTGCTGTCCTTTGCCGAGCGCCTCCGCGATCACCGCGAACGCGCCGTCGGCGGCTGTGATCACGGCGTCGTAGCGTTCTCCCATGCCGAGCACGACGCTTTCGGCGGTGAACGGCTCGATGGGGAATCCATCGGTGTGGGTGAGGGTGAGCGGATGCCCGACGATGCCGAATCGGAAGGCGGTGTCGCCGCCGGCGTTGATGACGCGCAGGCGGATGCGCTGCCCCGGCGTCGCCGTGAACGTCTCGGGATCCTGGGGACCGCGTCCGTTGATCAGGTAGAGGGGGTAGTAGACGTCTCCGGCGTCCCCGCCGAGCAGATCCGATCCGGCGCCCATGAGCATGTGCCCCTGCCGCTGCGGCTCGTCGTCATCGTCGTCTATGCCGCCGTGACCCATCGCGCCGTGATCCATCCCCGCGCCCATACCCTGCGAGAGCTCGGCCAGCACCTCGTCGGGTGTGGACGTGACGCCGTCGAGCCAGTCATCGAGCACGATGATCCACTCGTGGTCGTAGTCACCGGGCTCGGCCGGGTCATCGATGATCAGAGGCGCATACAGGCCCCGATCGAACTGGGTCCCCGAGTGCGGGTGGAACCAGTACGTGCCCGGATGTGAGAGGGCGAAATCGTACGTGAACGTCTCGCCCGGGGCGATCGGCTGCTGGGTGAGGTACGGCACACCGTCCATGTCGTTGCGCAGCGCGAGACCGTGCCAGTGCGCGGTCGTCGAATCGGGCAGGTCGTTGGTCAGCGTCACCTGCAGGCGATCGCCGACCGTGGCGCGGATCGGCTCGGTGGCCGAGGCGCCCCGGTAGGCCCAGGTGTCAGCCGTGGTGCCCCCGAGGTCGAGGGTCATGGGGGTCGCGGTGAGCGTGCGGCGCACGACGGTGCCGGTGACGCGCCGCGCGGCCTCGGCTTCGGTCACGGGAGCGCCGGTGGGAGGGATGAACGCGGATGCCGACGGGCGCGGCGTGCAGGCGGCGAGGCCGGCCGTGGCCAGGGTGAGAGCACCCAATGCGAGGAAGTGTCTGCGGTCGAGTGGGGAAGCCATGACAAGGATCTTTCGTGTCGGTGAGAGAGTGACGAGCGCACGGGGCGAGCCCGCGCAGAATCGACTCACGTGCGACTGATCGACAGTTCTTGTGGTGACAGTGCGGTGCGGCGGGGCGCGGAATGCGCGACGACGTCTGCGGTGATGGTGTGCGGTGAGAGCCGCGGCACCGCGGACAGGGGCGGGTCGACCGCGGTCGGCGCGGCGGGACCTGCCGGCGCCGACAGGCACGGCGTGCCCTCATCGCCGTCGTCCGTCGGGCACGGCATCGGCGTGTGCGCCCTGTCTTCGGGTGCGTGCTCGACCGAGGCGGTGCTCGAGATGGAACCGGAGGCGTGCGCCGGTGCGGCCCCCGCCAGTGAGTGCATCGACAACAGCCCCGCGGCTACGAGGAGGGCGAGCACGACTGCCAGGGCACCGCGCGGTGCCCTGAGGCGGATTCGGACGGGAGCCCTCACGCCGCTGAGCATACCCCTCGGGGGTATGAATCGGCTCCCAATCGCAGCCACACGACATCCCTCAAAAGGTGGAGGCCGGATTCGACCGGTCGCCCGATGATTCCGGCGGCCGATCGGAGTGGAATCGTTGACATGCCGTCCTCTTCGTATCGCCCCCGCTTCTCCGACCGGCTCACGTCGCGACGCGGCGCTTGGCTCGCGCTCGGTCTTGCCCTGCTCGTGCTGACGCTCCTGTTCGGCGCGTTCAGCGGCGCGACAGCGCCGTCCGGCAACGCGCAGGCGCCGCAGGACTCGGAGTCGGCGCAGACCGCCGACCTGATGGCGCAGTTCCCGAACGCGGACCGCCAGTCGGTGCTGGTCGTCGCGTCGCGCGACGACGGTGCAGAGCTGTCGGATGCTGATATCGCCGACCTCGAGGCCGTGCTGCCGGCGCTCGATGAGCACACCGAGGCACCATCGTCGGGTCCGATGATCAGCGACGACGGTCATGCCGCACTGCTGGTTGCGCCGATCGCGGTGGGCGAGAGCAACACCGAGAACGCGACGACCATCGACGGGCTGCGCGATAGCATCCGCGAACATTCCCCGACGGGCATGAGTCTTCTCGTCACCGGCGGACCCGCATTCGGCGCCGACATCGCCGCGGCGTTCGACGGCGCCAACATCACCCTGCTGCTGGTGACCGTGCTGATCGTCGCGGTGCTGTTGATCATCACCTACCGCTCGCCGGTGCTGTGGCTCGTGCCCCTCATTGTCATCGCGCTCGCCGACGGCCTCGCCGGCCGGGTCACCGCCGCTGCCGCGTCTTTGTGGGAGTTGCAGTTCGACGCCGGCATCGTCAGCGTGCTGGTGTTCGGCGCCGGAACCAATTACGCCCTGCTGTTGATCTCGCGCTATCGCGAAGAGCTGCTCACCGCTGATGATCATTGCCGGGCCCTCAGTGTTGCCTGGCGCCGGACGGCGCCGGCCATCCTGGCATCCAATGTCACGGTCGTGCTCGCCTTGCTCACGCTCGTGCTCGCGGTCATCCCGGGAACGCACGGGCTGGGCATCACCTCGGCGATCGGTCTGCTCATCGCACTGGCCGCCGTGTTGCTGGTGCTGCCGCCGGCGCTGGCGATCTGCGGACGAGGCATGTTCTGGCCCTTCGTCCCCCGGCCCGGGGTCGAACGCTCTCAGGGACGCGCGTGGCGTTCGGTGGCGACGCACGTCGTGCGTCGGCCGGCCCGCAGCCTGCTGGCGGGTCTGGCACTGCTCGCCGTGATGTCGGCAGGGCTGTGGGGCACCAGCGTCGGGCTGGACCAGATCGAGAAGTTCCGTGTGCAGTCGGAGTCGGCCGCAGGTCTCGAGGTCGTCTCAGCCCACTTCGCCGGAGGTGAGGCGCAACCGATCTGGGTGGTCGCCGACGCCGAGCAGGCCGATGACGTCGTCGATGTCGCGGCCGCCGTGCCGGGTGTCGTGCGCGCGCATCCGGTCGCATCGACTGAGGATGCCACCCTGACCAAGATCATGGTGACGAGCCAGTACGCGCCGAGCACGCCGCAGAGCCTCGAGCAGATCGGTGAGCTGCGCGCGGCGGTGCACG
The DNA here is from genome assembly GCF_028747645.1 of Microbacterium esteraromaticum. NCBI lineage: Bacteria > Bacillati > Actinomycetota > Actinomycetes > Micrococcales > Microbacteriaceae > Microbacterium > Microbacterium esteraromaticum. The sequence goes on from NZ_CP118100.1 coordinate 38,351, forward strand.
CCGTGCCGGGAGCGGATGCAGTCGTGGGCGGCGCTGTCGCCACCGATGTCGATGCCCGCGCCGGCAACACACAGGATCTGTGGGTCATCGCTCCCCTGGTGCTGGTCGTCAGTCTCGTCGTGCTGCTGGTCTTGCTGCGCGCGGTGATGGCTCCTCTGCTGCTCATCGCGGTGAACGTGGCCAGTGCCCTCGCAGCGATCGGCGCGGGCGCCTGGCTGAGCCGCGTTCTGTTCGATCAGCAGTCGCTCGACCTGCAGGTGCCGCTGCTGTCGTTCCTCTTCCTGGTCGCCCTGGGTATCGACTACACGATCTTCTTGGTGCACCGGGCGCGTTCCGAGAGCGCGAGCCGGGGCACCCGGCAGGGCATGATCGAGGCCGTCACGCATACGGGTGGCGTCATCACCAGTGCGGGTATCGTGCTCGCCGCCGTGTTCGCCGCGCTCGGTGTGCTTCCGTTGGTCACTCTGGGGCAGCTCGGTCTCATCGTCGGTGTCGGTGTGGTGGTCGACACGCTCGTCGTGCGCACCGTGATCATTCCGGCGCTGTTCAGCGCACTCGGCGACCGCATCTGGTGGCCGGGGGCGCGACCAGCCGGCGCCTCCCGCACCATCGCGGTGTCCGCAGACTCCGCCTCGGCGCCTGCGGAACGGCTCGATGGAGAGGCAGAATCGACCCATGAGCGTCGTGAGCGCATCGCTGAACCGTCCTGACCCGCCCGGTGCAACGCACACCGCCGCACCGGGCACGGGTGCGGCGGTGCGGGCCATGGAGATCGGACAGTACCTGATGGTGCTGCTGCTGACGGTCATCGGCGTCGCGCGGGCGGTCGGCGACGGAGTTGCGGTAGCGGTGGCGATCATCACGGGTGCCGCGATCATCGCCTGGCACGTCGCCGGGGCTGTTCTGCTCGCACGGGCACCGTCGCGGGCGCTGTCGATCGGGTGGCTGCTGGGCCTTGCCGCCGTGTGGATCGGGGCCGTGGCGGTGTCCGCCGAGTTCGTCTGGCTGGCGTTCCTGCTGTGGCTGCTGGCCGGTCACCTGCTCTCGTTGCGGTGGGGTCTCGTGTTCTCGGGCGTGGTCCTGTCCGTCGTCGTCGTCGCCCCGATCCTGCACCACGGCACCACGACCTACGCCACCGTCTTCGGGCCGCTGATCGGTGGGGTGTTCGCGTTCGGGATCTCTCGGGGCTATCTGCAGCTGCTCAAGGACGCCGCCGAGCGCGAGCGCCTGGTCGCCTCGCTCACCCGAGCCCAGCACGAGATGGCCGAACTGCAGGACGAGCTCGCCGACGCGCAGCGCACGTCGGGGGCGATCGCCGAGCGCACCCGCATCTCGCGCGATATCCATGACACCGTCGCTCAAGAGATCTCGTCGATTCGACTACTCGCCCATGCGGCGATGGAACGCAGCGACGATCCGGACGCGATCCGCGCTCTCGCGCAGATCGAACAGCTCGCCGGCGAGAGCCAGTCCGACATCCGCCGTATCGTCGAGGCGCTCGCGCCCGCCGAACTCGATGACGACGCGCTCGCTGCTGCGCTGCGGCGGATGCTGGATCGCATGCACGCCGAGACCGGCCTGCAGACGGATCTGCACGTGGACGACACGCTTCCGGTGCTGCCGACTGAGGCCGAGGTGGCGCTGTTGCGGGTCGCGCAGTCGGGGCTGGCCAACGTGCGGCTGCATTCGCACGCGACCCGGGTGGTGATGAGCCTGATCGACGCCGAAGATGCCGTGCGCCTGGACATCATCGACGATGGCACCGGCTTCGATCTCGTCGCGTGGGAGGCGGATGCTGACGCCGGGGCATCCAGCTACGGACTGCGTTTCATGCGCGCCCGCTTGCGCGAGCTGGGCGGAGGGCTCGACATCGAGAGCACGCCCGGAGAGGGCACCGCGATCTCGGCGCACCTGCCCGTGTCGACCTCGACGCGCAATCATGAGAGTCGAAGCCAGGAGGAGACCCCATGACGATCACCGTGCTTCTCGTCGACGACCACCCGGTCGTCCGCAGCGGCCTGCGCGCCGTGCTCGACGGCGACGCGTTGCGCGTCGTCGGTGAGGCTGCGACGGGGGAAGAAGCCGTGACGCTGGCCACGACGCTGACGCCCGATGTCGTCCTGTGCGATCTGCGCCTGGGCGCAGGGATGGACGGCATCCGCACCACCGTCGCGCTGCGCGCGCTCTCCCCCGCACCTGTCGTCGTCATCCTCACCACGTTCGAGCGCGATGCCGAGATCCTCGGCGCGATCGAGGCGGGAGCCGCCGGGTATCTGCTCAAGGACGCCGCCCCCGAGGACATCGCCGAGGGCATCCGCCGCGCCGCCGCCGGAGAGACCGTGCTCTCCCCCGCGCTGGCGGGCCGTGTGCTGCGCGGCATGCGCAACCCGCTCCCGCGGCTCACCGACCGTGAGATCGAGGTGCTGCGCCAGCTCGCCCAGGGGGCGGCGAACAAAGAGATCGCGCGCGAGCTCTTCGTCACCGAGGCGACGGTGAAGAGTCATCTCGCGCACATCTTCACCAAGCTCGGCGTCGATAGTCGTTCGCGGGCCGTGCACGTGGCACGCGAGACGGGGTTGATCTGAGCATGAGTGACGCACCCACACGGCGGGAATGGGTCGGCCTCGGCGTACTCGCTGTCGGCCTCGGGCTGATCGTGCTCGACGGCACGATCGTCGGTGTCGCCCTGCCGGCGATGATCAGCGAGCTGGGCCTCGCCCTCGCCGACGCGCAGTGGGTCAACAGCCTGTATGCCGTCGTGCTGGCTGCGCTGCTGCTGTCGACCGGCAAGCTCGCCGACCGCTGGGGCCGCAAACGGCTCTTCCTGGCCGGACTCGCCATCTTCATGGGGGGCAGTCTGCTCGCGGCGCTGTCGACCTCGGCCGGCCCGTTGATCGGCGCGCGGGCGGTGCAGGCCATCGGGGCCGCGCTGATCATGCCGTCGACGCTGTCGACCGTCAACGCGGTCTTCCGCGGCAGGTACCGCGCCGCGGCCTTCGGCGTCTGGGGCGCCGTCATCTCGGGCGCCGCGGCGATCGGGCCGCTCGCCGGCGGTGCACTGACCCAGTGGACGACGTGGCACTGGATCTTCTTGGTGAACCTGCCGCTGGGCGCGATCGTCTTCATCGCGGCCGTGTTCGCGGTTCCCCAGACGCGTGGCGGCACACCGCGACCGGGTGCCGATGTCGACGGCGCACTGCTGAGCGGAATCGGCTTCGGTGCCCTCGTGTTCGCGGTGATCGAGGGCCCGCAACTGGGGTGGTGGACGCCGCGGGGCGAGTTCACGCTCTTCGGATGGCGCTGGCCGTCGGATGCGCCGGTCTCGATCGTTCCGATCGCGCTCGCTGTCGCGGTGGTCGCGCTGACGCTGTTCGTGATCTGGGAACGCCACCGTGAGCGTGTGCAACGCTCGGCGCTACTCGATCTGCGACTGTTCACGTTCGCGACCTTCTCGTGGGGCAACGTCACCGCCGCCATGGTGGCGATCGGTGAGTTCGCGCTGCTGTTCGTGCTGCCGCTGTACCTGATCAACGCTGTGGGCCTCGATGTGATGGGGGCAGGTATCGTCCTGGCGGCCATGGCGCTCGGGGCTTTCCTCTCGGGAGCGGCTGCGCGCCACCTCGCCGTGCGGTTCGGTGCCCCGGGGGTGGTGCTGATCGGACTGGGACTGGAGGTCACCGGCATCCTGGTGCTCGCGGTCGTGATCCATTCCGACACCGCCGGGTGGGCGATCGCGCTGCCCCTGGTCGCCTACGGACTCGGGCTGGGTCTCGCCTCGGCGCAGCTGACCGGAACGGTGCTGCGCGACATCCCCGTCGGAGTGTCGGGGCAGGCCTCGGCGACGCAGAGCACCGTGCGGCAGATCGGCTCGGCGCTCGGTACGGCGTTCTCGGGCGCCGCACTCGCGACCGCGCTGGCGGTCACGCTACCCGCGTCGCTGAGCGCCGCCGGCATCGGTGGCGCAGAGGCGGAAAGGCTCGCGGATGCCACGCGGGAGTCGGCCGGGACCACGATCGCGCAGCTGCGCGCGCAGGGCGGGGCCGGTCCGCTCGGCGAGCGGACATCGAGCGCTGTCGAGGCGCTGGCGAGCGGATTCGCGGATGCCACACGCTGGTCGATGCTGTTCGCGGCGATGTTCCTGGTGCTCGGCCTGATTGGTGCGCTGCGGCTGCGCGCCGCCGCACGGCGGTCGGAAGAGGGTTCCGCGGCCGAACTGGAGGCTCGTCATGCGGCGGATGCCCGTCGTATGCCCGACGCGGAGATCCCCCCGGGCGCCTAGGCGTCCGGAGGGATCGTCTTCCGCGCTGCGGCGGGTGCAGGCGGCCTACTTGTTGAAGGCGTCCTTGATGTCATCGCCGACCTTCTTGGCATCCGCCTTGGCCTGGTCGAGCTTTCCCTCGGCCTTGAGCTTGTCGTTGTCGGTCGCGTCGCCGATGCTCTCCTTCGCCTTGCCGACGAGCTTCTCGGCGTTGTGCTTGGCGTCGTCCATGGCTCCCATGTCGGGCTCCCTTCATCGTGGGCGGGGTCGCCGCCCGGCGTGATCTGACGTCGTCAGCGTCTCATCGGTGAGACGGGTGCTCAACGGGATTGACACACAGAGAGGTGCGCGTTATGAGGGGTGTTCCTGCGCGGCTCGGAGGGAGACCGTTGCGGTACATCTCCCTCCGAGCCTGCAGCAACCCCATGTGGTCCTTCACGGGAGGGAGCGGAGTCCGTTGGCTCCGCGGGTTCCCTCCCTCAATGTGAAGGAGCATGCCCTGTCGTTCTCGCCGATCCCCGTCAGCGAAGGAAACTCCCCAGTATCCGAAGATCAGTGCATGCGGCTTGGTCTCTTCCCCAGTAGCGCCCCCAGAGAGCGTGGGAGATCAACCGCGATCATCCTCTCACCGATGCGCCGATTTGTCCCCCTTTTGGGGGACAAATTTCGTCGAAACTGTGTATGCTGATCTCGACGCACCCTCCGGTCGTCTTCGGCCCTCATCGCTCCCCCCGCGATGAGGGCCATCACTTTTCTTGGGACGTGCGTCGCCGTCTCGGACGTGTGTGGCTTCGAATCCGGATGCAACGTTTAGGTCACCATCTGCTGAGTGCTGTTGTCGGGCGGGTCGCCTGGGATAGCGTTAGCGCAGTCGGTGCATCCTGCGTCGGCATAGCAACAAGCAGAACGGCAGTAAATGAGCACCCAGGGCACGGTCAAGTGGTTCAACTCGGAGAAGGGCTTCGGCTTCATCTCCCCCGACGACGGAGGCGCCGACGTTTTCGCGCACTACTCCGCCATCCAGTCTTCCGGCTACCGCTCGCTCGACGAGAACCAGCGCGTTGAGTTCGATGTGGCGCAGGGCCCCAAGGGCCTGCAGGCTGAGAACATCCGCCCTCTCTGAGGCGTGATCGAACTCCCCGGCGGACGCTGACCCAGCATCCGCCGGGGAGTTCTGTGTTTTCGGAACGCTACCCCAGAAGCAGGGGCCGCAGATCGGCGGCCGTCGCGGCGATCGCGATCGCGCCTTCCGCTTCGGCAGCGTCGCCGAAGCCCCATGCCGAGAAGATCACCGGGATGCCGTGTTCGGCGGCCCCGTCGACATCGTGATGGCGGTCGCCGATCAGTACCGGCCGAGAGACGTCCACCCCGGCGGCCGAGAGACGCTCCAGCGCCTGCGCGATGACGAATGCCTTGCCGTCATCGTTGCCGACCTGGCCGACCCGAGCTCCGGAGATCGCGGTGAACAACGGCGTCAGGGTGTAGTGGTCCAGGATCGCGCGCACCTGGTTCTCGGGCTTGGTGCTGGCCGTCGCCTGCGGAATGCCCGCCGCATGCACGGCGTGCAGCACGTCTTCGACGCCCGGATAGATGTCGACGGATGCCGCGTACCCGTCGGCTGCGGCCAGGGCGCGGTACCGCTGGACGGCCTCCTCGGCCTGTTCGCGGTCCATGCCGGCCAGTCGCTGGAACGACTCCAGCATCGGCGGTCCGATCCAGAGTGCCAGCGCCGCGGGGTCGGGCTGCGGACGGTCGTAGGACTCCAACACCAGACGCAGACGGGGAAGAATGCCGGCAGAGGCGTCGGCGATCGTGCCGTCGACGTCCCAGAGGATGCAGGTGTAGGGCGAGGGGGACATGAGCCCCACTCTAGGCGGCGGCCCTATGAGCGGCGCCGCCGGCCCGTGACGGGGCCCGTGACGGCGCGCTGTGACTCAGAACAGCCGGGGGACACCCGACTCGATGCCCTTCATGTCCTCGTAATCGAGTACGACGCAGCGGATGCCGCGGTCCTCGGCGAGCACCCGGGCCTGTGGCTTGATCTCCTGAGCGGCGAAGACGCCGGTGACCGGGGCGAGATGCGGGTCGCGGCCGAGTAGTTCGAGATAGCGGGTGAGCTGCTCGACGCCGTCGATGTCGCCGCGCCGCTTCACCTCGACCGCGATCGCGGCGCCGTGGGCATCGCGCACCATCAGGTCGACCGGGCCGATCGCCGTCGGGTACTCGCGGCGCACCAGCGTGGCGCCCTCGCTGATGAGGTCGACCTGCTCGGCGAGCAGTCGCTGCAGGTCGGCCTCGACACCGTCCTTCTGCAGCCCGGGATCGATGCCGAGGTCGTGCGCGGAGTCGTGCAGGATCTCGTAGATCTGCACGCGGAGCGCATCACCGGTCTTCTTGTGCGTGACGCGCCACACCTCGACGACACCCGCGCCGGCCTCTTCGTCGCCGGGTTCCTCAGATGCCAGTGAGCAGGGCGGACTCATCCAGTTCAGCGGCTTGTAGCTGCCGCCGTCGGAGTGCACGAGCAGGCTGCCGTCGCCCTTGTGCACCAGCAGGCGCGTGGCCAGGGGCAGGTGGGCATTGAGGCGACCGGAGTAGTCGACGGAGCAACGGGCGATGACGAGACGCACCCGACGAGCCTACCCGCCGGCCAGGCGTTCGGGTGCGTCGTCGCGGGCTTCGGCTGTCATGCGACGGGTGTCTTCTCGTCGGCACGCAGCGGACGCGCGGCCGCCGAGAACAGGCCCGACAGCACGACGAGCACGACCAGGATGTACAGCGTGTTGAGCAGGCCGATCTGCTCGCTGATCAAGCCCAGCAGCGGGGGCCCGCCGAGGAACGCGACGTACCCGATGGTCGCCGCGGCGCTGACGCGGGCCGCGGCTTTGGCCGGATCGTCGGCGGCGGCCGACATGCCCAGCGGGAATCCCAGCGAGGCACCGATACCCCACAGCGCGGCGCCCAGCAGCACGAGCGGCAGGGTGGGGCCGAGGATGAAGAGCAGGATGCCCGCCGCGGCCGTCGCCGCGAGTACCCGCAGCACGGCCACACGACCGAAGCGATCGACCAGTGGTCCGCCGAGCAGTCGCACCACCGTCATGCCGACCGAGAAGACGGCGAGGGCGAGCGCGCCCATGCCGGGTTCTTGATGGTGACCCTCGACGACACCGAGCGCGATCCAGTCGTTCGCCCCACCTTCGGCGAACGACATGCCCAGCATGACGACGCCGAGCGCGTAGATGCGCGGCTCGCGCCACGCCTCGAATGCGGTGTGCACGCGTTCTCGCCAGTGCGGCTTCTCTTCGGGGGCCGGGTCGAGAGCGGCCTCGCGCACGGGAACCTGGGTATAGCACCCGATTGCCGCGACGAGGATCAGCGCACTGATCAGCGCGCTGTGCGCGGCGACGTTCAGCCCCAGGAGTGCGGCGAGGGCGCCGATGCCGGCACCGATCACTGTGCCGAAGCTGAAGAAGGCGTGGAACACGGGCAGGATCGTCTTGCCCATCTGCTGCTCGATGGCCGTCGCCTCGACGTTCATCATCACGTCGACGGAACCGTTGCCATAGCCGAACAGCATCATGCCGAGCACGACGACCGGTAGCGCACCGAACACGTCGGTGCCCAGGCCGATCAGCAGCACGCCTGCGCCGAAGACCAGCATCATGATGAGCATGCCCGCTCTAGCGCCGGTACGTGCCATCACGAGCGGACCGGTCGAGATGCCGACGATCGACGAGATGCCCATTCCCAGCAGCAGCAGACCGATCTGTGCCTTGTCGATGCCGAGTGCCTCGGCGATGCTGGGCACGCGCGAGGCCCAGGTCGCGATCGACAGACCGCTGGCGAGGAAGATCACGAAGATCGCGGTGCGCCAGCGCACGAACTGCGAACGAGTGAGGGCGGTGTCCATTCCGCCATCGTAATCGAAACGTTTCGATGTCGTGTGCGCAAGCGGGATATCCTCGGAGGATGAGCAGCAGCGGCCGTCGCGCGACCATCGCGGACGTGGCGCGTGAGGCCGGGGTGTCGACATCGACGGCATCCGTGGTCTTCAGCGGCAAGGTCAATGTCGCCGAGGCGACGCGCGAGCGCGTGCTCGCCGCGGCCGACGCGCTGGGCTACGCCGGCCCGGATCCGCGCGCCGCGTCGCTGCGCACGGGCCGCAGTGGCATCGTCGGTGTGCTGCTCGGCGGTGATCTGCGCCATGCCTTCCTCGACCCGGTCACGACGGTGATGATGGACGGCCTGACCGAGGCGATGGCCGCGGACAGCGTAGGTCTGCTGTTGCTGCGCGATGACCCTCGTGGTGCGGAGGCACCGCCGATCGGAGAGGCGCCGGTGGACGCGGTCGTGCTGATCGGCTGCTCGGCCCGGACGCGTTCGGCACTGGACACGGTGCGCCAGCGCGGTTTGCCCGCCGTGGTGATAGAAGGCGACGCCGGACCAGATGTTCCCCAGATCACCCTGAATAACCGCGAGGCTAGTGCCGAGATCGCGCGTCATCTATTCCACTTGGGGCATAGACGGGTGGAGACCATCACGCTGCCCCTGGATGCGGCACGTTCGCGAAGCGCGCTGACGCCCGAGCGCGAGGCGGCCGCCACGGTGGACGTCACGTTGGATCGACTCGCCGGTTTCCGTGAGGTGTACCCGCAGGGCGGTGGCGTCTCGGCGGCCGGAAGCCTGGTCGACGAGGGCAACCATGGCGCGCGGATGCTGCTCGCCGATCCGGACGGGCGGCTACGAGACGACCGGCCGACAGCGATCGTCGCACAGAGCGATCTTCTGGCCGTCGGCGCGATCCGCGCCGCCGAGGAGCTCGGTCTGCGTGTACCGGACGACCTCAGCGTCGTCGGCTTCGACGGCATCTCGGCTGACGGGCTGGGGTCGCGACGCCTGACCACCATCACGCAGCCTGCGCTCGAGAAGGGGCGTGCGGCGGGCACCCAGATCTCGCGGATGCTGGCCGGGGAGCCGGGAGAGTCGGTGCACTTCACGTGCGTTCTGCGCGTCGGGGGGACCTCGGCCGCCCCGCGTGCATGACGCGTCGGTGTCATGCCAGCATATTGCTAGGACGACTTACAAACCCTGCTATTCCGCAGGATTTAGAGGCTCGACAGCGGTCCACAGTTTGTGCATACTTGACGCTTGACGCGCCGCCAGCACTGTGGGGGTGCACGGTTGCGACGTGAGGTGGGGACCTCCGGGCGACTTCGTTAGGGCGACGCGTCGTGATCGCTGGGGGATCAACCATGTTGCATGTTCTGTTGTCGGCTGCCGTCTTGGCAGGCGCCGCCGTGGCCGCTGGTGCGACCATGCACCGCACTGCTCGCTGGATCGACCGCGAGTTCCGCTATGGCCGAGTGCTTCGCACCGTCGTTGCGGCGATCGGCATCGCGCTCGCGACCAGCGCGATGGCCATCGTGCTCACCACCGGGCACGCGCACGATATCGCGGGCCTGTTCGCCTGCTGCGCCAGCCTGCTGCTCGTCGGTGTGCTGTTCATCGCGCCGTACCTGCGCCGAACGGTGTCGGTGACGCTGCGGCCGCGTCGCATCCTCGCGATCGGGGCGCACCCGGACGACCTGGAGCTCGCCTGCGGTGCGACCCTCGCGAAGCTCGTCGACCAGGGGCACGAGGTGCACACCGTCGTGATGAGCCACGGCGCGTCGGGCGGCGACGAGCACACGCGCGCATTGGAGGCGCGCAACGGGTCGCTGTACCTTCGAGCCACGACCGTCAATGTGCTCGACTTCGAGGACACCGCGTTGCGTGAGCACGAGCAGGGCATGATCGCCGCGATCGAGCGTGCGATCCGCGACGTACGCCCGGATGTCGTGCTCACCCACTCGGCGCATGATCAGCACCAGGACCACCACGCCGTCCACCAGGCGACCATGCGCGCCGCGCGACAGTGCCCATCGATCCTCTGCTACGAGAGCCCGTCGGTGACCCGCTCGTTCTCGCCGGAGTTCTTCGTCGACGTCTCGACCCACGTCGACGTCAAGGTGCGCGCCATTGAACTGCACCGCGACCAGCGGAACAAGCCATACATGACCGGCGCGCGTGCGCGCGCGACCGCCGCGTTCCGCGGGGGCCAGGCCAGGGTCGGCTTCGCCGAGGGGTTCGAGGTCGTGCGCCTCGAGGCGTCGGCGATCGGCGAATTCTGATGCGCGTTCTGCTCACGGGCGTCGGAGGCCCTGCCGGGCGCTCGCTCGCCCGGCAGCTCTCAGCGCGCGGCCACTGGGTTGCCGGAACCGACCTGCGCGACACCGGTGCTGAGGTGGATGCGTTCCGTCGGGTGTGCGCCGTGTCGGACCCCGCGTACCTGCCGACCCTCCACGAACTCGTGGGGGAGTGGAGCGTGGATGCTGTCATCCCGAGCATCAGCGAGGAACTGCCCCTACTCGCCGGCCAGCACGCGCTCCTTCCGGTGCCGGTCCTGATCGGCTCGCCCGATGCCGTCGGGACGGCCGACGACAAGCTGCTCACCGCGCAGCGATTGCAGCAAGCGGGGGTTCCCGTGCCGCGATTCGCCGGCCCCGCGGACTTCCCGTCTGCCGCGGACGCCGTGAGCGCCCTTGGGGGACCGGTGATCGTCAAGCCGCGCGTGGGGCGGGGAGGACGTGGGGTACGACTGCTCGACGTGTACGAATCCGCCGGGCCCATCGCCGAGGGCTACTGGGCCGATCTCGACGAGGGGAGCATCGTGCAGGAGTTCGCACCCGGCGCGGAGTACGCGCCGGTGCTCTTCCGCGACATCGACGGCGCGTTCCCGGTCTGCACGGTCCTGCGCAAGACGGCGTTGAAAGACGGCGCCGTCGGCAACGCGGTCTCGGTTGTGCGCGTCGAGGGCACAGAAGATGACGACGTGAGATCGGTCGCTCGCGCCGCCGCCGAAGCGCTTGATCTGCACGGTCCGATCGACATCGACGTGCGTCGCCGCGCGGACGGGATGCCGGTGGTGCTCGAGATCAACGCCCGCTTCGGAGCGAACAGCGCTCATGCCCCGGAGCTGCTCGATGCCGCGCTCGCGTCTCTGTCGGAACGTACCGCGGCCGCCCGCGTATGAGTCTGATGCAGGTCGTTCAGACCATTGCGATCCTGCTGTTCGCGGTGAGTGTGGTCAAACTCGTCTTCGTGCCGCTGGCGCTGTGGTTCGAGGCGCGTCTGCGCACGACCCCGTGGCGCCGTGCGCGCCTGAAAGCGGGGCCTGGCCCAGGAGTGCGCGGGTTCGCGGGAAGGTCCGCGCGACGGCGCAGCTCACGACACCTGCGGTACCTGGACGGCACCACGGTGTCGGTCATCATCCCGGCGTACAACGAGGGCATCGTGCTGCGCAATTGCGTTGACTCGGTGATGCGCAGCGACTATCCGCATGTCGAGGTGATCATCGTCAACGATGGCTCCACCGACGACACCGGCGACGTCATGGCAGACATCGTCCACCGGCATCCGAGCGTCCGCGCCATCCATCAGGCCAATGCGGGCAAGGGGGCCGCTCTCAACCGGGGGATCGCCGAGGCGAGCGGTGACGTGCTGCTGTTCGTCGACGCTGACGGCCTGTTCACGCCACGCACGATCGACTGGTTGCTGGTGGGGCTCTCATCACCGGACGTCGGCGCGGTCTGCGGCGACGATCGGCCGGCGAACCCCGACCGGCCGCTCACCCAGATGCTCTCGGTGATGAGCCACGTCGGTACCGGGCTGGTCCGCCGCGCCCTCTCGCTGCTGCACTGCCTACCGATCGTCTCGGGCAACATCGGTGCCTTCCGCGCATCGCTCGTGCGCGAGATCGGCGGTTTCCGCGAAGACACCATCGGCGAGGACCTCGAACTCACCTGGCGGGTGTACGCCGCGGGCTACCGCGTGGTCTTCCAGCCCCGCGCCATCGTCTACGCCGAATCGCCCTCGACCATGCGCGGACTCTGGCGTCAGCGGGTGCGCTGGTCGCGCGGACTGCTGCAGACGACACGCATCCACTGGCGCCTGATCGGCAATCCGAACCACGGGGTGTTCGGTAGCTTCCTGGCTCTGAACACCTTCGCGATGATCATCGCGCCCCCCTCACAGATGGTCGTGCTGATCGCGCTTGGCGGGGCCCTTCTACTCGAGCCACAGCCCGCCGCTCCCGAGGTGATGGCCGTGCTGTCGTGGCTAGGGGTCTTTCTCAGCCTGGCACTGGTGCTGCTCGCGATCGTGTTGAACGCGGCCTGGCGCGACCTGCGCTACCTGTGGACGCTGCCGTTCTGGCCGATCTACTCGATGGCGATGGGGCTGACCATGGTCACCGCGCTCGTGCAAGAGGTGCGCGGTGCCCCGGCCCGCTGGAACAAGCTGCAGCGCACCGGTGTGGTCACCGGCGGTGCGGTTGCGGGCATGGTCCCGGTCGGGAAAGCCGCCTGATGCCAGAGGCGTCCCCGCTGCACTCCTGGCGTCGGTCTCTCCTCGGCACGCTGGCGCTCGTCGTTCTGGTGGGAGCCATCGCCGCCACCGCCGTGCTCGCCACACGGGGTGCGCCCGCCGCGAGCCCGACGCCCGTGCCGTCGTCGCCATCGTCGGAGCCGGCACGCACCGCAGCGGCCGCGCCGACACCGACGCCCGAGCCCATCACGACGACGTGCCCATCCGAGACGGCCCCGCCACCGGCATCCGACATTCCCGCCCACCGGGCGGTCAACTTCGGCGTCGAGGACCTCGTCGACGAACGCCCCGGCCACCTGGAGGCGCTCGCCGAGAGACTCGACCAGGTCGGCGCCAACACTGTCTCGATCTCGGTCGGGCGACTCGACTGGATCGAGTTCCCCTGGGCCGGCAACGAACGCAACCAGTCGTCGGATGTCATCAAGACCGGTCGCGACTACGTCGGCGAAGCCGTGAACGTCTTCCGCTGCGCGCCGGACGGCACCAGCCGTACCGTCATCCTCGGCATCGACACGTTGTTCGGGCGCGACATCCAGCGCGGCACGGTACCGGCCGGGCAGACGGTGGGGGGATGGTCATCCGACCTATTCGCGAGCCTGAGCGCCTGGAAGAGCGATGAACTGAGCAGCCGCCTGATCGCGCTCGCCGAAGAGCTGGCAGTGCGCTACCAGCCCGATGCCATCAACATCACCGAGCTCTTCTTCGACACCACCGTGTACGGGCCGGCCGATCTGGTCGACTTCCGCAGCGTCAGCGGGATGAACGACTGGCCGCGACGCGACGATGGCGGCGTCGACGCACATCACCCGGCGGTGACCGCATGGAAGACCGACGCCCTGACAGGGGTGCTCGCCCAGCTCGATCAGGTGCTCACCCCGCACGGTGTCGAACTGACCGCCGACGTGCGTGGCCCGCTCGACGTGCACACGCCCACGCGCGCCGACATCGGACAGGACTACCCCCGCATGCTCGAGCACGCCGATCGCCTGAACGTCTGGGACTTCCCCGGGGTCAACCAGTGGATCGGGGTGCTCGACGCGAATGACTACGCCTCCGTGCTGTTCGGTCCGGCTCCCGAGAGATACTCGCTCGAGATCGGGCTGTGGCTCGGCGGTGGCGCGATCTCGCCAGACGTGCTTCGCAAAGAACTGGCGGTGGCGAGCGACTTCGGCATCCGCTCCGTGTCGGTGACACCCGCTTCGTTGATGACCGATGCGCACTGGAACGTGCTGCAACAGGAATGGCGCGAGAAGGCCACCCCGTAGACTGAGAGGCGAAACCTCCCTCCGCGCCGGAAGGCCCCGACGACCCCGAGGAGCCGCTTATGCTGTTGCTCCTTGCCGTGTTCCTCGCGGGAGCTCTGCTGCTCCCGTTCCTGGTGCGCTGGCTGGGAGCGCAGGCGTTCGTGCTCGGGGCCCTGGTGCCCGGCGCCGCCTTCGTGCATGCGCTCACGCAGACACCCGCCGTGCTGTCGTCCGAAACGGTGCCCTTCGAGTCGTACAGCTGGATCCCGCAGCTCGGGCTGAACCTCTCGATGCGGATGGACGTGCTCGGGTGGGTGATGACGCTCATCGTCACCGGTGTCGGCGCGCTCGTGCTGCTCTACTGCCGGTGGTACTTCCATGATGACGCCGCCGACGTCGGGCAGTTCGCCGGCGTGCTCCTCGGATTCGCCGGAGCGATGTACGGACTGGTGCTCACCGATGACCTGATCGTCATGGTCATGTTCTGGGAGCTCACCAGCATCCTCTCGTATCTGCTCATCGGCCACTACCGGCGGCGCGCTTCGAGCCGGCGTGCTGCGCTGCAGGCACTGCTGGTGACCACTCTCGGCGGACTCGTGCTGTTCGTCGGTGCGATCCTCCTGGTCGTCGACACCGGTACCTCCAGCATTCGCGAGCTGATCGAGATCGCGCCCACCGGACCCCTCATCGACGCCGCCGTGGTGATGCTGCTGATCGGTGCGGTGAGCAAGTCCGCCCTCTTCCCGTTCCACTTCTGGTTGCCCGGTGCGATGGCCGCGCCGACCCCGGTCAGCGCATATCTGCATGCCGCCGCGATGGTGAAGGCCGGTATCTACCTCATCGCACGGTTCGCGCCCGTCTTCGCCCTCGCCGACCCCTGGCGACCGATCGTCATCGGCCTGGGCGTGTTCACCATGCTGCTCGGCGGTATCCAGGCGCTGCGCGAGACCGACCTCAAGCGCATCCTCGCGTTCGGCACCGTCAGTCAGCTGGGCTTCCTGTCGGTCGTGATCGGCTACGGCACGCCGGCCGCCGCGCTGGCGGGCCTGGCCCTGGTGCTCGGACACGCCCTGTTCAAGTCAGCACTGTTCCTCATCGTCGGCATCATCGACCGGCAGCTCTCTACACGCGACATCGACGAGCTGTCGGGCGTGGGTCGGCAAGCCCCGGTACTGGCGACAGCGGCATTCATCTCGGCCGCATCCATGATGGGCCTCGCCCCCACGCTCGGCTTCGTCGCGAAGGAATCCGCGCTCACCGCACTGCTGGAAGACGCCGAGCACGGCTCGATCTGGGGGTGGGTCGCGCTCATCGGTGTCGTCATCGGATCCATGCTGACCGCCGCATACAGTGCGCGATTCCTCTGGGGTGCATTCTGGCGCAAGAAGGACGCCACGGGCGCTTATATGCCTGACACGGAATGGCCAGATCCGCCGGTGGGCTTCCTGTCTGCCCCGATCATCCTGGCCGGCGTCACGGTCGCGGCAGGACTGGGCGCACCGACGGTCGACACCGCCCTGCAGGGGTACGCCATCACGGCGCTGCCTGCGGGTTCGGCGGCCTCGCCCGAACCCGGTCACCTGGCGCTCTGGCACGGGCTCGAACCGGCGCTCTTCCTGTCGCTCGGAGCGATCGCTGCCGGCATCGGACTGTTCATCCTCAGCATCCGATCCGGTTGGGACCGGCGGCGCAAGCTGCTTCGGTTCACGGCGGCCGACGCGTACTACGCGGTCATGCGCGGCATCGACCGCGTCTCGGTCTTCACGACCGGACTCACTCAGCGCGGCTCGCTGCCTCTCTACGTCGGCACCATCTTCATCGTGCTGCTCGCCGCCGAGGCGACCGCACTCGTGGCCGCCGCCCCCGAACGGCTCGAACTGTCGGCGTGGCACACGCCGGCGCAGATCGTCGTCGCCCCCGTCATGGCGATCGCCGGCGTGATCGCAGTGCGAGCGCGCAAGCGCTACACGGGCGTCGTGCTGGTCTCGGTCACCGGACTCGGCATGGTGGTGCTGTTCGCGACCAGCGGTGCGCCCGACCTCGCACTCACGCAGATCCTCGTCGAGACGGTGACGATGGTCACCTTCGCGCTGGTGCTGCGGCGGCTGCCAGCACGGATGGGAGAGCACAACGCCTCGGTGGGCAGGCTACCCAGAGCGGTGCTGGCCATCGGCGTCGGTGTCACGATGGCGTTCGTCGCGATCGTCGCGACCCAGGCACGCATCTTCGAGCCGATCTCGACCGATTTCAGCGACCTCGCGTACAACCTCGGGCACGGCAAGAACGTCGTCAACGTCGCACTGGTCGACCTGCGCGGGTGGGACACCATGGGTGAGCTCAGCGTACTCGTGCTGGCGGCCACCGGAGTGGCATCCCTCGTCTTCGTCTCGCATCGCGCCGACCTGCTCTCGGCCACACGCGACCTCCCGGCGACCGGCCGCCGTCGCCGGGAACGACGCCCCCTGGTCGAGACCGATCAGGGACTGCGGTTCCAGACCTCCGAGAACCAGGGTGCGCCGCGCGCCTGGCTGGTCAGCGGGCAGCAGATCAAAGCCGAAGACCGTTCGATCCTGCTCGAAGTGATCGTGCGGGTGCTGTTCCACACCATCATCGTGGTGTCGATCTACCTGCTGTTCGCCGGGCACAACCTGCCGGGCGGCGGCTTCGCCGGTGGCCTCGTGGCCGGCATGGCCATGGTGATGCGCTACATCGCCGGAGGGCGCTGGGAACTCGGCGCAGCCGCGCCGACCGACGCCGGGCGCCTGCTCGGAGCCGGCCTCGCCCTCGCCGTCGGCGCAGCCCTGATGCCACTCTTCTTCGGCATGGCACCCCTGCAGAGCGCGGTGTGGGAATGGGAGGTTCCCGTTCTCGGTCATCTCGAGCTCGTGTCGTCGACGATCTTCGACATCGGCGTCTACCTGGTCGTGATCGGCCTGGTGCTCGACGTGCTACGCAGCCTCGGTGCCGAGGTCGACCGGCAGACCGCCCAGCTGCGGCATCCCGAGCGCGAGTTCACGGCGGCACCACCGCGCACCGGGGGGAGAAGCAGCTGATGGATGTGTCGCTCACCCTCATCGTCATCATGGCCGTGCTGTTCGCCGCCGGTGTCTACGCGATGCTCGAACGCAGCCTCACCCGCGTGCTGATCGGCTTCCTGCTGCTCGGCAACGCGACCAATCTGCTGCTGCTGATCGTCATGGGGGTGCCGGGAAGCGCGCCGTTCTACGGTGCGGAAGGACCGGTCAGCGACCCGCTGCCGCAGGCGTTGACGCTGACCGCGATCGTCATCACGTTCGCCGTCTCGGCGTTCCTGCTCGCCCTGATCTACCGCTCGTGGCAACTCGGACAGGCCGACACGGTCGAGGACGACGAGGTCGACATCGCGCTCCGCGAGCGCACGGATGCCGAAGAGGAGCTGTTCGACGATGAAGCGGAGACCGGCGACGACGACGCCACCACCGACTTCGTCGATGTCGTCACCTCGCCCATCACCGTGCTGAACATGCGCGATCACCCGTCGATTCGGGACGACGCCCCGATCGACACACCCATGGCTCCGCGGGCATCCGACGCCCCACGCGGGGCATCCGACGAACGGGAGCCGAACGCATGAGCGCACTCGTCCCCCTCATCGTGATGCTGCCGCTGCTGGGCGCGGCTGTCGCGCTCATCTTCGGCCGCAATCCGCGCCTGCAGATCATCGTGACGACGGGCACACTCGCGGCGGTGTCGATCATCGCCGCTGTGCTGTTGGCCGCCGTGCATGCCGCCGACCAACCCTTTGCTGTGTCGGTCGGGGGATGGCCCGTGCCGTTCGGCATCATCCTGTACGTCGACCGGTTCGCGGCCCTGCTCGTGCTCGTCTCGAGCATCGTGCTGCTGGCGGTGCTGTTGTTCTCGATCGGTCAGGGATCTGCCGACGGCGACGGCGAGACGCCGATCTCGATCTTCAACCCGACGTACCTCATCCTCGCCGCCGGCATCTTCGATGCATTCATCGCCGGCGACCTGTTCAACCTCTACGTCGGCTTCGAGATCCTGCTCGTGGCGTCGTACGTGCTGATCACCCTGGGCAGCACCGAGTCGCGCATCCGCACCGGAGCGGTGTACATCGTCGTGTCGCTCGTGTCATCGATCCTGTTCCTGGCCGCGATCGCGATGATCTACGGAGCCGTCGGCACAGTCAACATGGCGCAGATCGCCGAACGGGTCGCCCAACTGCCGCAGGAGACGCAGCTGGTGCTGCATCTGCTGCTGCTGGTGGCCTTCGGAATCAAGGCGGCCGTGTTCCCCGTGTCGTTCTGGCTCCCCGACTCGTATCCCACCGCGCCCGCACCGGTCACAGCGGTGTTCGCCGGGTTGCTGACCAAGGTCGGTGTCTACGCGCTGATCCGCACAGAGACGCAGCTGTTCGCATCGAACAGCGTCGATGATCTGCTGATGATCGTGGCGCTGGCGACGATGATCGTCGGGGTGCTCGGCGCGGTCGCGCAGGCCGAGCTGAAGCGCATCCTGTCGTTCACGCTCGTCAGCCACGTGGGCTACATGATCTTCGGCCTCGCGATCGCCACCGAGGCGGCCATCGGGGCGACCGTCTACTACATCGTTCACCACATCGTCGTGCAGACGACGCTGTTCCTCGCGGTCGGCCTGATCGAACGCCAGGCGGGCAGCACCTCGATCCTGAGAGTCAGCGGCCTGATGAAGGCCGCACCATTGCTGGCCGTGCTGTACTTCGTACCCGCCATCAACCTCGGAGGCCTGCCCCCGTTCTCGGGATTCATCGGCAAGATCGGACTCTTCGAGGCCGCGGCCTCGGTGGGAACGCCGCTGATGATCGTCCTGATCTTCGGGGGCATCCTGACCTCGCTCCTCACCCTCTACGCGCTGATGCGGGCGTGGAACCTGGCGTTCTGGCGCGAGGACGAAGAGGGCGCCGAGATCGCCACCTCTACCGGGCGTCTGGCGCACCTCGGGAACGCGCCGGCGGCGGATGTCCAACAGGAGACGCGTGCCATCCCCGCGATCATGAAGATCGCGACCGGCGGCATGGTCGCGGTGACGCTCGCGCTGACCGTGTTCGCCGGACCGCTCTACGCTCTCTGCGACAGCATCGGTACCGGTCTGCTGCAGCCGGTCACGCTCACGCAGATCGATGAGGAGGCCGGTCGATGAGCCCCGAATCGAAGCGCGGCGCCGTGCGCGACCTGCTGCTGCAGCTGCCATTCCTGCTCTGGCTGGTCGTGCTGTGGATGCTGCTGTGGCACCAGTTCACGCCGCTCGCCCTGGTCAGCGGGCTGATCGTCGCGATCTTCGTCACCCGGGTCTTCCGCCTGCCCACCGTCGAGCTGGTCGGACGGGTGAACCTCTGGTACGTCCTGGTGTTCGTCGTGCTGTTCCTGGGCGCCGTCGTCGCCGGTGCGATCAGCGTGGCGATTCAGGTGTTCGACTTCCGCCGTCAGCCCGGGGCTGCCATCATCGAGATCCCGCTCCGATACGCAGACGACATCGTTATGACCCACGTGGCCGTCACCGCCTCGCTCATCCCCGGATCACTCGTCGCAGAGAGCGACCGTGACCGTCGCATCCTGTACCTGCACGTCATCGGGGTCCGTAACCGCGCCGACGTCGATGCTTTTCGCGACGGCGTGCTGCGGTGGGAGAAGCGCATCGTTCGCGCCGTCGGATCGCCGGAGCAGTATCGTGCTCTCAAGGCCGATGAGTCCCGTGCCCGTGCCGGAGGTGCACGATGAGCTTTCTGATGGTGACAATCCTGGTGGTCTTCGCCGTGGCCGCGCTGCTGTGCGTGGTGCGGATCGTCAGCGGGCCATCGATCCTCGACCGCGCTGTGGCGTCGGATGTGCTGCTGACGCTCGTGATGTGCGTGTTGGGCGCTGAGATGGCGATCAACGGTCATACCCGCAACGTGCCGGTGCTGCTCATCATCGCCGCCGTTGGAGTTTTCGGGTCGATTGCCGTCGCGCGTTATGTGGCGCGAAGGGACAACACGACATCATGAACGTGCTGGAACTCGAACTGCCAGAGGTCGTTGCCGACACGATCGTGCTCGTGCTCGTGCTGATCGGTGCGATCCTGTGCCTCTCAGCCGCGGTCGGTCTGCTGCACTTCCGCGATGTGCCGTCCCGGCTCCACGCGGCGACCAAGCCGCAGGTGCTGGGACTGCTTCTGATCTGTCTGGCGATCGCCGTTTCGCAGCGGACGGTCGGCGCGATCCTGCTTGGCCTGGTCATCAGCACCCCGGTGATCCTGCTGCAGTTCGTCACCGCACCGCTGTCTGCGCACATGGTCGGGCGCCAGGCCTATCGCAACGGCACCATTCAATCGCGTGACCTGGTCGTCGACGAGTACGCCGAGTCGAAGCGCACCCCGCCGGCCGCGGGCTGAATCACCGGCTGCGGGCTGACTCCACGGCAGCGGGCTGACTCACAGGAGGCCCGGCCCGGGCATCCGACGCTCTCACGGTCGCAACTCCGGAAGAACCTGCGGCAACCCGCCCGTTTTCGTCATTTGACGTCTACTCGCAGGTGTTTCTCCGGAGTTGTGTGCACTTCACTCGTGGCGGATTCATATGGTCGATGCATCGGTTGATGTGGAGGTCGTTGATGACGTATTCGGTTGCGGTCAGGGATGCGGCGCTGTTGGCGGTGTGTCAGGGGCTCTCTTTCGGGCGCGCTGCGCAGGTCGTTGGCGTGTCAGACAAGACGATCGGGATGTGGTGGCGGGACAGTGTCGGTATGCCAGTGTTTCGTCGCCAGAAGCCTGTTTCCGACCCTCTACGCCCGGACTCGGTGCCAGGTCGGGGGTTGACGTTGGAGGAGCGAATCGAGATCCAGTCCGGCGTGCGAGCGGGCCTGTCTCAGCGCGAGATCGGTTGGCGGATTGGCCGGGATCAGTCGGTGATCTCTCGTGAACTCGCTCGGCACCGGGGTGTGGATGGTCAGTATTGCGCGGCGGTCGCGGAGCTGTCCGCGCAGCGTGGCCGGCGACGGCCGAAGGAGTTCAAACTCAACACGAACCCATCCCTCGCCGCGCAGATCACCGACTGGATGGACGATGGGTGGAGTCCGAAGCTGATCGCGACGGTCCTCGAAATCGACCATCCGGACGACAAGACTTGGCGGGTGAGCCACGAGACGATCTATCAGGCCCTGTATGTCCAAGGGCGCGGCCAGTTACGCCAGGATCTGGCCCGTCAGCTGTCCACCGGGCGCACGGCCCGCAAGTCCCGGGAAGGGGCGAGCAGGCGTTCACCGAGCCCGTTCAAAGACGCGTTGAAGATCAGCCAACGCCCTGCTGAGGTCGAGGACCGTGCGGTCCCTGGGCATTGGGAGGGGGACCTGATCCTCGGCGCAGGGAACCGGTCAGCGATCGGGACACTGGTGGAGCGGACCACCCGGTTCACGATCCTGCTGCACCTGCCCAACTGCCACACGGCAACCGAAGTCGCCGGGGCGATGATCCGCGAGATGAGCAAGCTCCCCGACCACCTGCGCCGATCGATCACCTGGGACCGAGGAACCGAACTGGCTGACTACGTCGACATTCAACTCGATCTGCAAGCCCCCGTCTACTTCTGCGACCCACACTCACCCTGGCAGCGCGGCACGAACGAGAACACCAACCGGCTCCTGCGGCACTGGTTCGCCAAGGGCAGCGACCTATCCGCCTGGACCGCCGAGGACCTGCGCCACGTCGCCGACAAACTCAACGCCAGACCCCGCCCCACCCTTGAGCTGAGAACACCCGCCCAAGCGTTCAACGAGTTCCTCCTAACCGCATGATGCATCCACCGCTTGACTTCCGGCGGGGCTTGACCGCGGGTAGCCCGGAAAACCCGAGAATCTCCGGAGTTGCGAACAGGGGCGGGGGGTGCGGATGCCAGGGACGGGGGTGCGGATGCCAGGGGCAGGGGCTAGCCGGCCGGGGTCAGCGTCAGCGTGTCGACGGCCGCGGCCTTCACCGCCTTCGGGGTGAAGGCCCAGGGGGTCTGGATGCCCTTCGCCCAGTCCGCTGTCTGATCGGTGTAGTGCGGGTGGAAGGCATGCCCGCTGGCCCCGGTGAGGTGGTTCCATGTCGACGCGTCGAAGTCTGCCAGGTCGATCACCATGCGCATCGACGGGACGGTCGCGGTGGCGTACGACTCGCCGAGCACCCATCCGGTGGCGTTGACGACCGATGAGCCGCCGCCGACGGGGTACGGCCCGCGGTTGAACAGCATCTCGATCGGCGCGATACCTGACGTGCCCAGCGTGTCGTGGGTGAGTGGCAGCGCGTGCAGCGACCCCCAGCTCCAGCGGGTGACGTCTTCGCCCTGCAGCTCGGCGAGTTCGGCATAGGCCTGCTCGGCCGAGAGCGCCAGCATTGAGTACATGTCGGTGGTGCCGAGGCGCTCGTTGGTCCACATCGGGTCGACGGCGTCGTCGAGCATCGTGCCGACGACGGTGAAGAGGCGGCCCTGGTCGCCGACCGGAAGCGGAACCTCGCGTTCGACGAAGACGTTCTGTGCCAGGTTCGACCACAGCACGTTGGCGAAGGCCGCGGCTGCCGAGTCTGGATCGTTCTGGGCATCCCAGGTGCGCAACAGCTCGATGGCCGCCTGCGGCCCCTCGCCTTCGACAGCGACGCGGTCCATGACCACGGCGAGCTGCTTGCCGATCCACATCTCTTCATCCATCTGGATGTCGCGCATGTCGGCGGCGGTGATCGGTCCGGCTGCCGCTTTGCGTTCGATCAGGTGCTCGATGCGCGCGGCGCGGTAGCCGTAGTCCCAGTCGCGGGATAGGAAGTGCTCGTAGTCGTCATCGACGATCGCGTTGTTCGCCGTGACGATGTACCCCTGCGGCGGGTTGTACGACACCGGGAGTTCTTCGAAGGGGATGAACCCCTCCCAGTCGTAGGCGCTGTCCCAGCCGGCCTGCGGCAGCCAGCCGTCGCCGGCGCCGCGGATCGGCAGCCGCCCGGGCGCCTGATATCCGATGTTGCCCTCGACGTCGGCGTAGACGAGGTTCTGCGCCGGGACGTCGAAGAGGGATGCTGCCCGCCGGAACTCCTGGAAGTTCTGGGCGGTGTTGAGCGCGAACAGGGCGCTGGCGGTGGTGCCGGGCTCGAGAGCCGTCCAGCGCAGGCTTACCGCGCTCTCACCGTCGGGGATCTCGGGCGCGCCCTCCAGCGGGAGCACCGCATCGCCTGCGCTGACGACGGGGGACTCCGCGATCGACGTGAAGTCGTCGGTGAGGCCCGAGATGATCGGACCGTGCACCGTGCGGCGGATGGTCAGCGGCACGTCGTCGCCGCCGGCGACCTTGATGACATCCTGCTCGATCTCGAGCGGCGTCAGCGCACCGTCGCGCCAGTACTGGTCACCGTCGAGCTTCTCGATGTATAGATCCGTGACGTCGGTGGTGAGATTGGTGAAGCCCCAGGCGACGGTCTGGTTGTGTCCGATGACGACGCCCGGCATTCCCGAGAACGAGAACCCGGCCACGTCGAAGGGGCACTGCTCGCCGACGGCTTCGCACTTGAGCTGGATCTGGTACCAGACCGAGGGCAACGAGGCGCCCAGGTGCGGGTCGTTGGCCAGCAGTGGCATCCCGCTCTCGGTGAGGTCACCCGAGACGACCCAGGAGTTCGACCCGATGCCCTCGCCGACCCCGCCGATCATCATGCTCGCCGCGGCGAGCACGCTCTCGGCCTCCTGCCACTCGACCGTGGCGAGGGCGTCGGTGACCCCGGCATCGCCCGCGCCACCGAAGGCCGCCGGCTCAGCATCGGCTTGTACGGGTTCGACCGCCGAGATCGTGGGCACGATCACCGGGTTCTGTGCGAACGGGTACGGCGGGTAGGCCGTTTCGATGACGGCCGTGTTCTCAGCATCCGACGCTCCGGATGCCTGCAGCTGGGCCGCGAGCAGCGCACGGTCGGTCTCGTCCTCGACGTTGGTGCGCAGATCCCAGGCCATCGCCTTCAGCCAGGCGACCGAGTCTGCCGGCTCCCAGGGCTCGGGCTCGTAGTCCGGGTTCTGTATGCCTAGAACGGCATATTCCAGTGAGAGCTGGGCGCCGGAGCGGGAGTCCAGATAGGCGTTCACCCCGTCGGCGTAGGCCTCGTAGTAGCCGAGCGTCGTCTCGTCGAGGTTCGCGACCTCCTCTTCGGCGACGGCGCGCCACCCGAGCGTACGCAGGAACTTGTCGGTCGCGACCTGGGATTCACCGAACATCTCGGCGACGCGGCCCGAGGTCACGTGCCGCCGGAAGTCCATCTCGAAGAACCGGTCCTGCGCGTGCGTGAACCCCTGCGCGTAGAACAGATCGTGCGTGGTCGAGGCGGTGATCGTGGGGATGCCGCGGTCGTCTCGCTGCACCGTCACCGTGGCGTCCAGTTCGTTGAGCTGAATCTCGCCTGAGGTCTGGGGGAACGAGCGCTGGATGGTCCAGGTGAGGAAGAACGCGGCGGCGGTGGCGATCGTGATCAGTACGGCGACCACGACGAAGGCGATACGGCCGAGGCGTCCCGCGAGGGAGCGTCGGTTCGGGTCGCTGGTTGTGCTCATCATCGGTGAAGGCCCTTGGGTAGTACGTGGGACTCCGTGTCACGGAGGCCGCGCACGCGTCTCGGGTCGCGCGCGTCCTCGCATACTACCGATTCCCGCTCGCGCTGCCGAGGATCACCCGATCAGGCTGGGCTGCAGGTCGCGCAGGGTGCGCCGGTGGGTCATCCGGGTCACTCCGACGGCCGCCAGTGCGAGGGCGCCGATGAGCCATGCGGCGAGGATCGCCAGGTCGTAGAGGGCTCGGGTGAGATCACCGCCGTACATCAACTGGCGCAGCGCATCGACGACGTATCCCATCGGCAGCACGTGATGCAGTCCGGCGAGCGGCTCAGGTAGCGTCTGCCAGGGGAACGTGCCACCCGCGGTCACCAGCTGCAGCACCATCAGGACGAGGCCCATGAACTGGCCGACGGAACCCAACCAGACGTTGAGCGCCAGAATGATCGCCGCATACGTCGCCGAGGCCATCACCATGACGCCCAGTGATCCCCACGGGTGTGAGAAGTCGAAGCCGAGCATGTAGCCGAGCACACCGATCAGGCCCACCATCTGCAGGGCGCCGAGCATCGCCGGTGTCAGCCATCCCGCCAGCGTGATCCGCAGCGGTGAGTGCAGCGCGGTCACTGCCCGCCGTGAGATCGGTTTGACGATCAGGAAAAGGGCGTAGATGCCGATCCACCCGGCCAGCGCGGCGAAGAACGGCGCGAGGCCCTGACCGTAGTCGCGCGCGGCCGCGACCTTGTCGCTGGAGACGTGCACGGGGTCGGCGATGGTGTCGGCCTGCGCGGCGCGCAGCTCGGGGGTGGATGCCGGTATCGCCGCCACTCCGGAGGCCAGGCCGTCGCGCAGGGACCCGATTCCGTCGCCGAGAGCACCGAGGCCGTCGTCGAGACGGGCGGCACCGTCGCGGGCGGATGCTGCACCATCGGCGGCATCCCGAGTGCCGGTGGACAGTCGTGCGGCGCCCTCGGAGAGCCGCTGCGCGCCCGCGGCGAGTTCATCGACCTGGTCGACGGCGCGTTGTGCGGCGGTGTTGCCGTCCTGAAGGCGGGCGGCCAGCGGATCGAGGTCGGTGAGCACGGCGTCGATCTGCTCGGCGGTCAGTCCGTGTTCGGCCATGCCCGCGGCGAGATCCGCGCGCACGCCGGGCAGCGCATCGGCCGCCTGTTGGGCGTGGACGGCGGCGTCATCGGCTGCGTCGGCCAGCTTGCGGTTTCCGGCGCTGACCTGTGCGGCACCGTCGGCGAGCGAGCGGGCCCCGAGGGCGAGCGCATCGGTCCCGTCGGCGAGGGTTCCCAGCCCGGTGGTGAGGGCTGACGATCCGTCCTTCGCCGAGTGGGCGCCATCGAGCAGCTGTCCGGTGCCGTCGACGGCGTCGGCGAGGTTCGCGCGCACATCGCTGAGGCCGGTCAGGAGCTGACCGGCCGCTTCCGAGCCGACCATCTCGGCGACGGAACGCCGGATGCGTTCGACCGCCTGCGTGCCGATGGATGAGGCCAGATAGTTGTTCGCATCGTTCGTCTCGAGCTCGATGCGCGCCTGGCGGGGGTGGTCGCCGGAGGCCGAGGCGAGTGCATCCGAGAAGTCGCGGGGGATGGTCACGGTGAAATCGACCGTGCCGTCCGAGAGCGCTGCGCCGGCTTCGGATGCCGTCATCACCCTCCAGTCGAAGGAGCCGTCGCTCAGCAGTTGCTCGGCGACGTCCGATCCGTAGTTCTGCGGGTTCTCGGCGTCACCGGTGCCGGTGTCGTCGACAACCAGTGCGACGGGGACCTCGGTGAACTTGCCATAGGGGTCTTGGTTCGCCCACAGGTACAGCCCGCCGTAGAGCACGGGAACGGCCAGCAGCGCGATCAGCGCCACTACGGCCATGGGGCTGGCCACCAGTCGCCGCAGTTCGGCGGCGATCATCGAGGGGACCTTCATCGGGCGTCCTCCTCTGCGGCGGGGGTGATCTGTGCGGCAGCGCCGGCATCTGACAGATGCTCGGCGTGCACGGTCTCGGGCATGGTCGAGATGACGGCGGCGGCTGCGCCACCCACGATCACGAGCACCGCGTACCCGCGGTCGGCGAACTCCGACGCGATGCGCCACCAGCCATCGGGCCGTCCGCCGTGGCGGTCGGGGGCCACCAGCACCAGCGCCTCGACCTCGGCGCGGAGCACGGCCAGTTCGCACAGGATGCGCACGCGCGCCGCCGGGTCGATGACGCCGATCGGTGTTCTGATCAGATCGTCGAACCCCAGCATCCGCAACCAGCGACGTGCGTGACGGGGTGTGGCGGGGCGTCCGGCGAACATGAGCTCTTCGCCCACCACTGCGCCGACGGCAACGTCGGGGGGTGGGTCGCTGACGGCCGGGGCATCGACCAGCGCCACCCGTCGCCGCAGCGCGCCCGCGTCGGCGACGCCGTCGATCGTGACCGTTCCGGAGTCGGGGCGCATCCGCCCCGAGGCGATGAGGCCGAGCACGGTCGGGCGCTGCTCGGTCTCGGCACGGATGAAGCGGGCGTGCCCGCACTCGAACACGATGTCCATGGTCGGCAGCACCTGGCCGCGACGCCCCTTCGTGATGCTCTGCAGTGCGACCCTCATGCGGCGGATGCCTTCACTCGGCGCTCTGAGTGGGGACGAGGACGTCGGGGTGATCGCGAAGCAGGGCGTCCGCGTCGCGCCACGACAGCCCGGCGATGCTGAGCACGATCCGCACGACCGCATCGGCTGCTGCGGCGGGTTCTGCGCCTGTCTCGTCCGCGAGGTTGCGGGAGACGACCGTGCGCGCCACCTCCTCGATCAGGCGGGCGAGCATGCCTGCGTCGATGTCGATGCGCATGCGCTCGCCGCGTCGGCCCCGCCGCACGATGTCGGCGAGCACGCGACGTAGCGGGGCCAGCGCCGCGGCGGTCTCGGCGAGGTGCGCGTCGTCGAGCGCGAGCGCCGCCGTGATGCGCACGTGCGCCGCCTCGTGCCACATCAGTGCGGCGAGGCGCGCGAGCGCGACCTGAGGATCATCGTCGTCCACCGAGGTCGCCAGCGCGTTGAAGCGCCGGGCGCCGGACGCGATGAGCTCGCGGATCAGCGCGTCGCGGTCGGCGAAGTGCCCGTAGATGGTGCGGCGCGAGACGCCGGCGGTACGCGCGATCGCGTCGACCGAGGCGTGCGGGTCGGATGCGAGGGCGGTGCGGGCCGCGGCGATGATTCCGGCACGGTTCGCGAGAGCATCCGAGCGCGGAGTGCGGGCGGAGGACATGCATCGAGTGTAAGTATCTTGCACATCACTGTGCAAGATAACGCAGGGGATTCACAGCCCATGCGTCACTACCGCTCAGAACGCAGACGCCCCGCGTGGGTCACCCGAACGGGCGACCCACGCGGGGCGTCGAAAATCGTACGGCGGTCAGTCGGTACCGAAATCGAAGGCTGCGCCCTCGGATGCTGCATCGACAGCATCCGTCAGCTCACCGTCGACCTGCGAGACCGAGCCCTCCACGAGTCCGGTGATGTCGCCGGCTTCGCCCGCGGTGACGCGGCCGACGAGCTCGCCGGTCGCGCCGCCCACGAGGCCCAGCCCGGCGTACTGCTCCAGGCGCGAGCGCGAGTCGGCGATGTCGAGGTTGCGCATGGTCAGCTGACCGATGCGGTCGACGGGGCCGAAGGCGGCGTCGCCGACGCGCTCCATCGACAGCTTCTCGGGGCCGTACGACAGGTTCGGCGAGACGGTGTCGAGGATCGTCCAGTCGTCACCGCGGCGCAGGCGGATGGTGACGGTACCCGAGATCGTGAGGCCGACCCAGCGCTGGATCGACTCGCGCAGCATGAGCGACTGCGGCTCGAGCCAGCGGCCTTCGTACATCAGGCGGCCGAGGCGGCGACCCTGCTCGTGGTACGTCGCGAGGGTGTCTTCGTTGAGGATGCCGTTGACCAGGCGCTCGTACGCGATGAACAGCAGTGCCATGCCGGGGGCTTCGTAGATGCCGCGCGACTTCGCCTCGATGATGCGGTTCTCGATCTGGTCGCTCATGCCCAGACCGTGACGGCCGCCGATGGTGTTGGCCTGCATGACCAGCGCGACCGGGTCGGTGTACTCGACACCGTTGATGGCGACCGGCCGGCCACCTTCGAAGGTCACCGTGACGTCCTCGGTCTCGATCGCGACCGACGGGTCCCAGAACTTCACGCCCATGATCGGGTCGACCGTCTCGAGCGACACGTCGAGGTGCTCGAGCGTCTTGGCCTCGTGGGTGGCACCCCAGATGTTGGCATCCGTCGAGTACGCCTTCTCGGCCGAGTCGCGGTACGGGAATCCGCGCTCGACGAGCCACTCGCTCATCTCTTGGCGACCGCCGAGCTCGGTGACGAAGTCGGCATCGAGCCACGGCTTGTAGATGCGCAGACGCGGGTTGGCGAGCAGCCCGTAGCGGTAGAAGCGCTCGATGTCGTTGCCCTTGTAGGTCGAGCCGTCACCCCAGATGTCGACGCCGTCCTCGCGCATCGCGCGCACCAGCATCGTGCCGGTGACGGCGCGGCCCAGGGGAGTCGTGTTGAAGTACGTCTTGCCGCCCGAGCGGATGTGGAAGGCACCGCACTGCAGAGCGACAAAGCCCTCTTCGACGAGCGCCGTCTTGGCATCCACCAGACGCGACGCCTCAGCGCCGTACTCCAGGGCGCGACCGGGGATCGACGCGATGTCATCCTCGTCGTACTGGCCGAGGTCGCCGGTGTAGGTGAAGGGGATCGACCCCTTCTCTCGCATCCACGCGACGGCGACAGACGTGTCGAGACCACCGGAGAACGCGATGCCGACCTTTTCGCCGACGGGGAGGGACTGAAGCACCTTGGACATGCGCCCAAGTCTATCGGCGCGCGGCGTGTCGGCCTGCCCGGAGACGATCCGAGAAATTTGCACAGAAGGTTGCCAAAACGATACGGTCGCAGGTGATGCCCGACGACGGGCCGGCTGGGAGAACTGTCCTGGTCATCGATGCGTGTCCGTCTGAGGGACGTTCGCCTGCGTGGGGGGCGCACGGGGCGGACGCGCCAATGCTAGGGGAGAGCACATGCTGCATTTTCGCGCGCCCAAACGGCGCGATCATCTGGCGCGCCCGAGCGCGTTCCGCCGCGTCATCTCTGCGTTCACCGTGGGGCTGCTGGCGATCATCGGCCTCGTCGCAGCACCCGCTGCGGCGGTCGCCGCGACCAACGCCGCCATCGCCATCGGCGCCGTCACCATCGAACCGGCCGACGCGAAGCTGACCATCGGCGACTCCGTCACGGTGTCGGGCACCTGGGACGCCTCCGCGGCTGATCCTCAGCCCGGTGACACCTTCACGATCGGGCTGCCGGACGTCTTCGAGTTCCCCGCCGCCGTGCCGTTCGCACTGAACGGCCCCGAGGGCGTGGTGTGGGGGAACTGCCTCACCGATCCGTCCACCGGAATCGCCGAGTGCACACTCACCGACGCCGTTACCGAGCGGCCCGAGCAGGTCTCGGGAACCTGGCAGTTCCAGGTCGAGGCCATCCAGACGACCACCGAGACCGAGGTCGTGTTCGACCTGAACGGCACGCCGGTGTCGGTCCCGCTGCCCGGAGGCGGCGGGATCGATGACGGCATCGAACTGCCCGGCGAGGTCTCGAAGGCCGGTCAGATGAACAGCAACAACTGGTCGATGACATGGACCATCGACATCCCCGGGGCGAACCTCGTCGCCGCGGGCGGAGACGTCGCACACATCACCGACACCTTCGGTGCCGGCCACGTGCTGTGCGACCCGACCGGGTTCCGTGTGCAGACCGTCCGCGGTGACACCGTGGTCGACGTGACCGATCTCGTCGAGTCGGCACCCGTTGCCGGCGAGGCAGGATTCCGTATCGCGCTGAACGCTCCCCGCGGCGGTTTCAACGCCGATGTGACGTACCGCCTCACCTACGAGACGTGCACGCCGGACGGACAGATCGACCCTTCTGGCACCACCTACGAGAACTCGATGCAGATCGAGGGCTGGGGTGAGGCCGGTCAGGGCATCGGCACAGTCACCAACCGCCCCTGGCACCTGGGACTGACCAAGTCCGGCACCGTGCTCGGGAAGGCCGACCGCAACGGTCGGATCGCCTGGATGGTCGTCGTCCCCGGCGATCAGCTGTTCGGCAAGAACAGCTTCACCTTGACCGAGACGCTCGGCGAGGGGCACCAACTCTGCACCGACACCGTTTCAGGATTGCGCGTCTTCGAGCGCTATGGCCCCAGCGGGCAGCGCGATCGTGACATCACGAATCTGCTCGCCGTGTCGAACCAGACCTCATCGGCGCAGGCCTTCAGCGGTGTCTACACGATCGACGATTCCGACTTCGCGTTCAAGCGCTCCGACTACCGCTATCTCGTGAGCTATGACACGTGCGTCACCTCGGCCGATCTCCCCGAGGCGGGCACGGTCTACGCGAACACCGTCTCGATCGACGGCGACGCCACGGGCGGCGAGGCGAAGGTTCCCGGACGCTCGCAGGGTAAGAAGGGCAAGATCAACGGAGCGACAGTCACGATCGACGGTGTCGAGCACATGCCGCAGACGACCCTCGACTGGACCGTCACGATTCCGGGTGAGAAGGTCGACGGCATCACCGGGCCGCTGACGCTGACCGACACGCTGTCCTCGACGCAGACGGTCTGCGCCGCGGGTGACTCGAGCGATGGCCTCGCCGCGCGTATGAACCTCGCAGTCACGGCCCACGATCAGATCAAGAATGGCGGCCTGAAGAGTGTCGACCTCACCGACGCCACGACGGTGACGGTCGACGGTCAGCAGGTCACCTTCGAGATCGCCGAACCGTCGCTGCCCATGCCGCAGGGGGGCACGAGCGACGGATTCACCCGTGAGTACCAGTACACGCTGAGCTACACCACGTGCACCACCAGCGGCGGTATGGATGCGCCGGGCACCGAGTACGGCAATGCGATTGCCGGTTCGGGCATCGAGTTCTCGTCGTCCGTCACCCAGAAGTACAGCGGTTCGGGTACCGGAACCGGTGTCACTCGCGGATCGGTGGCGCTCGACAAGAAGCTCGCCGACACCCCGGGCGCCGCGCTCGTTCCGGCCGACACGTCCTTCACCGTGCACGTGAAGGAGATCGACCCGAAGGGTGCGACCCAGAACGCGTACGACCTCGAGGTCCCGCTCAACGGCGACCCGGTCGGCGGGCTCAACGCCCGTGGTACCGGCTGGACCGTCGAGCTGTCTGAGCCGAGGTTCCCGACCGTTTCCGGTATCACCTGGGGTGCTCCGAAGTTCCTGCCCACCGAGGGGCTCATCCCGGGCGATGACGGCACCACCGCCGTCGCCACGCTCGCCCCGGGCACGAACATCTCGGTGACGCTGCAGAACACCGCACTGCTCGGTAGCGCCACGGCCACCAAGGCCCTCGCCGGACCGGACGCCGCCCGCGAGCTCGTCGACCCGAAGCAGAGCTACCGGGTCACCGCGACGATCGACACGAGCGCACTCGGTGACAACGTGCCCGCACAGCCGGACCGTGTTCTCGACATCACCGCCGGTGAGACCGTCACGATGGAGAACCTGCCGGTCGGCGCTGTGGTGACGTTCTCTGAGGCGAAGCCCGGCGACGACGATGTATTGACGTGGTCGACGCCGGTGATCTCGCCGAACCCGATCACCATCGAGGCCGATCACGTCGTCGAACCGGCGGCTGTGACCGTGACGAACACGGTCGACCGCACGGTCGGGACGTTCTCGATCGCCAAGACCGTCACGGGAGAACAGGCCGACAACCCGGCCGTTCCCGACGAGGTGACTGTCACCGCATCGTGGACGCAGGACGGCGTTGACGCAGAGAAGACGCTGACCCTCCCGACCGACGGCACCCCCGTCGAGCTCGGTGAGAACCTGCTGATCGGCACCGAGGTGACGCTCACCGAGACGCCGCTCGTCGACGGATCCAGCATCGCCTGGGGCGCGCCGGTGTGGAGCGGTACCGGAGTGACTGTTGACGGCGAATCGGCCGTCGTCTCGATCACCCGCGATGCTGAGGCACAGGTGCAGCTGCAGAATCACGCGGCCACCTCGGTCGCCGGCATCAGCCTGATCAAGGGCCTCGCCGGTGACGCGATCGGTGAGGTCGCCCCCGACACCGAGTTCCCCGTCACGGCGACGTGGACCGACGCCGAGGGCGCCGAGCAGTCGACGCAGCTCACCATCAACACCGTCGAGCCGACCCCGCTGGGGGTCGACCTGCCCGCCGGAACCGTTGTGACGATCACCGAGGGTGAGCGCCCCGCGTTCGACACCGTCGTCTGGGAATCGGTCACGATCAGCGGTGCCGATGTGACAGACAACGGTGACGGGTCGGCCGAGATCGTCGTCTCGGATCAGCAGGGCGACAGCACCCTGGTGACGGTGGTCAACGAGGCCACCTGGGCGCCGGGAACCTTCACCCTGTCCAAGCAGGTCGACGGCATTCTGCTCGATAACCCGGACGTTCCCGAGGTCGTCACCGTGACCGCCTCGTGGCTCGACGGTGACGAGCCACGCCAGGCCGAGGTGGCACTGCCCACCGATGGCACCGTCGTTCCCTTCGGCCAGGACCTGCCCCACGGCACCCTCGTCACACTCGCGGAGTTGCCCAACGACGAGGGCCTCGCCTTCGCCTGGAACACCCCGCAGTGGGCCGGCGATGACATCGTCGGAAACGAGGACGGCACCGCCGCGCTCACGATCGGAGCGGCGCAGGATGCCCAGGTCGTCGTCACCAATGCCGTGACGCCGAAGCTCGGCAGCCTGACCGTCACGAAGGAGCTCACCGGCAGCGGCGCGAGCCTCGTCGAAGACACCGCCTTCCCGGTGACGGCGACCTGGACCGATCTGCTCGGCGAGCCGCAGCAGCTCGACCTCGAGGTGCGTTCCGGCGAGACGACGGTGATCGCGGATCTGCCGCTGGGCACCGAGGTGACGCTCACCGAGCACTCCACCGAGCTGCCGGTCAACGCGCGCTGGCACGGCGCGACGTGGTCGAGTGACGACGTGAACGTCGCATTCGACGACGCCGAAGGTGACGAGGTCACGATCATCGTGGTCGGCGACGGCACGGCACCCGCGACGATCACGGTTTCGAACGACATCGAGAAGCTGCCCGACCTCGCCGTGACCGGCGGGCCGGCGATCACGCTGTCCGTCGTGGTGCTGGCCGTGCTGCTGATGGGCGTCGGAATCCTGATGCTCGTGCTGCACCGCCGCCGCAGCGCATAGGCGACGCGCTCACGCGCTGACCTCGGGGGTCGGCACGCCGAACGGCGTGTCGACCCCCGCAGCGTTTCGGAACGAGGGCGAGCGGGCTCTGTACCAGGCAGGTAGAGCGCGCACCAGGCGCGCAGAGCACGCACCCGGCCACGCTGTGATCAGCCGCGGGTGACGTCCGCGAAGCGCTCGCGCAGCGGGTGATCCTGCCCCAACCCGGCGAGGGCCACGCATCCGTCCAGCCCAGATCCCCGGGGCGGCACGAACCGGGCATCCGGTCGCTCGGCGCGCACCGCATCGATGAAGGCGCCGCGGATAGCATCCGATCCGAACACCCCGCCGGCCGCGCCCACGGCGGCGTCGGCGGGAGCGTCGACGACACGCAGCGCGGCGGTGGCGGCCAGCGCCAGCTCAGCGGCCGCGTCGCGGCAGATGCGCTGCGCGACGGCATCGCCGGCCGCGGCGGCCTCGGCCACCTGCGCTGCGAACGATGCCACGGTGCGTACGCGATCGTGCGCCGCCTGTAGGTGCACGTAAGCGGTCTCGAGGTCGGGCCAGCGCTCCTGCATCGGCGCGGTCAGAGAGGTCGCGGGGCCGCGTCCGTCGTGGGCGCGCATGACGGCATCCAGCGCCTCGCGTCCGATCCAGAAGCCGCTGCCCGCATCGCCCATGATGTGACCCCAGCCGTCGACGCGCGCGGAGTGCTGCGGGCCGACGCCGAGCGTGACCACGCCGGTGCCGGCTGCGACGACGGTTCCGTACTGGTCGCCGAGCACGCCCAAGTACGAGGTGACCGAGTCGTGCGTGGCGACCACGCGTCGCACGTCGGTGAGATCCGGATGCTGCAGCAGCGCTTCTGCTTCGGCATCGGCATCTGTCAGTCCCGACACCCCCAGCGAGACGGTGTGCGGTGCCGAGCCGGTCACCCGGATCACTTCGGCGACCACCGCCGCGAGCTGCGGAAGCAGCGGCTGGTTGGTGAACACTCCGGGGAACAGCCACTCCTGCACGGCGCCATCGGCGCTCAGCAACCGGGTCTTGATGCCGGTCTGGCCCGCGTCGACGGCGAGCAGCGGATACTGCGGGTGGTGCTCAGACACGTCGTGCCCTCTCGGTTGGTGTGGCGGCGACGGGTTCGCGGCCAGATGCAAGCGTAAGACACGTCTCGCGCCCGCCCGCCGGTCAGAAGTCCGGGTACTCGCGCAGGCGCTCTTCGAACTCGGCGCGGTCCTGTTCGGGCAGCAGGTTTCGGGCGATGATCATCAACTGCACGCCCTCGACAGGTTCGCCGGTCTGCTGGGCGATCGCCTCTCGCTGCGTGCGGAACTCGCCCGTGGCGTCCTTCGAGAGGTCGTAGGTCGTGACATAGAACCGCAACGGGTCGGGATAGGTATCGGCGTAGTACTCCCACGTGTGCTGACGCTCGACATCCGCCGACCCGTAGAGCTTCGCGACCATGTCGTCTGAGAGGCCGCTGGCGGGCACGTTCAGCGGGTAGAGCCCCCACATGTCGTGCTCCATCAGCACCTGATCGATGATGATCATGATCTCGCGCTTGCGCTGGTTGTCGTGCACGGGCTCTGCGGTCGTCCAGGTCGGCGAGACGTATCTCTTGAGCATCGACTCACCGCCATAGCCGTTGCGTTCCGGGCTGACGTCGACCGCGCCGGCCTGCACCCAGGTGTAGCCGAGGCGTTCCGTGAGCCGTTCGCGCACCGCCGCCATCAGCTCGTCGCCCTGCCGCTGCACCTGTTCGAACGAGGGGCCGTTGAGCACGTCGTAGTTCGAGTGCTCGCGGACGCCAGGATACGCCTCTTCGTGCCGCTGCTGCTCGGACTTCGTGCCGTCGTAGGCCTGCGTCGCCGCCGAGCGCAGCGCACTCATCGCGCCGACCGTCGCCACGTTGAACACGAGCATGACGACGAGGGCGATCGCTCCCAGCATCCGCCCGCGTCGCGTGAGCAGCGCCGCGACGATCACTCCGATGACGAGCAGCTGCACGACCAGCAGAGATATGCCGTAGATGGCATCTGTTCCGCCCGTCATCAGAAGCACCAGCAGGGTGACCGCGAACAGCGCCGCCGCGACGACGGCGGCGACACCGAGTGCACTGGTGCGTTTGGGTGCGTCGGGCGCGGTGTAGACGAGGTCGGCGGATGCCGGAGGCAGGCCGGCCGCGGCATCGAGTCCGGCCGAGGCGCGCCCCGGGCGCTGATAGCCGCCGGGCGGGGGAAGAGGCGGCGCACCCTCGGCGCCGCCGACGTATCTGCTGCGACGCTGGTCTACCACGGCCGCTCCGTTCCGCCGCTGCCGCCGTCCTCGCCCAGCTGGTCCTCGCGTTCCTGCGCACCCTGATCGAGTCGGCTCTCGATGTCATCGAGATCACTCTGCGACGGCTGCTCCTGTTCGCCCTGCTCGGACGGCTGCCCGCCCTGCTCGGGGTTCTGCTGTTGCTTCTGCTGCTGACGCTGCTGGTTCTCGTCGAGGGTGTCACTCATGTCGCGGCTTGGATCGGGCGACTGGTTCTGTGCCTCGTCGCTGCGGCACTCGTCGGGTGTCTCGACGGTGATCTGCAGCGCCTGCCCGTAGAACTCGGCGGCCGATACGGCATCGCCGCCGGCCTGGGCCGCGTCACCCTGCCGTTCGATCACCAGCGACAGGTTGATGCGCACGTAGCAGACGTCCAGACCGGTCGCCAGGGGGAGTGCCGTCTCGAGGTGGTCGCGTGCCTCGGCGAGCTGTTCGGCGCCGGCCTGAGCTGTGCCGATGTTGTACGGCGCCTTGAACTGCTCGAAGCCGTTGAGCCAGGTCTGCCCGCGTGCTGCCGACTCGGATTCGGCGTACGACCCGGTGACGAACGAGCTGATCGACTGATGCGCGAACGCGTACATGCTCAACACCTTGCCGACCAGCAGCAGGCCGGCGAGCGTGAGGGGCAGGGTCGCGACCGCGACCCACCATCGGATGCGCCGACGGCGACGGTTGGCGGCGAGCAACAGCGCCGCCGCGTCGGCCCGCGTGGCGGGAGGCGTCGGATGCTGCGACGGCGTCATCGTGCACTCCTGTCCTCAGGCGCTGGGGCGGCACGGTCGATCGGGTGGTCGGCCGGGGCGAGAGCGCCGCGCAGGCGCGTGACCTGCATCGTCGCGCGCGCCAGCTCGACACCCAGCAGCAGCACGAGCACCAGGGCGAAGATCCAGTACAGCTCGATCACGTTGCCCACCTCGCCCGACGACGCGTAGTCGACGGTGCTCGTGGGGGCCGGGGGCAGCACCAGGGGCACATCCGCCGCGCGGGGCTGGTACTCGATGCCGAGTTGCTCGGCGACCTGCTGCAGATGATCGTCGTCGCGCTTCGACAACGCCGGCTCGCCCCGGTACTGGATGTACTCGCCCTGGGCGGCGGTGCCGGTGGTGATGCGCATCGGGCCGCCCTCGGCGGTGCCGTACCCGAGCACCGCCCCGCCGTCGACGTACTTCGCGGCCGAGGCGAACGACTCGGGCGGGCCCGACGCGGTCTGCTCGCCGTCGCCCAGGTAGAACACCATGCGGCTGCGATCGGGCGCAGCCTCGGCTGCCGAGGAGAGGGTGTCTGCCAGCATCCGACTCGCGATGCCGATCGATGACCCCCGCGACTGGTCGGTGACCTCGGGACTCATCACTTCCAGCGATGACATCAGCGCCGTGGCATCCGTGGTCAGCGGCAGGCGCAGCTGCGCCGCCGCGTCGAAGCTGATCAGTGCGAACCGCGCGCCCGGGTACTCGTCGACGATCGTCTGCACGTCGTCGCGGACGCCGTCGAGGCGGGGTGCGCCGTCGGCCCAGTCCTCGGCGACGATGCTCGCCGTCGTATCGACGACGAGCACGATGTCGGTGTCGGTCGCGAGGGTCTGCGATGAACCACCCGGGATGCCGGGACGCAACAGCATCACGAACACGACGACGATCATGCCGAGCCTCAGCAGCCATATGCTGCGACCGGCATGATCGCCCTTCCGTCCCTTGGCGAGGGCGAACACGGCGAGGGCCGCCAACGGCGTGCACAGCAGAATCAGCAGCAACGGATGCAGCACGGGCGTGAAGATCACAGTCTCACCACCCACAGCAGAACGACGAAGCCGAGGATCGCGACCAGCATCAGCGCCATCCACAGGTTCGGTGTGTCGACCCAGATCACCTGCGCTTGCCCCTGCAAGGCGCGGGCCTCCTGCTTCTGGATCTGAGCGACGATGTCGGCGACCGTGGTGGTGTCTCTCAGCGCGTAGGACTGCCCGCCGGTGATGGCGGCGGCCTGCGACAGCTGCGCGCTCACCTCGGCGTCCTTGCCCTGCACGGGATTGAGCGCGAACACCCGCACCTGTTGCGCCCTGGCGTACTGCGCGGCCTCCTCGACGGTGAGGATCGACGCGCCGGCGAGCTCATTGTCGGTCGCGAGGATCACCGAGCGGCTGCGCTCGTCGTCCAGGTGGTCGAAGCGCATCGTGCAGGCCGCGAGGCCATCGCCGATCAGCGAAGCGCCGGGCCCGTTGAGAGTGCCGACCCAGTGCTCGGGCGTCTCGTCGAGGTAGTCGAAGCTCTCGCGCATGCGCTGCAACTGATCACGGACGAACGCGTAATCGTCGGTGAGGGGGAAGATCTGCACCGGCGAACTGTTGAAGATCGTCAGACCGATGCGCTCGCCCTCGAAGCTGTCGAGCAGCTCATCGAACACGGTGAGCACCTCGACGTCGACCTCGGTCATCGATCCCGAGACATCCAGGCACAGCATGATGTCGCGACTGGTGTTGACCGGCTGCACGGTCTGCGCCGACATCGGCCGCGCGGCGACGACCCCGGCGAGCAGCGTCGCGATCACGCCGAGGGTGAGGATGCCCGATAGCGCCGCCATGCGGCGACCCACCGATGCGCGGAAGGCCGGAAGAGTGCGCAGTCGCTCGGCGCGTGAGACCAGCGCCGCCGGCGCCGCATCGCGCGTGGCGCGAGAACGCAGACCGAGGGCGACGCCGACCACGATCGCGATCAGCACTACTGCCGCGGCGATCAGGATGACCCAGCTCGTGTTCAGTGCCACGTCGTCACCACCGTGCGGGCGGCCTCGGCGCCGGCGATCGGATCGATCGCGGGTCCGCGCTGGAAGATGCTGGGGTAGTAGTGGCGACGCAGCGCGTCGAGCAGTGCGGGCTGCACGCCGCGGGCGACCAGGTCGTCCAGGGCGAGCACCGGCGCTTCGAGCCCCGAGTACTCGTTGACGAATGAGCGGACGCAGCGGCTGAGCTCGAGGTTCGCTCTGCGGGCATCCGCGTTTCCGGATCGGTACGCGGTCTCGATGCGGTCCACCTCGGCGAGGTAGTCGGTGCGCAGGCGGGCGAGTACCGCCGAGGTCGGCGGCCGGTAGGGAGCGGCGCCCGGAACCGTGATGCTGCGTCGCGGCCGGGTCAGGAACAGCAGCAGCCAGGCGCCCAGCGCGAGCACGGCGAGGACGCCGAGGGTCAGCAGCAGCCATCCCCAGCCGTACTGCACCGGAGGATAGAGCTCGTCAGAGGCGAGCATGCGACCTCCGATCCAGCATCGCCAACAGGGCGGGCACGGCCGTGTCGCGCGCCCCGAACTCGGCGTGCGTGATCTCCAACCGACGCAGCATCTCGTGGCGGCGGGCGGTATCGGCGGCCTCCTGCGCGGCGAGCTCGCTCAGCACAGC
The DNA here is from genome assembly GCF_028747645.1 of Microbacterium esteraromaticum. NCBI lineage: Bacteria > Bacillati > Actinomycetota > Actinomycetes > Micrococcales > Microbacteriaceae > Microbacterium > Microbacterium esteraromaticum. The sequence continues at coordinate 77,785 of NZ_CP118100.1, forward strand.
GGCATCCCCGTGCACGAAGTCGGGCACCGCCCAACCGGTGTCGACGTCGCGGCGGTGCGCGCGGACTGCCGCCACCGGATCGGCATCGCGCACGGTCAGCCACAGCACGTCGTGCTGCACCGAGAGCCGACGCAGCTGCCGCTCGGTCTCGTCGGCCACGGGCGCCTCATCCGTCACGATCACGACGATCATCCGCTTGGATATGTTGCGAGCGGCATATGACAGCAGGGCGCGACGGTCGTTCGGTGCCGTGCTCTCGGTGGCGGCGCGATCGATCGTGCGCAGGGCCCGTTCGAGTGCGGCCTCACTGCCGCCCGGGGCGAGTCGGCGCACCCGATCGGCATCGCCGTACACGACCGAGAAGTCGTCGCCGTGACGCACGGTCAAGAATCCGAGCGCACCGGTCAGCAGCACCAGCAGCTCGCGCTTCGACCCCTCATCCTCGGCCAGCGCGTTCATGCCCCGACCGGAATCCACCAGAAAGAGCACGGTGTGCTTGCGAGTGGCCTTGGTGCGCTTGATCAGGGGTTCCCCATGCCGGGCCGTGGCCCGCCAGTCGATATCGCGCACGTGGTCGCCGTACTCGTAGGGTCGCAGATCCTCGAAGTCCAGGCTGCGCCCGCGCAGCAGCGACGCGTACGCACCGTCGAGCGCGTGCATCGACTTCTGCGACGAGTGGATGAAGAGTCGGCTCTTCACCTGGGTGACGAGGCTGGGCATCGGGCGGGTCAGGGGGTGGGTACGGCCGCGAAGATCTGATCGATGATCTCTTCGCTGCGGATGCCCTCGGCGTGGGCTTCGAAGGTGAGCAGCACCCGGTGGCGCAGCACGAGGTGACGCAGGGCACGCACGTCCTCGGGCAGCACATGTGTGCGGCCGTTCAGCAGCGCCAGGGCACGCGAGGCCTGCAGGAACGCGATGCTCGCGCGGGGGCTGGCGCCGTACTTGATGAAGCGTGCCCGCTCGTCGCCGATGTAGGGCGCGGGATTGCGGGTGACATAGGCCAGCTGCACGATGTAATTGCGGATCGCCGGGTCGACGTACACACGCGAGGCGATCTGCTGCAGCTCGTGCACATCGTCGAGGCTGACGGCGCCGGGAACATGCCGATCCGGGTCGAGCACGCCCGAGTCGATGCGGCCGAGGATCTCGAACTCCTCGGCGGGACTCGGGTACTCCACGATCTCCTTGAGCAGGAACCGGTCCATCTGCGCCTCGGGCAGTTCGTACGTACCCTCCTGCTCGATGGGGTTCTGCGTGGCGATCACGAGAAATGGCTTGGGCAGGTGATGCACCTCGCCACCGATGGTGGTCTGGCGCTCCTGCATCGCCTCCAGCATCGCCGACTGGGTCTTGGCGCTGGATCGGTTGATCTCGTCGAGCAACACGAAGTTCGCGTGCACCGGTCCGAGCACCGTACGGAACGTCCCGGTGGCCGCGTCGTAGATCTGACTGCCGGTGATGTCGCTGGGCAACAGGTCGGGAGTGCACTGGATGCGCTTGAAGCGCGCCTTCACCGTGTCGGCGAGAGTGCTTGCCGCGGTGGTCTTGGCGAGCCCCGGCACCGACTCGAGTAGGATGTGCCCGCCCGCCACCAGCGCCACCAGCAGGCTGGTGCGCAGCCGCTCCTGCCCCACCATCTTCGTCGCGTACGAATCGCTGATGATCCGCAGCGTGCGCTGCGCCCGGCCGAGGTCATCGGCCGTCAGTGCCGCGGTGGTGCCGTCGGCCGGCGCGGATGCCGGGGGAGCGGCCCCCATCGCCGGAGGCGGCGGGGGCGGCGGCGTGAGCGGAGAGGGCCCTGGCATGTCTGTCACCCGTACAGGGTAATCCGCCCGCAGCTGAGCGGGCCGAGTGATGGCATCACCCGCGAAGCGGGCTAGGTGTAGTTCCTCGGGAGGTTGTGAACGCGTGACATAGGGAAGACCTCCGGCAAGGATGTGGGTTACCACACTCGCATCTCTAAACCGGAGGTCTCCATGACTCACGCTAATGCTCCGTTGACGCCTGAGGGGCGCCGGCGTCTTGCCCTGTTGATAACTCGTGATGGGTGGTCGCTTCGGCGCGCTGCGGAGCGGTTTCAGTGCTCGCCGGCGACGGCGAAGCGGTGGGTGGATCGGTGTCGGGCTGGGTTGCCGCTGACGGACCGCAGTTCGAAGCCGTGGAGGTCCCCGAATCAGTTGCCGCGCAAGACGGAGCGGCGCATCGTCGCGTTGCGGTTCACGCGTCGGTGGGGGCCGCATCGGATCGCATATCACCTGCGGTTGCATCGCTCGACGGTCGGACGGGTACTGGCCCGGTATGGGATGCCGAAGCTGACCGCCATCGATCAGTCCACCGGGTTGCCGGTACGCAAGCCCCAGCCGAAGCGGTACGAACTCAGCAAACCGGGGCAGTTGGTGCATGTGGACATCAAGAAGCAGGGCCGGATCCCGGACGGTGGCGGCTGGCGTATCCACGGGAGAGGGTCGATGCACGACCGAGCTGCCGGCGTCGTAAGAGGACGAGCGGCACGCGCCGGCGCGACGGGCTCCCGCGGCTACCGGTACCTGCACCACGCCGTCGACGACCACTCACGGGTGGCGTACTCGGAGATCCTCGACGACGAACGCAAAGAGACTGCGGCCGGGTTCTGGACTCGCGCGAACGCGTTCTTCGCCGGTATCGGCGTAACCGTCACCGCCGTGATGACGGACAACGGCGCGTGCTACCGATCACACGCATTCGCCGAAGCGCTGGGCGACACAGTGAAGCACAAGTGGACCAAGCCCTACCGGCCGCAGACCAACGGGAAAGTCGAACGATTCAACCGCACCCTCGCCACGGAATGGGCCTACGCGAAGCCCTACACCAGCGAAGCCGAACGCACCGCCGCCTACGAAACCTGGCTACATCACTACAACCACCACAGACCACACACCGGCATCGGCGGCCAAGTCCCCTCCGCCCGCGTTCACAACCTCACGGGGAAGTACAGCTAGGCTCCGGCTATGAGCCGAACAGTGCCGTTCCTCGATCTCGCCGACCCCTCCTTCGACGTGACCTCCGAGGTCGTCCACGACGCCCGAGCCACCGGGTGGTACACCGAGACCCCGTACGGCTGGGCGGTGCTGCGGTACGACGAGGGCACAGCGCTGCTCAAGGACAAGCGGTTCCAGCAGGGCAACGCCCGTTGGCCCGCGCAGAACGGCATCCATGAGGGGCCATGGCAGCAGTGGTGGGCCGAGACCCTGCTCAGCATCGAGGGGGCCGACCATCTGCGCATGCGCCGCTTGCTGGGACCGGCGTTCCGCAACAAGACGATCGAGGCGATGCGCCCACGATTCCAGGCGCTCGCGGGCGAACTCATCGACGCGTTCGCCTCGCGCGGTCGCGTCGAGTTCGTCTCGGAGTTCGCCGAACCGTACGCGTCTCGCATCCTCTGCTACCTGCTCGGCCTGCCCGACGACCAGTGGCCGCAGGTGGCCCGCTGGGCCGACGACCTCGGAAAATCCTTCGGCATCAACGTCCGCCACGACCTGCCGCGCATCGAGGCGGCACTCGAAGGTCTCACCGGATACATCGAGGAGGTGATCGAAGACCGCATGCGCACGCCCCGCGAAGATCTGGTGACCACACTGGTGCTGGCGCACGAGGACGGCGACGCACTCGATCGCCGCGAGCTCAGTGTCGCGCTGGTGTTCCTGGCGTTCGCAGGGATGGAGACCACCCGCAATCAGCTCGGCCTCGCCCTGCAGACCTTCCTGGCCCACCCCGAGCAGTGGAAGCTGCTCGCGGAGCGCCCCGAGCTGGGCGCCGCGGCCGTCGAAGAGGTCATGCGCGTCAACCCCACGGTCACCTGGGTCACCCGCGAAGCGATCGAAGACGTCGATCTGAACGGACTGCACGTGCCCAAGGGCGGCATCGTGCAGGTGCTCTCCCATGCGATCGGCACGGATCCCGCACGGATGGGCGACGCACCCGGCTTCGACATCAGCGTCACGGATCGCCCGCTGCATTCGGGCTTCGGCGGCGGCATCCACCACTGTCTCGGGCACTTCGTCGCCCGCACCGACATGTCGGTCGCCCTGCCGTTGCTCGCCCGACGCATGCCCGACGCCGTGCCCGACGGCCCCGGCGAATGGCTTCCGGTATCGGGCAACACCGGTCCCGTGCGATTCCCGATCCGGTTCACCGCCTCGTGATGAGCGAACGAGAACTCACCACCGACGTCTCGCTCACGCTGCCGAACGGCAGACTGAACCCGGATGCCGTGGGCTGGGCGCGCTCGCCGCTGGTCGACACCGCGGGGATCGGGCGCGGGCGCGGCCGCAACAAGCGCTGGGAGTATTGGGGCATCACCACCCCCACCCATGTTGTCGGCATGACCGTGTCGTCGATCGACTACGCCGCCGTGCTCGAACTGTGGGTGCTGGATCGCGCGACCGAACGCACCTGGCACGGCACACCGACACTCATCCCCACCCGAGGAGTCGTGCTGCCCGCGCGGGCCGAGGCCGGTCCCAGCCGCGCCAGGGCGAAGGACTTCGAGATCGACATCGACGAACTGCCCGAAGGCACTCGCCTGCGCGCGCGGATGCCCGGCGTCACCGTCGATGTGATCGCGGAGCTACCGGCCGGCCATGAGCGCCTGGCTGTCGTCGTGCCGTGGAGCAGCACGCGGTTCCAGTACACGGTCAAAGACGTCGCGCGGCCGGCATCCGGCATCCTCACCCTCGACGGCGTCGCCCACGCGCTCCCCGCGGGGGAGTCGTGGGCGGTTCTCGATCACGGTCGCGGGCGCTGGCCGTACGACATCCGCTGGAACTGGGGCGCCGGGTCGGGCCGATCCGGCGGCCACACGATCGGCGTGCAGGTCGGCGGCAGATGGACGGCGGGCACCGGATCGACCGAGAACGCGTTCGTCGTCGATGGGCATCTGCACAAGATCAGCGCCGAACTGGACTGGCAGTACGACCTGGCGCAGTGGCGCACACCCTGGCGGGTCACCGGCGGGGGATTGGATGCCACCTTCACCCCGGTCTATGACAAGGTGACGCGCACGAACCTCGGCGTCGTCGCCGGATCGACCGATCAGTGCTTCGGCGATTGGTCGGGCGTATTCACGACCGCGGACGGCGAGCAGATCGCCTTCGCCGGCATCTTCGGCTGGGCCGAAGAGGTGCACAACCGCTGGTGAGGGCAAAGAAACGACTGCGTCGAGTGTGCCCGCACAGAGGGCCCGTCACCGACCCTGCTAACGTCGAAAGGGCAGCCGCATCCCTGGATGGTTGAGCCACACCGCTCCCGTCGGGAAGCCCTGTCCCTGTGACGGATGCGGGTGCGACCCATACATAACCGAATCAGAGGATGCATACGTGACCAGCAGAGAACGAGTAGCGATCATCGGCGCCGGGCCCTCGGGCATGGCGCAGTTGCGGGCCTTCGAGTCCGCAGCACGTGCGGGGGCTGAGGTTCCCGAAGTGGTGTGCTTCGAGAAGCAGGCCGACTGGGGTGGGCAGTGGAACTTCACCTGGCGCACCGGACTGGACGAGTTCGGCGAGCCCGTGCACTCCAGCATGTACCGAAACCTGTGGTCGAACGGCCCCAAGGAAGCCCTGGAGTTCGCCGATTACACCTTCGACGAGCACTTCGGCCGTCCGATCTCGTCGTACCCGCCGCGTCCCGTGCTGTGGGACTACATCGCGGGACGCCTCGAGAAGACCGACGTGCGCGATCAGATCCGCTTCCAGACCGTGGTGCGCTGGGTCGACTACGACGCCGAGCGCGAGATCTTCACGCTCACCAGCGAGGATCTGCCCAGCGGCGCGTCCACGACCGAGGAGTTCGACCGGGTCATCGTCGCCAGCGGCCACTTCTCCTTCCCGAACGTGCCCGAGTTCCCGGGTATTGAGACGTTCCCCGGGTACATCAGCCACGCGCACGACTTCCGCGGTGCGGAGGGCTTCGCCGACCAGGACGTGCTGGTCATCGGCGGCAGCTACTCGGCTGAAGACATCGGAAGCCAGGCGTTCAAGATGGGCGCCCGGTCGGTCACCGCGAGCTTCCGCTCGGCACCGATGGGCTACGACTGGCCGGATGGCTTCGAGGAGCGCCCGGTCGTCGAGCGCTTCGAGGGCAACACCGTGCACTTCGCTGATGGATCGTCCAAGCGCATCGACGCGGTGATCCTATGCACCGGATACCTGCACAAGTACCCGTTCCTGCCCGACGACCTCGCACTGTCGTCGCCGAACAACGTCTACCCCGACGGTCTGTACCGCGGCGTGATCTGGCAGGGTAACCCCCGGCTCGCCTACCTCGGAGCGCAGGACCAGTGGTTCACGTTCAACATGTTCGACGCGCAGGCCTGGTACGTGCGCGACCTCATCCTGGGGCGCCAGGAGCTGCCCGCGGACGATGAGCGCGCCGCATCGATCGCCGAATGGCGTGCCCGGTTCGAGGCGATCGGCTCGGCGGCCGATGAGATCCGCTTCCAGGCCGACTACATCCGCGACCTGCTGCAGCAGACCGACTATCCCGAGTTCGACATCGACCGGGTCGTCGAGATCTTCCTGGAGTGGAAGCGCGACAAGAAGAACGACATCATGGGCTACCGCGATCGGGTGTACCAGTCGGTGATGACCGGCACGATCGCCGTCGTGCACCACACGCCGTGGCTGCAGGAGCTCGACGACTCACTCGAGCGCTACCTCGACGAGACGCCGGCGGAGTCGCTGGTCGCGTGAACCTCGGATCGGGCGGTGCCGCGGCGCCGCCCGATCCACACCACGACCGTCGCGATGAGGATGATCGCGACGGCGATGCCGATGACGTAGACCAGCACGCCGCCGTATCCGCCCTGCAGGTGCGGGTCGAGGAACGGGTACGGGTACCACCAGGGTGCGCCCGTCGCGGGAGCGATGACCAGGTTCGCGCGGATCAGCGTGTACGCGACCCACACGACAGGGAACACGGCGACCACCAGGACGGTCGACCACGGCAGCGCCCGCCGGCGCGGCGCGACGAGCACGTCGAGCAGCAGGAACAACGGGAATACGACGTGCAGCACCTCGTTCGACCACGGCACCGTCACGCCCTGCGGCAGTTCGATGCCGCGCAGCAGCAGGTTGTAGACCACGCCGGTCACGATCATGTACGTGCTGACGCACACCAGCAGTACCGACAGCCAGCGCGGCTCCGGACGCGCCGGATCCCTCTGCCCCAGTGCCCACGCCGCCGCGATGATCAGGGCGATCGCAGCCGAGACATTCGAGAGAATCGTGAAGAAGCTGAAGAAGTTCACCGCGACCGTGGGCAGGTGACCGCCCCACGGTGTCGTGGCCTCCAGCGCGATCTGCAACGTCAGCGAGAGCTGCGCTACAATCGCCGCGATCCCGAGCAGTGCTGCCGCTAGTCGAGCGAAGGGCCACCAGACTGTCATGGGTGAACTCTAGCGATCCCGTGGGCTTCGCTAGGATGGTCTCGCCCGTTCGGGCCAGCTCATCTGCCGGTGCAAACCCGGCGAACAGCGTGCAGTACCAGGGGGTACACCCATGCCAGGAATCGTGATCGTCGGCGTCCAGTGGGGCGATGAGGGCAAGGGCAAGGCGACAGACCTGCTCGGAGAGCGCACCGACTGGGTCGTCAAGTTCAACGGCGGCAACAACGCCGGACACACCGTCGTCATCGGCGACGAGAAGTACGCCCTGCACCTTCTGCCCTCCGGCATCCTCAGCCCCGGGGTGAACCCGGTCATCGGCAACGGCGTCGTCGTCGACCTCGAGGTGCTCTTCGAAGAGCTCGACGCGCTCAACGCGCGTGGAGTCGACACCTCGCGCCTGCGGGTCAGCGCCAACGCGCACATCATCACGGCGTACCACCGCACGCTCGACAAGGTCACCGAGCGCTTCCTCGGCCAGCGCCGCATCGGCACCACGGGCCGCGGTATCGGGCCGGCCTATGCCGACAAGATCAACCGCGTCGGCATCCGCGTGCAGGATCTGTTCGACGAGAACATCCTGCGTCAGAAGGTCGAGGGCGCCCTCGACCAGAAGAACCACCTGCTGGTGAAGGTCTTCAACCGTCGTTCGATCACGGTCGACGAGATCGTCGACGACCTGCTGTCGTACACCGAGCGGCTGCGCCCGATGGTCGCCGACACCGGCCACCTGCTCGACGAGGCGCTGGAGCGCGGCGAGGTCGTCGTGTTCGAGGCCGGCCAGGCCACCATGCTCGACGTCGACCACGGCACCTACCCGTTCGTCACGTCGTCGTCGGCCACGGCCGGTGGCGCGGCGACGGGCTCGGGCGTCGGCCCCGGTCGTCTCGACCGCATCGTCGGCATCGTCAAGGCGTACACGACGCGTGTCGGCTCGGGCCCGTTCCCGACCGAGCTCGACGATGAGATGGGCGAGTGGCTGCGCCAGACCGGCGGCGAGTTCGGCACGACCACGGGTCGTGAGCGCCGTACCGGCTGGTATGACGCGCCGATCACCCGCTACGCCACGCGCGTGAACGGCATCACCGACATCGTGCTCACCAAGCTCGACGTGCTCACCGGCCTGGATGAGATCCCGGTGTGCGTGGCCTACGACGTCGACGGCGTGCGCTTCGATGACGTGCCGGTGAACCAGACCGACTTCCACCACGCGAAGCCGGTCTACCAGAACTTCCCCGGGTGGAAAGAAGACATCTCGACGGCCCGCACGTTCGAGGACCTGCCGCAGAACGCGCAGGACTACGTGCTCGCGCTGGAGGCGATGAGCAACACGCGCATCTCGGTCATCGGCGTCGGCCCGGCGCGCGACCAGGTCATCGTTCGCCACGACCTCGTCGACTGACCGCATCCTCCCTCTATCTGTCACAAACCCGCGCTATCCGGGTGCGATAGCGCGGGTTTGCGACAAATAGACGGGTGCAGGGCGCAGGCGCAGGGCCGGAGAGACAGGGGAGAGCATGACGCGGTTCTGGACGGGGGGCTACGGGCCCGACATGGACGGCGACGGCGACGGGATCGGGATCCTGTCGGTCGACGAAGGACGCGGGCCATCGACGTTGCGGCACCGCGGCACGGCGGCCCGGGCCGCCTCACCCTCATGGCTCGTCGCGCACCCGACGCTCGACGTCGTCTACGCCGCACTGGAGGGCGCCGGCAAGGTACAGGCGTTCGCCCGCGACGGCGAGACGACCCTGCGTCCGCTCGCCCCGCCCGTCGCGGCAGGGGAGGGCGTGTGCCACCTCGCGGTGTCACCCGGAGGGCGGATGCTGATCGCCAGCTGCTACGGCGACGGGCGCGTCATCAGCTTCGGCCTCGCCGACGACGGCCGACTCGTCGAACCGGTGACCGATAAGGCTGCTGCGCTGCGGGCCGCCCTCCTCGGCGGCGATCAGTCCACCGAGGAGCGCCGGCATGCGGCATCCGACCCCCATCCCCTTCCGGCGGGGGAGGATCCCCGGAAATCGCACGCGCACGCGGCGGTCTTCTTGCCCGACGGGCGCATCGCCACCACCGACCTCGGGTTCGACCTGGTGCGGATCTGGCGCGCCACCTCGGGCGCGCTCGACCTCGACCACGAGGTCGTGCTGCCTCGCGGCACCGGGCCCCGGCACCTCGTGATGCATCCCAGTGGGCACCTGCACGTGGTGACCGAGTACTCGTGTGAGGTGTTCACGCTGGCATCCGATCGGGCCGGGACGTGGGGTCTGGTCTCGGCCACCACGGCGTCGCCGATCGCGCAGCCGGGTTTCGACTTTCCCGCCGAACTCGCCGCCTCGCGCGACGGGCACACGCTCTACACGGCCCTGCGCGGCAGCAACACGCTCGCCGCGCTGCGCGTGCGCGGCGGCGGCGAGTCACTCGAACCGCTCGCGCTCGCCGAATCGGGGGTGGATTGGCCGCGCCACCACCTCGTACACGACGGCACGCTGCTCGTATCGGGGCAGCGGTCGAACACGATCAGCGTCGTCGATCTCGACGAGCGCACCGGCGCACCGCGCGACGTGCGTCACGTCACGGCCGCACCCACGCCGTCGCACGTGCTGCCCGCGCGCTGAGCGCTGCGGCGCTGTTCACAACTCCGGAGTTCTTACTGACGACACCCCTTGCGCGGGGTTCTGCGCGCCTGCACGGCCAGAATCTCCGGAGTTGTGAACAACTCGTTCTCTGAGCCAACCCCGTGACATCCGCGCGCGTAGCGGCAAGACTGGGGGCGGAGGCCACCATGACCGATGAGTACGACCTGATCGTGTTGGGCGGCGGGCCGGTGGGAGAGAACATCGCCGATCGCGCCGTGCAGGGCGGACTCACCGCCGTCATCGTCGAGAACGAGTTGGTGGGCGGCGAATGCTCGTACTGGGCGTGCATGCCCTCGAAGGCGCTGCTGCGCCCGATCCACGCGGCGCACGCCGCTGAGCGGGTGCGCGGTGTCTCCGGCGCCTCGCTCGACCCCCGCGAGGTGCTGGCCCGCCGAGACGCGTTCGCGGCGCACTGGTCGGATGCCGGACAGGTCGACTGGTTGCGCGACTCCGGCATCGACCTCGTCCGCGGTCGTGGTCGGCTCAGTGCCGAGCGCGAGGTGACCGTCGTCACCGACGACGGAGAGCGGATGCTGCGCGCTCGCCACGCGGTGGCGATCGCCACCGGCTCGGAGGCTGTGATCCCCGGCATCCCGGGTCTTGCCGAGGCGGAGCCCTGGACGAGCCGTGAGGCCACGAGCGCGCAGGAGGTGCCCGAGTCGCTGGTGATCATCGGCGGCGGGGTGGTGGCCGTCGAGATGGCGACGGCATTCGCCGGACTCGGATCGCGGGTGACGCTGCTGGCACGCACCGGGCTGCTCGGCGGCATGGAGCCGTTCGCCGGTGAGCGGGTGGCCACGGGTCTGCTCGAGATGGGCGTCGATGTGCGTCTGAACACCGAGACCACCGAGGTGCGTCGCCAGGGAGCGCGGGTGCGCGTCACGGCCGGCGGCGCGCAGATCACCGCCGCCGAAGTGCTCGTCGCCACCGGGCGACGGCCCCGCAGCACCGACATCGGCGTCGAGTTCGTGGGGCTCGAAGCCGGTGCGGCGGTGCCCGTCGACGACACGATGCTGGTGCCCGGAACCGATTGGCTGTATGCCGTCGGCGACATCAACGCCCGCGCGATGCTCACCCACCAGGGCAAGTATCAGGCCCGCGCTGCGGGTGATGTGATCGTGGCCCGCTCGCGCGGCGAGGTCGTGGCCGATCAGCCGTGGGGCCGGCATGTGGCATCCGCCGATCACTCCGCCGTGCCGCACGTGGTCTTCTCGCGACCTGAGGTCGCATCGGTCGGGATGACCGCGGATGCCGCCCGCGCGGCCGGCCATCGCATCGAGGTCGTCGATCAGGACCTCGGCGCCGTGGCGGGAGCCGCACTGCACGCCGACGGCTATGCGGGTCTGGCCCGCATGATCGTCGACACCGAGCGGGACGTCGTGTTGGGTGTCACGTTCGTGGGCGACGACGTGGCTGAGATACTGCCGGCGGCGACGATCGCCGTGGCCGGTGACGTGCCGATCAGCAGGCTGTGGCACGCCGTGCCCGCGTACCCGACGATGGGCGAGATCTGGCTGCGCCTGCTGGAGGCCTATGGGCGGTCATCGGCCTGAACGCGGCGCATGAATACGGCGAATCGCCTGAGATCCGCCCCTGACGTCGGCGGTGTCCCCTACGCTCGAGAGGCGATCGAGGAGGCACGACCCCATGAAGGCACGACCCGAAGGATCCCGCCGGTAGGCGGCACCGCACGATGATCGAGTTCCGCTCCGTCACCAAGACCTTTCCCGACGGCACCCGTGCCGTCGATGACTTCAGCCTGGTGCTGCCCTCGCGAAAGACGACTGTGTTCGTCGGTTCGTCGGGGTGCGGCAAGACCACCCTGCTGCGCATGATCAACCGCATGGTCGAGCCCACGACGGGCGATGTGCAGATCGACGGCGAAAGCGTGCTTGGCGCCGATCCGGTCGCGCTGCGCCGCAGCATCGGCTACGTCATGCAGAACTCCGGCCTGATGCCGCACTTCACCGTGCTCGACAACGTCGCCACGGTGCTGCGCCTGACCGGTGCCGGGCGTCGGCAGGCGCACGAGCGCGCCCGCGTCATGCTCGACACCGTCGGCCTCGATCAGGCTCTCGCCGATCGCTACCCCAGCCAGCTCTCGGGCGGGCAGCAGCAACGCGTCGGCGTTGCCCGCGGCCTTGCCGCCGACCCGAACATCCTGCTCATGGACGAACCCTTCGGGGCCGTCGATCCGATTGTGCGCGCAGATCTGCAGCAAGAGCTCATCCGTCTGCAGAGCGAGCTCGACAAGACCGTCGTGTTCGTCACGCACGACATCGACGAGGCGTTCCTGCTCGGTGACCAGGTCGTCATTCTCGACAAGGGCGCGCGCGTGGTGCAGGTCGGCAGCCCCAGCGAGATCATCGAGAACCCCGCCGACGACTTCGTCGCGGCGTTCATCGGGGCAGAGCGCGGCCGCCGCGCGCTGCGGGTGAAGCAGACCGCGCGCGGTGCTGTCGTCGTCGACTCCGAGGGGCGCACCCAGGGACGCCTGCTCGCGGATGCTGCGGATGCGAGCTCTGCGACGCCATGAGCTGGGTCGTCGACAACCTCGGGCTGATCTTCGAGCTGACTCTGGTGCATCTGCGCCAGAGCATGATCGCGATCGTGCTCGGCCTGGTGCTCTCGATTCCGCTCGGCTGGGTGGCCTGGCGATTCCGGCTGGTGCGCGGCCCGGTTATCGTGCTCACCGGCCTGCTCTACACGATCCCGTCGCTGGCCCTGCTGATCCTGATGCCCGCCGCGCTCGGCTACTCGGTCATCAGTGAAGCCAACCTCGTCGCGGCGCTGACGATCTACGCCGTCGCGATCCTTGTGCGCGCCGTGGCCGACGGGCTCGACTCGGTCGACCCGGGCGTGCGTCAGTCGGCGACCGCGATGGGATACGCGGCGCCGCGCCGATTCTGGGGTGTGGAACTGCCGTTGGCGGGTCCCGTCATCCTCGCCGGGCTGCGGGTGACGGCCGTGTCGACCATCTCGTTGGCGACCGTGGGGATTCTGATCGGGGTGACCAACCTGGGCTACCTGTTCACCAACGGGCAGCAGCGCCGCCTGGTGGCCGAGGTGCTCGCGGGCGTGGTCGCCGTGGTGATCATCGCGCTGCTCGTCGACCTGCTGCTGCGTCTGCTCGGTCGCGTGCTCATGCCGTGGTCCAGAACCGTTCAGGCCGTCGGAGGTGCGTCATGAACCTCTTCGCCGATGCCTTCGCGTGGCTGTTCTCACCCGAGCGGCTGCAGGGCCCGTACGCGCTGCAGACCCTGCTCGGACAGCATCTGTTCTACACGGTCGTTTCGGTCGCTGTCGCCGCCGCGATCGCCCTGCCGATCGGCTGGCTGATCGGTCACACCGGCAAGGGGCGCGAGATCGCCGTGGCCATCTCGGGCGCCGCCCGTGCCGTGCCCTCATTCGGTCTGCTGGTGCTGCTGGTGCTCGTGCTGGGCGTCGTGCGCACTCCGCTCGCCGCCGTGATCACCTTCGTGCTGCTGGCGATCCCGTCACTGCTGGCCGGCGCGTACACCGGCCTCGAGGCCATCGACCGACGCGAGATCGACGCGGCCCGCGCCATGGGCATGACCGAGTGGCAGATCTTCACAAAGGTCGAGCTGCCTCTCGGTCTGCCGCTCCTGGTCGGCGGTCTGCGCGCGGCCGTACTGCAGGTCATCGCCACCGTCACCATCGCCGCGTACGTCAACCTCGGCGGTCTCGGCTGGCCCATCATCCAGGGCATCCCGCTGCGCCGTTTCGACCAGGTGCTGGGCGGTGCGATCCTCGTCGCCGCGCTCGCGCTGATCGCCGACCTGCTGCTCGCCGTTGCACAGCGCGCCGCCGTGCCCCACGGCGTCCGCGTGCAGCAGTCCGGAGCGCCGGCTTCCCGGCGCGCCGGGCGCGTAGCATCCGCCCCGGCCTGACAACGCCGACCCCGCCGACCAATCCTCCGCCTGACCCCAACCGAAAGGCATCCGAAATGTTCACCTCTCGCAAGACCCGCACCGCGCTCGCCGCGGGGGTCGTCCTGATCGCCGGAATCGCGCTGACCGGATGTGGAACGGGCGGCAACCCGCTCGACGAGCCCACCGACGACACCAGCGCCGACGGCGACACGATCGTCGTCGGATCGCAGGCCTACTACTCGAACGAGATCGTCGCCGAGATCTACGCGCAGGCGCTCGAGAACGCCGGCTTTACCGTCGACCGCCAGTTCAACATCGGTCAGCGCGACGCCTACATGCCCGAGATCGAGTCGGGCCGGATCATGCTGTTCCCCGAGTACACCGGCAACCTGCTGGAGTACCTCGACGACAGCGCGACGGCCACCAGTGCCGAAGACGTGTACGCCGCGCTGCAGCAGGCGCTGCCCGAGGGGCTGACAGCACTCGACTACGCCGAGGCCAGCGACCAGGACACGTACACGGTGCTGACCTCGTTCGCCGAGGAGAACGACCTGACCACCATCGCCGACCTGGCGAACCTCAGCGAGCCGGCCACGATCGGTGCGGCCCCCGAGTTCGAGCAGCGACCGTACGGCCCCACCGGGGCGAAGGACGTCTACGGTGTCGACGTGACGTTCTCGGCGACCGGCCCCGGCACGCTCGACGCGCTGCTGGCGGGCGAGATCCAGGTCGCCGATATCTACACCGCCGACCCTGCGTTCCAGACCGAGGACATCGTGGCGCTCGAGGACCCCGAGAGCATGATCCTGGCCTCAAACGTCGTGCCGATCGCCTCGGCCGACGTCGCCGACGCCATCAGCGAGGTCATCAATGCCGTCAGCGCCGAGCTCGGGGCCGATGACCTCGTCGCCCTGAACGTGCAGAGCACCGTCGACCAGATGTCGTCGCCCGAGATCGCGACGCAGTGGCTGCAAGAGGCCGGGCTGATCTGAGCCCGAAACGCAGAACGCCGGCTGAGGAATCGTTCTTCAGCCGGCGTTCTGCGTTTGCGAGAGATCAGACGCGCGAGTCCTGACGCGGGATCCAGACCTGCTTGATGATGATCAGGATCGACGCGGTCACGGGTACCGCGACCAGTGCACCCAGCAGACCCAGCAGCGTGCCGCCCGCGAGGGCGCCGATGACCACCAGCGATCCCGGCACCGACACGGCCTTGTTCATGATGCGAGGGGTGAGCACGTACGCCTCGATCTGCATGTAGATCAGGTACGCGATGGCGAAGATGAGCGCCTGCCACGGGTCTGAGAACAGGGCGATCGACGAGCCGATCACCCAGAACAGCACCGAACCCACCAGCGGGATCAGGGTGATCAGGAAGGCGATGGTGGCCATCAGCGGCGGGAACGGCAGCCCGAGCACCAGGTACATGATCAGCACGAAGGTGGCGTTCATGAAGGCCAGCACGACCATGCCCTGCACGTAGCCGCCGACCGAGTCGGTGATCTGGTCGGTGAGGTCGCTGGCGCGTGCACGGTCGCGGGCCGGGGCCAGGCGCAGCAGCGACGTCTTGATCGAGGGCAGGCCGGCGACGAAGTAGAGGGTCAGCACGAGCACGACGATGATGCCCGAGATGCCAGTGGCGATCGAGGTGCCGACCTGGAGAGCACCACCGCCGATCGCCTGCCAGGTCTCACCGCTGGTGAGGAACTTCTGAGCGTCCTGCACGAATTGCGCGAACTGATCGCCGAACTGCCCCTGCAACCAGGCGTACGCGTCGCTGCGCATGAAGTCCGAGACAAGGCCGGGAACGGAGCGAACGAACTGGGCGATCTGCTCGACGACGACCGGGATGATCATCAGCAGCACGAGGGCGAGCACGCCGATCAGACCCAGCAGCACGATGAGTACGCCGATGCCGCGCGAGAGCCCACGGCGTTCGAGGAACCGCACCGCCGGGTCGAGGCCCAGCGCCGCGAACAGTGCGAAGGCGATGTAAATCAGCACCGTCGACAGGTTCGCCAGGGTGAGTGAGAGCAGGAACGCGGTCAGCCCGCCCAGCGTGACGAGAAAGCCGAAGACGAACGGCTTGTCGATGCGGGTCCAGAACGAACGGCTCGGTGCCGGAGCGTCGACCCCTGGGCGCGCAGCATCCGCCTTCTGGTCCGTGCGCGCGGTCGCGACATCGCTCGGCGGCGTCGCCGCCGGCTCGGACTCCGTGTTCTCTGCTGAGCTCATGACGACACTCTAGGGCGCGACCCGGTCCGCGCACTGTCGATACTCGCCCGCTGCGCGCAGAATTCTCGACATCGTGCGCGAATCGCGCTCGGTGGCTGGCTATCGTGGGAGAGCGAACACCGGGAGGATCATGTCTGACGCCGCTGACCAGGTCGCCGAACAGGCTGCTGCCGAGCTGCTGCGCCTGCGCGCCAGCATCGACAACATCGACGCCGCACTGGTGTTCATGCTCGCTGAGCGCTTTCGCTGCACGCAGCAGGTCGGCACGCTCAAGGCGATGCACAGCATGCCGCCGTCCGACCCCGCGCGTGAGGAGCAGCAGACCGCCCGTCTGCGTGCGCTGGCAGAAGAGGCGCACCTCGACCCCGAGTTCGCCGAGAAGTGGTTTAACTTCGTCGTCGCCGAGGTCATCCGCCATCACACCGAGGCGGCCGAGGGGCGCTGACCGTCTGCGGGCCTTGACCGTTCGGCGTGGTCAGGCCAGTTCGTAGGCCAGCACTTGCGCGGCGACGCCGTGCAGCACCGCATCGCGCACCGCGCTGCAGCGCACCTCGACGTGCGCGCCTGGCAGGCGCGCCGACATCAGCGCGGTCTCGGCCGCGTGACACAGCCGTTCGCCCAGCAGTGCGGTGTCTCCGCTCAGTACCACCTGGGGCAGATCCAGCGCCGAGACGATCGCGGCCAGCGGGGCTCCGAGCCGGGCACCGGCCTCGTCTCGCACCGCGTCTCGCGCTGTCTCGTCAGGAGCGCTCTCGCAGCGCTCAGCGAGCACGGTAAGCCACACGTGCACGCACGTTCGGCTGCCGCAGACGCACTCCCGACCCGCGTCGCCGCCGACATCCAGGTGGGCGAGCTCGCGGGCGGTGGAAGCGTCGGCGGTGTACGCGGTGATGATCGCGGTGCTGGTGACCGCACCGAGACGCACGAGCAGGAACTCGTCGGTGCCGTGCCCCGCCTCGGCGCGGGCGACGACGTCGGCTTCGAGGCCGGTGTGCACGGTCAACGACGCGGTGGTCGGCTGAGCGGCCAGAGCCGCGTTGCATGCCGTGGCCTCATGCCGCTGGCCGAGTCCGATGCCCAGTCCGATGCCGAGCACCGCGGCGTCGGACTGCTCGACGAGTCGCGCCGCGATCGCGGCGACGGACGCGGCGACGTCGGCATCGGGATCGCGGGCGACCTCGCTGCGTAGCAGGATGCTGCCGTCGGGCGCGCAGACCGCTCCGACGATCCAGTCTGGTCCGGTGAGGTCGATGGCGATCGACTGCACGGCCCGCCGGTCGATCTCGAGCATCACCGATGGCTTGCCGACGCGCACCTCTTGGCTCTGCCCGGTCTCGATCACGATCCCCGTTGCGAGCAGTTCGCGGATCACCTCGGTGATGGTCGGGCGCGCCAGGCCGGTCATGCGCGCCAGGTCGGCACGGCTCGCGGTCTCTTCGCGGAGCAGGGTCTGCAGCACGACGGCGCGGTTGTGCCGCCGGGTGCCGTGCACCGGAAGCTGCTGCGCGGTGGCCCGCGCCGAGAGCGATACGGTCTCGGCCATCGTGCTCCTTCGGGTCGGGCGTCGCCGGGATTACTTAGTTCAATGACTAAACTTACTGTTCGAGCGTATGCTCGGCGCCGACGGATGTCAAAGATCGTCTCGACGCCCTATCGCAGAAAGGACCGCGGATGCTCGACGTGGACCTCGACGGTCAGGCCCTTGTGCGGCGCCTCAATCTGCGCCGCGCGCTGCAGCTGGTCTTCGATGGCTCGGGTCGCGAGACCCGCGCGGGGATCGCCAGGGCGACCGGGCTCACGGCCGCGACGGCTTCTTCGCTGGTCGCCGAGCTGATTACGCGCCGGCTCGTCGTCGAGGTCGGCCCCGCGGCGAGCACCGGTGGAAAGCGGGCGACGACGCTGGCCGTTGATGGATCGCATCACCTGCTTCTGGTGACGGTCATCCGGTTCAGTGATGTGCAGGTCACTCTGGTCGCGCTCGACGGTGCAGTGGTGCACGACGAGCGTGAGTCGTTCACTCCGGTGGATCGCGATGAGCGGATTCGCGGGGTGATCTCACGTGTCGGGCGACGCTACTCCTCGCGTCTGCTCGCCGCCGCGGTGCAGCTGCCCGGCGCCACCGACGGTCAGCGCGTGCTGCAGAGTGTGCAGCTCGGGTGGGTGGATGTGCCCCTGGCAGCCCAGATCGCGGATGAGCTCGGCGTGCCGACCCTGCTGGTCAACGACGTCGACGCCGAGGCCGTCGCCGAGATGACGGTCGCCGCCGACACATCCGGTCGCCGTCTGTTCGTGCATCTCGGTATCGGCATCGGGGCCGCGATCACGTTGGACGGTGAACTGGCGCCGGGGCCGTCCGCCCGGGTCGGTGAGATCGGTCATGTGCCGGTGGTGTTCGGTGACGACGCCCACGATTGCGAGTGCGGGCGCCGCGGATGCCTGGAATCGGCCGCCTCGATGACGGCGATGCTGGGTGACGGATTCGTCGAGGGGATGGATGCTGCCGCCTTCGACGCGCTGGTCGCGGCCGCTGATCCTGAGCGGCTCACCGCGGGGGCGGTCGCACTGGGACGTGTGATCACGATGCTCGCGGCGATGCTGGATCCGGCCGAGGTTGTGATCGGCGGCGCCATCGCGGGGCTCGGAGAGGACTTCTTCGCGCAGGTCCGGGCGCAGGCCGGCGTCGCGCCGACGGGCGCTGTCACGGTGCCGGTACGCGTGGCGACCTCGGGCGTCGGCGGGCACGTGGGAGCGGCGCAGTTGGCGCTCGGCTCGGCGTTGGGGGTGCGATGGTGCGCGGGGCAGTTGAGGGCATCCGCACCTCGGTGAACCCTCCCACTCGTCGGTTTAATGAGGTATTGTGAGCGTTAAGCCGCTCAAACAATCAAAAACTTACACCCGCGAGCGTCGGGTGGCCCGAGCCGAGGAGTCAGACATGACAGACACGACCGCCGGCGCGCACATGCGCGCAGAACTCGCATCGCAGCCCGAGACCTGGGCGCGTGCAGCAGGCATGCGCACCGAGCAGGCGCTGCTGCCGGCATCCGGTGCCCGCATCGCCGTCGTCGGCTGCGGCACCTCGTGGTTCATGGCGCAGTCGTACGCTGCCCTGCGCGAGAATGCCGGGCTCGGCGAATCCGACGCCTTCACGGCATCCGAGGTCCCCACCGATCGCGGCTACGACGCGATCGTCGCGCTGACCCGCTCGGGCACCACCACCGAGGTGCTCGAACTGACCGAGCGCGTCAAGGGCAAGACCCCCGTCATCGCCGTCGTCGGTGACGACACCTCGCCCCTGGTCGACCTCGCCGACACCGTCATCGCGATGCCGTTCGCCGACGAGCAGTCGGTCGTGCAGACCCGCTTCGCGACCACCGCGCTGGCACTGTTCCGCGCATCGCTCGGTGAAGACCTCGACCCGGTGATCGCCGACGCGCAGGCCGTGCTCGACAGCACCGACGACGCCGAGCTCGGCGCCGCAGAGCAGTACAGCTTCCTCGGCCTGGGGTGGACGATCGGCCTCGCCCACGAAGCCGCACTGAAGATGCGCGAGTCGTCGCAGTCGTGGACCGAGTCGTACTCGGCCATGGAGTACCGCCACGGCCCCATCGCCATCGCCGCCCCCGGCCGCATCACCTGGCAGTTCGGCACGGCCCCCGACGGCCTGCAGGCACAGGTCGAAGCCACCGGCGCCCGCTTCGTGCAGCACGCCGTCGACCCGATGGCCGACCTGGTGCGCCTGCACCGCGTCGCACTCGACCGCGCCGTCGGCAAGGGTCTCGACCCCGACCAGCCCCGCAACCTGACCCGCTCGGTCATCCTCGACGACTGAGCCCCGACCACCCGACGAGAGAGCACGTGAGCACCTCAGCCACTGACCCCACCGGCATCCCGGACGTTCCCATCGACGCCTCGGGAGAGAAGCTCGCGCGCGCCGCGTCCATCGGACACGGCGCCCCCGTCCTCGCATTCGACGTCGGCGGCACCGACATCAAGTCGGCACTGTTCGACGGCGACGGGACCGCTCTCGGCCTGCGCCGCACGCCCACCCCGGCGGGCGGCGCAGGCGCCCCTCAGCGCCTCATCGACCGGCTCGCCGAGCTGGCCGATGAACTGCGCGCACAGCACCCCGACGTCGTGCCGCAGGCCGTAGGCCTCGTCGTCCCCGGAATCGTCGACGAGCAGGCCGGCGTCGGGGTGTTCAGCAGCAACCTCGGATGGCGCGACGCGCCGATCCGCGACCTCGCCGCCGAGCGCTTCGGGCTGCCCGTCGCGTTCGACCACGACGTGCGCGCGGCCAGCTGGGCCGAGCACGTGCTCGGTGGCGCCCGCTCGTACCGCAACTCGGTCGTGCTGATCATCGGCACCGGCATCGCCGGCGCCATCCTCATCGACGGCCGCCCGCACACCGCAGGCGGCTATGCCGGTGAGATCGGGCACTCGCCGATCGGCGAATGGCCCTGCCCGTGCGGAGCGCGTGGATGCCTCGAAGCCATCGCCTCGGCCGGAGCCATCTCGCGCCGCTACGCCGAGGCCTCGGGCACCGACCTCGGCGGGGCCAAGGAAGTCATCGCGCTGGCCGCAGCCGGCGATGCGACCGCCGACCGGATCTGGAACGAGGCGCTCGACGCCCTGGCGTTCTCGATCGCGCAGCTCACCGCCGTGATCGCCCCCGAGGCCGTCGTCATCGGCGGCGGGCTCTCGCGCGCCGGCGGCGCCCTGTTCGACCAGCTGAACCTGCGCCTGCGTGACCGGCTCAGCTTCCACCGCATCCCGAAGCTCGTGCCCGCCGAACTGTCTGGCAATGCCGGCATCCTCGGGTCGGCCCTGCACGCCCGCGAAGCGGCATCCGCTGCCGGGAGCACCGCATGATCGTCACCGTCACCGCGAACCCCGCCCTCGACCTCACCTGGCACGTCGAGAAGATCGTCGCCGGCGGCACCCACCGCGCGGATGCCGGTGCCGCGCGCGCCGGCGGCAAGGGCCTCAACGTCGCCCGCGTCGCCCACGCGCAGGGAGCCGCGGCGCTCGCGATCACCACCACCGGAGGCGCAACCGGGGCCGAGTTCGCGGCGGAGCTTGAGGCGGCCGGTGTGCCGCACGTGCTCGTGCCGGTGACAGCCGCCACCCGGCGCAGCATCGCCCTCGTGGATGAGGCACTCGGCGACACGACCATCGTCAACGAACGCGGCATCGCGCCGACCGCCGTCGAATGGGACGCCCTGCGAGACAAGGTCGCGATGGCGCTCGCCGCCGGTCCCGCCGTACTCGTCATCTCGGGCAGCTTCCCGCCCGCGACGCCCGACGACGTGCTGCCCACGCTGATCGGCCTCGGCCGAGCAGCCGGCGCGACCGTGATCGTCGACACGTCCGGTCCGTCGCTGCTCGCCGCGGCGGATGCCGGTGCATCGGTGCTCAAGCCGAACGAGCACGAGCTAGCTGAGGCGACCGGCCTCGTCGACCCGATCGACGGCGCCCGAGAGCTGCTGCGCCGGGGCGCCGAACTGGTGCTGCTGTCGCGCGGTGCCGACGGGATGCTCGCGGTCACACCGGACGCATACGAACGGGGGGCCGACTCACCACATGTCGGACGATCCCCGGCATCCGGTCCGACATCTGGCGTGTCGGCCCCCGGAACGTATCGTGCGCACCCGCCGGTGAACATCCTGCACGCCCGACTCGGCACGGCTCTCGCCGGCAATCCGACGGGTGCCGGCGACGCGGCCGTCGCCGCGTGCGCCGTGCTGATGGATGCCGGCATCCACGACCCCGCGCAGATTCTGCGTCGCGCGACCGCGTGGTCGGCGGCCGCCGTGCTCATGCCCCTCGCCGGAGAGATCCACCCCACGTGGACCGAGCTGGAGAGCGCCCTGATCCTCACCCCGAAGGAGACCCGATGACCCTCGTCTCAGCCCGCGACCTCATGCGCGCATCCGCCGCCGTCGGCACCGGACTCGGCGCCTTCAACGTCATCCACCTCGAGACCGCCGAAGCCCTGGTGGCGGCCTCCGAGCGCGCCTCGCTGCCGGTGATCCTGCAGATCTCGCAGAACTGTGCCGACTACCACGGCGGTCTTGAGCCGATCGGGTGGGCCACGCTCGCCATCGCCCGCCGCGCCGAGACGCCCGTCGCCGTGCACCTCGATCACGCCGAGCGCCCCGAACTCGTCGACGAGGCCATCGAACTCGGCTTCGGATCGGTGATGTTCGACGGCGGCAAGCTCGACTACGACGAGAACGTCGCCGTCACCGCCGACGTCGCCGCCCGTGCCCGCGCCGCCGGCGTCTACATCGAGGCCGAGCTCGGTGAGGTCGGCGGCAAGGACGGCGCCCACGCCCCCGGTGTGCGCACCGACCCCGACGAGGCACGTGCCTTCGTCGAGGCGACCGGTGTCGACTCGCTGGCCGTCGCGGTCGGCTCGTCGCACGCCATGCTCGACCGCTCAGCCGCGCTCGACATCGACCTGATCGGGCGCCTGCGCGCCGCTCTGCGCGGCGCGGGCCGCGACGGTGCGGACGTGCCGCTGGTGCTGCACGGCTCATCGGGCGTCTCGGACGACGTGATCGTGCAGGCCGTGCACGCCGGTATGACCAAGATCAACGTGTCGACCCACCTCAACGGGTTCTTCACGCGCGCGGTGCGCGAGACGCTCGCCGCGGACGAGAACCTCGTAGACTCGCGCAAGTACCTGCGGCCCGCACGCGAGGCCGTTGCCGAAGAAGCGGCGCGGATGCTGCGGCTGTTCGCCCTGGTCTCCGACTGAGCCGCGCACACCACCCCAGGACCACCATGAACCGCGCCGCACGCCTGAATGCCATCCTCGACCTGCTCGCGGCGCAGGGTGAGGTGAGCGTTGATCAGCTGGTGGATCGGTTCGGGGCATCCGCGGCGACAACCCGGCGCGACCTTGACAGTCTTGCCGACCGGCGGCTGCTCACGCGCACTCACGGCGGGGCCGTGGCGCAGTCCGTGGCGTACGAGCTGCCGATCCGGTATCGCGGGCACCAGGGTGGCGCGAAGGAGCAGATCGCGGCGACCGCAGCGGCGCTGGTGGTGCCCGGGCAGGTCGTCGGGCTCTCGGGTGGCACCACCACCAACGCCATCGCGACGGCACTCGCCGCGCGCGACGATCTCGCAGAGCTGGGACTCACGGTCGTCACGAACGCGGTCAACATCGCCGCTCAGCTCGCGATGCGCCCCGAGTTCAAGGTCGTCGTCACCGGAGGAGCAATCCACCCGCGCAGCTTCGAGCTGGTCGGCCCGTTCGTCGAACAGCTGCTCTCGGGCATCCGCCTCGATGTCGCCTTCATCGGCGTCAACGGGCTCTCGGCGCCGTCGGGTGCCAGCACGCACGATGAGGCCGAGGCCGCGGTGAACCGCCTGATGGCGCAGCGGGCCGGTGCGGCCTATGCCGTGGCCGACGCCTCGAAGCTCGGAACCGAGGCCTTCGCGCATGTGGGCGGGCCGGAGCTGTTCCCGGTGGTGCTGACGGACGCTGGCGCTACCCCGGCGCAGCGCTCGGCGCTGGCGGATGCCGGGTATGAGGTGCGCGCCGGCTGACTCCGATCAGAGCCCGCGAGAGCCCGCTGCCTGCGCGAAGATCAGGCTGGTGCTGGTCGAGGCGACCTCGGGGCGCAGGCTGAGGGTGTCCGACACCAGCTCGCGCAGCGCGGCAGCATCCGACACCGCCACGTGTACGAGGAAGTCCCGGTCTCCGGCCAGGAAGTACACCCGCTGGGTCGCGGGCAGATCCTCGAGATAGCTCTGGAATCGGCGCAGGTCGCCGCGGGCATGAGCGTGCAGTCGGATGGTGATCAGCGCCTCGAGGTGTAGTCCGATCGCGGCCGGGGCGATCTCGGCGTGGAAGCCGACGATCACGCCACCTGCCTGCAGGGCGCGCACCCTCTTCAGGCACGTCGACTCGGCGATTCCGGCGATGCGGGCCAGCTCGGTGTTCGAGATGCGGCCGTTGCGGCTCAGCTCGGACAGCAGGGTGCGGTCGACGGCATCCAGGCCGGGCTGGGGCGTGGCCGAAGATTCGGATGCCATGAGACTCACTTCTTCCCCGCTGGGGCAATAATCCGACTGTTCCTGCACCAATGTACGCAGAATCTTCGAACTTTCCCCCAGCGCATCGTCGAGATCTGCATAATCGCAGGTAGCGGGCATCTCGTCGCGCCCGCGCGAAGCACACCGCAGCAGTCTCAGGAGGACGCAATGACGCGCACGATCGTCGTCGGAGCCGGAATGGTCGGTCTCGCCACGGCATGGCACCTGCAGGAACGCGGCGTCGAGGTCACGGTCATCGACCGCGTCGGCGTCGCCGCCGGGTCGTCCTGGGGCAACGCCGGCTGGCTGACGCCCGGCAAGACCATCCCGCTCGCCGACACCGGCCTGTGGACGTACGGACCCAAGGCCCTGCTCGACCCCGCCGCGGCCCTGCACGTGCCGTTCCGGGTCGACCCGGGCCTGTGGGCGTTCCTCGCCCAGTTCGCAGCGCACGGCACCCACCGCGCCTGGGACCGCACCATGGCCGACCTCACACCGATCGACCGGATCGCTCTGGAGTGCTTCGACGAGTTGATCGACGGCGGCGTGCAGTCGTGGACCCGCGAGGGACCGTTCGTGATCGGCTTCAAGGAAGAGGCCCACTCCAAGGGCTTCCTGCATGAGATCGACGGCGTCATCCGCCACGGGCAGGACGTGCCCTTCGAGAAGCTCGAGAACCCGCGTGAGCTCGCGCCGGTGCTGTCGGATGCTGTCCGTCACGCGTACCGGCTCGACGGCCAGCGGTTCTTCGAGCCCGGACCCTTCATGGAGGCGCTCGGCCAGGCGTTCATCGACCGCGGCGGCGAACTGCTCACCGGCTACGACGTCGTCGATGTCTCGTCGACGCGTCGTCCCGTGGTGACGATGTCGAACGGCGAGCGTCGCGAGGCCGATTCCGTCGTCATCGCGACGGGGGCGTGGATGCCCGCGCTGGCCCGCAAGCTCGGTGTGCGCACCCGCGTGCAGGCCGGTCGCGGATACTCGTTCAGCGTCGCGACCGAGGTTCCGCAGGAGCACCCGGTGTACCTGCCGTTCCAGCGCATCGCGTGCACGCCCTACGAGGGACGGTTCCGCATCGCCGGCACCATGGAGTTCCGCCGACCTGACGAGCCCTTCCAGCCGAGCCGAGTGCAGGCGATCATCGCGCAGGCTCGTGAGATGTTCACCGGCATCGACCTCGATGATCGCCAGGACGAGTGGGTCGGCTCGCGACCGGTCACCCCGGACGGCCTGCCGCTGGTCGGTGAGACCCAGGCGCCCAACGTGTACGTCGCGGGCGGTCACGGCATGTGGGGCATCGTGCTGGGGCCGGCGACCGGCAAGCTGCTCGCCGAGCAGATCGTCACGGGCCGCGTCGACCCCATCATCAAGCCCTTCGACCCGCTGCGCTGAGCGTCACGTTCTGGGCGCGCATCAGGCGCGCCCAGAACGTGACGAGAGCGTCAGGAGCGGGAGACCGGCTGCTGCAGTTCGGTGACCCAGTCGGTCTGGTCGTCAGACACGGCCCGGACGTAGAGTTCCCGGCATGGGCCCGCGGGTACGAGACCGCGGGCGAGGATCTCTTCGTGGATGGCCATCCAGCTGTCGGCGATCCGGTCCATGCCACCGAGGTGCACGCCGCAGATCGCGGTCGGCGCGGCGGGCAGCTCGACGATCTCCACCCCGTCGAGCGCAGGCCCCGAGTACTCGTACCCGACGGTGATCTGCATTCCGTCGTCGCCTGTGTCGTACTGCGCAATCGGGGTGGCGCGCGATGCGCCGACGGTGTCGAGTACCTCGGCGATCGCGTCAAACGCGGGGCCGACGACCGCGGCGACCTCGGCCTGCTCGGCGACCGACGCCGTGCGTGCCGCCAGACGGACGGCGGGCAGGGGCTTGTCGATGATCTCGATACGGGGCATGTGGTTCTCCTTGGCGATGTGCTGGAGGCGCCGCTCCACATCGACGAGTCTCGCGGCCGCCACTCGATGCTCGTGCTCGACCTCTTCGCGTCGCTGGTTCAGCAACAAGGTCAGGCGCTCACCGTCGATCCCGTCGTCGAGCATCGAGGCGATGTCGTCGAGCCCGAACCCGAGCTGACGCAACGCGACGATGCGATGCAGCCGGTGCAGCTGCGACGGATCGTACGAGCGGTAGCCGCTGAACGCATCGACGTGCGCGGGAACGAGCAGTCCGGAGGTGTCCCAGTGCCGCAGCATCCGATGGGTCACCTGGCCGATCTGCGCGAACGCTCCGATGGACAGCATCTATCCGTTCTCCTGCCTGCCACAGTGTCAGGGTCAAGTCCGATCCGTGCCCCTGGCCCGGCCGCGGCTGACCTGGCCAGGGGCCCCGACGACTATCCCAGCACGATGCGTCCCGCGTGGCCATGGCCGTCGAGCGCGAACTCGACGGTGAGCGGCGACGTCGATACGACCCGCACTCCGGCATCCGCCTCGACGACGGTCGTCCCGGTGCCCGTCGGCAGGGTAACGCGCGCCACGTCCTGGGTGCGGCTGGGGTCCGCCAGGGCGATCGTCGTGCGCCCGTCGTGCTCGCGCACGGCGAGCGAGCAGGGTCCGGTGGTCTCGTATCCGCCCGCCGATCCCTCGGCGAAGAAGTTCGCGAGGGTGAGTCCGTCGCGCGCGGCACGCACCATCTGCGCCACGGCGTTGTTCGCGACGACGGCGACGCTCGGCCGGCCCGACTCGGCGAAGGTCGCGCTGTGCGCGACGTTCGGCATCATCAGGTAGGCGTATCCGCCGCCCGACGGGTCGGTGCCGTGGTGGTGGGTGATCGTGACGTAGTCGCGGGTCTTGACCTCGTCGGAGCCGCCCGTGTCGGAGCCCGAGTTGATCGTGCGCCAGTCGCCCGTGCGCCGCACGACCTGCACATCGATGTCGCCGCTGACGTTCTCGCCATCGAGCAGCACGTATCCGCCGTGCCCGGCGATGTGCACGTTGCGCGAGACGGTCACGGCCGCGTCACCGGCGGTCATCGCGCGGTTGCGGTTGTCGGTGCGGATGCGCGGCACGTCGCCTGCGGGGAACGATCGGTTCTCGATCGTGGTGAACACGTCGAAGCCGGATGCCGACGTGACCCCCGCACCCAGGCAGACCACCTTGTCATCGAGGAAGAACCACGACTTGCGGGCGCTCAGGGTCTTGTTGTGGTTCAGGTGGTCCATGCCCTGAATGCCCCAACGGTCATCGAGAGCGAGACCGCCCGCGAACGGCTGGTACGCGCGGGGGATGCCCGTGCCGTCGGTCGCGCCGTTCTGGCGCGGTTCTGCCGTGACCGTCGTGCCGGGCAGGCGGTACGGGTCGATGGTCGGCCAGAAGTCGTCGGCGAACTGCCCGGGGTCGGTGGGGGAGTAGATGAACGTCAGGCCGTCGCCCTGGTACCAGCCGACGTTGTTCTCGCGGTTGCCCCATTCGTAGCGGCCGATGCGGTTCGATGACACGTTGACGACGGCGCTGAAGTCGGGTCGGTGGTGCACGAGCCGGTCCTGGTCGCCGAAGGCCTTGGTGTACACCGGCGCCGGCGCCGGAACCACTGAGTCGTCGCCGAGGACCGAGGTGACCAGCAGCGACTTCGCGACGGTCTGCGAGGGCAGGCCGTACTGCTGCTCGGTGCTGCGTTGCAGCCATCCCTTCACCAGCGACAGGTAGCGGCTGCGGTACGGCTCGCCGGCGCCGGGGGCGAGCAGCAGAATGGCGGTCATGGCGCCGGCGCCGTCGACGTAGTCGGGCGCCTTCTGCCGCGAGACGGCGCGCCCGCGCACGGTGTCCATCATGCGACCGTTCCAGATGAACGGTGC
Organism: Microbacterium esteraromaticum; assembly: GCF_028747645.1. Classification (NCBI taxonomy): domain Bacteria; kingdom Bacillati; phylum Actinomycetota; class Actinomycetes; order Micrococcales; family Microbacteriaceae; genus Microbacterium; species Microbacterium esteraromaticum. The sequence continues at coordinate 105,814 of NZ_CP118100.1, forward strand.
GTAGGCGGCTTCGACAGCATCCAGGATCACCGACTTGTTCGGGTCGACGACGTCCCACGTGCTGCCACCGAGCAGGCCGAGGATCTCGGCCAGGCCGCCAAGAGTGACCACGCCGTACGTGCCGACGTAGGGCAGGCGGCCGTGCTGCACGAATGAGCCGTCGGTGTAGAAACCGTCGCCCCGCGTGACGTACCCGAAGACGCTGTTGCGTCCGCCGGCCACGGTGTCGCTGAGGGCGTCGCGGGCCGTCGCGATCTCATCGGGGCGGTTGTCGAGGATGCCGCGCAGCGCGCACGAAAGCGCCTTGTCGGTGCGGTTGGCGCCGGTCTCGGCGAAGCTGGTGCCGCTTCCGCGCCAGTTGGGGTTGGGCGCGAAGTGGCGCACGGCGCCGAGCAGTGTGGTGCGCACGTCGGCGGGCACGACCTCGTGCAGCAGTACGAGCGTGTCGGCGGCCTTGCGGGGTACGCCGATCTCCCAGAACCACCAGTTGCCGACGCGCGGCCGTCCGGCGACATAGACGTCGGTGCTGAGGTAGGTGAGTGCGGCGGTGAGGTCGGATGCCAGCGCCGGGTCCTGGTACTGGGCGCAGCCTGCGGTCGAGTAGGCCAGGGCCAGGCTGAACAGCCGGTTGAAGGTGACGCCCATGTTGCCTGAGAGGGTTGAGCCGCTGACGCCGGCGAGGGGCAGGTCTGCCCACACGCCGGGCGCGGCGACCGGGCGCACCATGGCGCCCCATGAGTCGGAGGCGGCCTCGCTCATCTGGCGCAGCACGTCGGCCAGTTCAGGTACGGAGGCGGCGCTGCCGTCGCCGACGAGCATCACTCGCCGTCGTTCGATGAGTGCGGCGAGGGGATCGGCGGATGCTGAGGCTGCGATACGGGCGGATGCGGCGTTCGCGGGCTGGGCGGTCATGGTGACCAGTGCGCCCGCGCCGAGCAGGGCGAGGAACGCGCGGCGGTTCACGGTGGGGATGGACATCTTCGGCCTCCTGGGGAATCGGCGGAGACACCTACGGTAAACGCTTTCTGGCTTCCTGTACAGAGGGCGTGAACGAGTGATCCCTTTGGGTGAACGCTCGCTCGCCCCTACGCGAACTGCCGGGCGTGCGCAGACCACCCCGACTCGGTGGGCAGAGAGCGCAACGGTCGGTTGAACAGCGCGAGCAGCGCGGCGAGAGCGCACAGGACTGCGCAGAGGATGAGCGTCGAGGTGCGGCCGGCCCAGGCCAACCCGAAGCCGGCGATCAGCGGGGCAAAGGGCATCGCGCCCATGCCGAGCACGCCGGCGGCGCTGTTCGCACGCCCAAGCAGGCGCGATGGCGTGGCGACCATGAAGTACCCCATCAACGCCGCGTTGAGCGCCGGCAGCGGCAGAACCGCGCCGCCGAAGACGATGCCGATGCCGATCGGGGAGTCGACGAGACTCACAATGCACGCACCGAGAGTGATCGTCGTCAGCCCGACGAGTACGAGCGAACCGGTCTTGACGCGCGGTACGAGCAGCGGGGCGACAAGTGCACCGGCGAGCATGGCGACACCGATCACGGCCGAGAGTGTGCCGATGGTGATCTCGGAGTGTCCGGCTTGCTGCAGTGCGTAGATCACACTGGTCACGGCCGATGTCAAACCCAGATTGACGATCGTGATCACGACCAACGCGCTGCTGAGGTCGGGGCGCGAGAACAACCAGCGGAAGCCCTCGCGGATCTCGCGCAGCATTCCCCGGGCAGGCTGAGGATCTGCGGCATCCGTGGTGCTCTCGTCAGGGATCGGATGCCCGGGATCGCGCCGCTCGGCGCGGCCCAGCACCCACGCGGTCGCGGCGGCGAACGCGTACGCGGCCGTCATGACCGCGCCGACCACCCAGGCGCCGGCGGCGAGCAGCGCACCGCCGAGCGGGCCGCCCGCGAGCTGCAGTGCGGCGTCGCGCCCCTGGTTGGCGGCCTGCGCCCGGCCCATCGCCTCGTCGGGCACGACCTGCTTCAGCGCGCTTTCGCTCGCCGGCTCGAATAGTCCGGCGCGCACGCACAGGGCGACCTCGAGCAGGAGCAGGGTGAGAAAGGTCAGCGATTCGAAGAACGCCAGCGCCGTGAAGGCCGCGCCGACGAACGTCGCGATCAGCGCGCCGACGAGCATCATCGCGATGCGGTTGTGGCGGTCGGCGAGTGCGCCGCCGATGAGTGTCGTGACCAATCGCGTCGCCATGCCGACCCCGCCGATGATGCCGGCCTGGGCCGGGTCATTGGTGACGAAGAGTGCGACGAGCGGGATCGCGAAGCTGAACAGTGTGGTGCCCAGGCCCTTGCCGGTGTCGCTGGTGAGCCAGAGCAGGTAGCGGCGGTTGCTCCAGAGCCGAACAGGGGGCGCTTCGATCGTCATGTCGCCAGAGTAACCGCGCAAGAAAACTTGCGCAACTAGAATTGCGCAAGTTTTGATGACTAGACTGCGGGGATGGGAAGCGGCTCGGCGGAAGGCAGAAGCGGCGCCGCCGTGATGACCTCGGCGATGCTCAAGGCGCTCGCTAATCCGTTGCGCCGCCGCATCATCAACGAGCTCGTCCGGCGCGAGTACGCTCGTGCGGCCGACCTGTCGGCCGCACTGGAGGTGCCCGCGAACTCGCTCAGCTTTCACCTGCGGGTGCTCGCCGAGGCGGGCCTCGTCGAAGAGGACCCCGACCGAGCCCGCGACCGGCGCGACCGGGTCTGGAAGCCCGTCGAGTTGCACGCGCTCGAACTGGGTACCCCCGAACAGCCCGTCGCCGACGCAGCTGCGGCGGCCGCTTTCGTGGCGCTCATCGCCGACGAGCATCACGAACTCGTGCGTCGCGTGGTCACCTGGGCGCCCGAATACACCCAGGGGCGCGATCCCGTCATTCGCGGCACGTTCGTTCAACGTTCGGCGCGGTTGACCCGTGTCGAACTCGTGAACGCGCTGGAGAAGATCGAGCAGGTCTTCCGTGAGGCCGAGCAGGCGCACGACCGCGACGACCCCGACTCCCTGTTCTGGAACATCGACATCGTCGCGGCCGACGAGACCATCTGAACAGACAGGCGGGGCGGGCGAAGCCGTGCCGCGCCTCAGCTCATCGAGAAGTCGTACCACTCCGGCACGGGTCGGTCGGGGAACGCCTCCCGCCACAGCGCCGACATGCTCAGCTCGCCCTCGCGGATGTCAGGCACCTCGAACCGCTCCTCAAGCAGAGCGCCCGCGGCCTCGCGGTCGCCCGTGGCGAGTGCGGCGCGCACATCCAGCATCCGCACCCGGCCCAGAGCTCGCACCTCAGCGGGGAGGGATGCCACCAACCCGCGCACCTCGTCGGCGCGGCCCGCGCGAAGCAACTCCGCGCCGAGTTCCAGAGCCAGGGGCACGACATCCGCAGCGAGCGAGAGCGCGTCGGTCAGCAGGGTGATTCCGGCATCCGTGTCGCCCTGCGCGATTCGCGCCTGTGCGAGTCCACGCAACGCCCAGGGCGAGCGGCGCTGCCGCAACGACGCCTCGTACAGCGACGCCGCGCGCGGCAGCTCGCCGGCCGCATGCGCGATGACCGCTCGGTGGTAGTGGGTCAGCCAGGTCGCCGCGGCGCCGGCCAACAGCTGATCCCAGCGCTCGCCGTCGACGTACGACGCAGGGGCATCCAGCGGTGCGGCATCCGCATCGCCCTCGCCGTCGAGCAGCGCCGCCCAGTAGGCGCCCTCCTCACCGGCATCCCGGTCGAAGCGCACACCCGGAAGGCTCGCGAACGACTCGCCGACGCGCGCGGCCAGCTCTGCTTCGAGCGCGCCCCACGGGGCGCCGATGTTCAGCATCCGTTCCGGGGTGACGTCGGCGACCGCCTCGAGACGCGACGCGTCCGTCGCCTCGGATGCCCGCAGCACCGCCGCCTCCACCACCGGGACCGCGCTCTCCCAGTCGCCATGCCGCGCCTCATCGTCGACCTGCAGCGGCACGAAGGTCTCGTGCCACTCCCACGTCGCGCCACCCGGCATCGGCAGGTGCTCGTACTGCGTGGTGGCCAGGCCTGCCTGGATCTCGAAGTACGCCCCCGTCTCGCCGCCGAGCCAGTCGCACCAGTGGCGGCCCCCGGTGGTGTCTCCCCACGCGAACAGCTTGCGGGCACGCAGTCGCGGCGACGACACGTGCGCGAGGCCCGAACCGTCGGGCTCGAGAGCGGCGATCCACGGCGTGCGGTCGCGGTTCAGGTCGTAGAACCAGTCGGCGGCGGCCGGAGCGCTCGCCGGCCGACTCACGTCGGGGTCTGCGATGTCGACGTACCCGAGCGAACCGTCGTACTGCGTCTGGTACGCGTGCGTCGCCGGGGCGAACACCCGCGATCCCGGCGTCTGAGCGACCGCGATGTTCGTCCACCAGTACATGCCCGTCTCGCGGGGATGCGGATTGCGCACCCGCACGCGCACGTGCAGCGCCGGGGCGTTGTCGTCGAGGGTGGCATCGAGCTGAACGATCAGTCCGCGCTTGCGCTCGTACTCCCACATGCGCAGCACCGGCGCGCCGTCCGGTGCCGTGATCTCGGCCGCGTAGAGCGGTGAGGCGGTCAGCGGCCAGTGCCCCCGCATGCCGATGTTCCACTCGGCGCCGCCCGAGAACCAGGCGTTGCGCAGCCCCAGGTTCGCAGGCTGGAACATCGCGTTGCGGTAGACCAGATCGCGTCCGGTGGCCTTGTCGAGCAGCCGCACGAGGCGGCCTCCGAGATCGAGCGCGAACTCCGCGCGCAGGTGCGCGTTCTCCAGCACCGCCAGCCGCATCGGTGCGGGGGATCGCTCGCGCGAGTACGCGTCCTGAAGTAGATACGGATGGATGCTGGTGACCCGACCGTACGCGATGTTCGCCGCGATCTCGTCGGGCAGATTCGCGGTCGAGGCCTCATAGGGCGCTTCGGGCATGGCGCCCACGGGCGGCAGCGGGTTGGTCGGTCCGACAGGGGCGGAGGGCAGGGCGACCGTGGTGAGATGCAGCGTTGCAGTCATGGTGATGCTCACGCTATCGCGAACGGTGGGTATCGTGAGCAGGTGTACGACTACAGCAGGCTGCGGCGATTTCCCGATGTCGAGGCGCCGAACCTGCAGGCGTGGGATGCCACCGACGAACTGCTCGTCGACTGGGCCCGTGCGGCCGGGATCGCGGGCGACAGCATCGCCGTGATCGGCGACGAGTACGGTGCGATCACGCTCGCTCTGACGGATGCCGGATTGCGTGGCATCCGCGTGCATCAGGATCTCGTGACGGGCCGCCGGGCGCTGGCGAACAACGCCCGCGCGCTGGGATCGGATCCGGACGCATTCACGACGCACGAGCTCGACGAGACACTGCTGCGCGGTGCGCAGCTGGTGCTGATGCAGTTGCCGAAGTCGCTCGCGGCGCTGGATGAGATCGCGGATGCTGTCGCGCGCTGGGCTACCCCCGAGGTCGTGCTGGTCGCCGGCGGCCGCGTCAAGCACATGACGCTCACGCAGAACGATGTGCTTGCTCGTCATTTCACGTCCGTGCATCCTCAACGCGCCACCCGCAAGTCCCGCCTTCTGGTGGCATCATCCCCCTCCTCCCCTCCATCCCCCTCCTCCCCTCCGTCCCCTCCCTCCCGTACCTCCCCTCCGTCCCCTCCCGCTGAGAAACCACTTCCCGTTCTAGAAACCACCACGCACGTGGTTTCTCATACGGCAGATGGTTTCTCACCGGTGGAGTTCACGCTCTGCGCGCATGGCGGGGCCTTCGCGGGGAGCAAGCTCGACATCGGGACGCGGGCGCTGCTCGACGCGATGCCGGCGCTCAGCGCGGGCTACCGCGCGCAGGGCAGCACGGTCGGCCGTTCGCAACTCCGGAAAAACGAGGCCGCAGCGGGGCAGAACGCCTCAAACGGGGGGGCTAGCGACCAGATCTCCGGAGTTGCGAACGAGGGGATGCGGGTGATCGACCTCGGCTGTGGCACCGGGGCTCTGGCCGTGGCGTTCGCGCTGCAGCACCCGACCGCGACGATCGTTGCGACGGACCGCTCCGCTGCTGCCGTGCGCTCGGCGCGGGCGACGGTCTCGGCGAACGGCCTGGATGACCGCATCACCGTCACACTCGACGATGCCGGGTCGGACCTGCCCGATGCTAGCGCCGACGTGATCCTGCTCAACCCACCCTTCCACCTCGGTGCGAGCGTGCACGAAGGGGCGGGTCGGCGGCTCATCGAGGCTGCTGCGCGGCTCGTCCGGCCGGGCGGTGAAGTGTGGACGGTGTTCAACTCGCATCTCGACCACCGCCGCGCTCTGACGCGCGTGGTTGGCCCCACCGAACAGGTCTCTCGCACGCCGAAGTTCACGGTGACGCGCTCGACGCGACGTGCGCGAATCCCCGGTGAGGGCACGAAACGATAACGGGATTTGCCACCCGATCAGCCATTCGTTACGGTGGAATGTGGCCATGATGGCCAAGACCAGTCCGCGGTCGCGTCCTCACGCTGTGCATGTCACCGAGGGTGCGGGCGTATGGTCGGTGATCTCTGCGTGGAGCCCGAAGCTCCGCGTCCGCGCCGCGCACGGCAATGAACGAGCGGCCCTGTGATCATGACCCGGACGTAACCAGACGGACTCACCGCCGACCCTGGAGCCGGTGAGTCACGGGGGAAACGTGTCCGAAACCGCTCTTGAAGCGCGCAATCTGTACAAGGTATTCGGCCGAAATCCACAGCAGGCAGTCAAGCGGCTGAAGGCGGGCGAGTCCCGTACCGACGTACTCGACGTCGGCACAGCCGCAGTGATCGACGCGAGTTTCACCGTCAAACGCGGTGAGATCTTCGTGATCATGGGGCTGTCGGGTTCCGGTAAGTCCACACTGATCCGCATGCTGAACGGCCTGCACGATGTGACCGACGGCACCATCACCATCGAAGGCAGCGAGATCACCGGCATTTCGGGATCCCGCCTGCGCGAGGTGCGCCGCGACCACGTGTCGATGGTGTTCCAGCACTTCGCGCTGCTTCCGCACCGCACGGTGGCCGCGAACGTCGCCTACCCGTTGGAGCTGAAGGGCGTCGACAAGGCCACCCGGCTGAAGAAGGCCGGCGAGATCCTGGCCATGGTGGGCCTGGACGGCTGGGGCGACAAGCTGCCCAGCGAGCTCTCCGGTGGCATGCAGCAGCGCGTGGGCATCGCCCGTGCGCTCGCCGCAGATGGCGACATCCTGCTCATGGATGAGGCGTTCAGTGCGCTCGACCCGCTGATCCGTCGCGAGATGCAGGAGCAGCTGGTCGAACTGCAGCAGAAGCTGCAGAAGACCATCATCTTCATCACTCACGATCTGAACGAGGCGATGTTCCTCGGTGACCGCATCGCGGTGATGCGCGATGGTCGCATCGTGCAGATCGGTACGCCTGAGGACATCCTCACCGACCCGGCCAACGACTACGTCGAGCAGTTCGTGCAGGACGTGGACCGCGCCCGCGTGCTCACCGCCGCCAATGTCATGGAGACGCCGCGTCCGGTGGTCACCGAGACGTCCGGCCCGCGCACGGCGCTGAAGCAGATGCGCGACGCCTACATGTCGGCGGCTTACGTCGTCGGCCGCGACCGCCATCTCGTTGGAATCGTCACCGATCGCGACGCCGTGAAGCTCGTGCGCAAGGGCGAGACCTCGCTGGCCACTGTGGTGAAGCCGGTGCCGCAGAGCATCGACGAGAACGAGATTCTGATGAATCTGTTCATCCCGTCGGTCGAGTCGCCACTGCCGCTCGCCGTGACGGACACCGAGGGACGCCTGACCGGTGTGATCCCCCGCGTGACGCTGCTGGCGGCGCTGGGCCCCGGGAGCGGTGCCACAGGTGAGCTGACGATCCCGCTTCAGCCGATGTCGGCGACCATGATCGATGAGGTGCTCGAGGAGGCGACCGCGGCCGCCGCAGGCACTCCGGGCAGTACAGGCAACAAGAACGAGCAGGCAGAGGAGGTGCGCTGATGGACGGCTTCAACATTCCGATCGGTGAATGGGGAAAGAGCGTCGTGGACTGGGTCCGCGATGATCTGGACTGGCTGACCGACGCCATCGCCGCCTTCGTCGGCTTCCTCGCCGAGGGCCTCGCCAACATGCTGATGGCACCCGCGGCCCCGGTGATGATCATCATCTTCGCGCTGATCGCCTGGCTGGTGCGCTCGTGGAAGCTCGCGATCGGCACCGTGGTGATGTTCGTCGTCATCCTCGGCGTCGACCAGTGGGACAACGCGATGCAGACGCTGGCGCTGGTGCTGATCGCCACGCTCGTCACCGTCGCGATCGCCGTGCCGCTGGGCATCTGGGCGGCCCGCAACGACACCGTCAGTGCCGTCATCAAGCCGGTGCTCGACCTGATGCAGACCATGCCGTCGCTGGTGTACCTGATCCCCGTGATCATCTTCTTCAGCCTCGGCTTCGTGCCCGGCGTCATCGCCACGGTGATCTTCTCGCTGCCGCCCGGTGTGCGTCTGACCGAGCTGGGCATCCGCGGCGTCGACTCCGAGACGGTCGAAGCCGGTCACGCCTTCGGCGCGACGCCCGGGCAGATCCTGCGCGGCATTCAGCTGCCACTCGCGATGCCGACCATCATGGCCGGCGTCAACCAGGTGATCATGCTCGCCCTGTCGATGGCCGTCATCGCCGGTATGGCCGGCGCACCCGGCCTGGGCAAGGAAGTGGTCGCCGCGCTCGCGACGATCAACGTCGCCCAGGGCATCGAGGCCGGCCTCGGCGTGGTGTTCATCGCCGTCTACCTCGACCGCGTCACGGCGGCACTCGGCAACCCCGGCGGCAACCGCTCGTCGCTGATGGGCATGATGCAGCGGCGCCGTGACGAGATGCGCCGCGCGTCGGCAGCATCCGCGGCGCAGACGGTCGACTCGGCGGCCGCAGCCTGACCCACAGAACGTCCCTTCCACACAGCACTACATACGGAACGCGTGAGACATACGTGAAGAAAGAAGGAAGCACCATGAACAAGAGGCACCTGACCAGCATCGTCGCGCTCGGCGCGGCGGCATCACTCGTCCTCACCGGTTGCGCCGGTGGCGACTCCGGCGACTCGGGCGACGCAGGCGCACCCGCCGGCGACGAGATGGGCACCATCTCGATGGGGTTCCTGCCCGCATGGACCGACGGTCTGAGCACGGCGTACCTGCTCGCCGACCAGCTCGAGAAGCTCGGCTACGAGATCGAGATGGAAGACGTCGTCGACGCCGGCCCGCTGTACACCGCCCTGTCGCAGGGTGACATCGACATGTACCCGTCGGCGTGGTCCGAGGTGACGCACGCCTCGTACATGGAGGAGTACGGCGACAAGATCGAAGACCTCGGCACCTACTACGAGGGCGCGGCGCTCACGATGGCCGTTCCGGACTACCTGGACGACATCAACTCGATCGCCGACCTCAAGGGCAACGCCGACATGTTCGACGGCAAGATCATCGGCATCGAGCCCGGCGCGGGACTCACCAAGGCCGTGCAGGAGAGCGCGATGCCCGAGTACGGTCTGGACGGCGAGTACGAGCTGCTGACGTCGTCGACCGGTGGCATGCTCGCCACGCTCGACACGGCTGTGGCCGCCGAAGACCCGATCGTCGTCACGCTGTGGCGTCCATTCTGGGCCAACAGCGCCTACCCGATGAAGGACCTCGAAGACCCCAACGGCGCCATGGGTGCCACCGAGGGTCTGCACTTCCTGGGCAAGCTCGGCTTCGCCGAGGAGTTCCCCGAGGCCGCTGACTTCATCGGCGACGTCACCCTGACCGACGAGCAGTACGGTGCGCTCGAGAGCCTCGTCACCTCGGACGAGTACAAGGACAAGTCGGCTGAGGCCGTCGACGCGTGGATCGCCGAGTTCGGCGACCAGGTCGACTGGCTCATCACCGAGTAAGACCAACGCATTCCACCGAGGCCCTCTCCTGTCGCACAGGAGGGGGCCTCGGTGCGTTGCGGGCGGCGTAGCCTGTGCACATGGACGGGTTCGCCGCCGTCGACTTCGGCTTCGCGCGTGAGGTGCTGCAGCGCGGCATCGCTGCGCTCTACCTGGTGGCGTTCGTCTCGTCGCTGAATCAGTTCCGGCCGCTGCTCGGAGAGCGCGGCCTGCTGCCGGCGCCGGACCTGCTCGCGTGGGTGGCCGAGTCGCCGAGAAGGCGGCGGATGCTACGGCCGACGCTCTTCTCGCGACTGCGCTACACGGATCGGCGGCTTGCCGCGCTGTGCTGGGCCGGCATCGGCCTGGCTGCTTTGCTGGTGGTGGGCGTTCCGCAGTGGGGCCCGCCCTGGGTGCCGATGGTCTGCTTCTTGCTGCTGTGGGGCGGGTACATGTCGATCGTCAGCATCGGCCAGACGTTCTACGCGTTCGGGTGGGAGATGCTGCTGCTCGAGGCGGGGTTTCTCGCGGCTTTTCTCGGGTCGGCCGAACACCCGCCGCCGACGGTGACGATCGTGTTGCTGTGGTGGCTGCTGTTTCGCCTCGAGTTCGGCGCGGGCATGATCAAGATCCGCGGCGGGCGGGAATGGCGCGACCTGACGGCGCTGATGTACCACCATGAGACCCAGCCGATGCCGGGCCCGCTCAGCCGTCAGGCGCATCTGCTGCCCCGCTGGTTCCACCGCGCTGAGGTGCTCGGCAATCACTTCGCTCAACTCGTCGTGCCATTCCTGCTGTTCACGCCGTTGCTGGGGCTGTGGATCGCCGGACCGGTGCCGACGCTCATCGGTGCCGCCGCCGCGACCGTCATCATCCTGACCCAGCTGTGGCTCGTGGTCACCGGCAACTTCGCGTGGCTCAACTGGGCGACGATCGTGCTCGCCTTCTCGGGGCTCGGTGTTGCTGCGGGCATGCTCGCGGGCATCCGCAACCCGGCGCCGCAGGCGACGATCCCGCTCTACTGGATCGTCGTGACCTCCGCCGTCGGTGCGCTCTACGTCGCGCTCAGCTGGCCGGCGTTGCGCAACCTTTTCGCCCATCGCCAGCTGATGAACGCGAGCTTCAACCGTTGGCAGCTTGCCAACGCCTACGGCGCGTTCGGCACGGTGACGAAGGAGCGCATCGAGTGGATCGTCGAGGGCACCGCGGATGCCGACCCCGAGACGGCCCGCTGGTCGGAGTACGAGTTTCGCGGCAAACCGGGTGATGTGAACCGGGTGCCCCGTCTGTTCGCCCCGTACCATCTGCGTCTGGACTGGCTGATGTGGTTCCTGCCGCTCGGGCACGCCGTCGACGACTGGTTCTCGGCGCTGCTGGTGCGGCTGCTGGAGGCCGACGCCTCAACGCTGCGGCTGCTGCGTCATGACCCGTTCGGCGGCACGCCGCCGCGCTGGGTGCGGGTGGTCTCGTACCGCTACCGGTTCACGACCCGTGCCGAGCATCGCGAGACCAGGGCCGTGTGGGTGCGTGATCGGCGGCACGTGCTCGTGCGGCCGCTGGGCCTGGAGAGGTGATGTCGCCAGCGGGTCAGTGCGGCAGGCGCACCGTGCGCCCGGTGCGCAGCGACTCGTAGGCGGCATCCACCAGGCGTACCGCGGCGATGCCGTCGGCGGGAGTGACGCGCGCCTCACGCCCGGTGCGGATCGCGTCGACGAAATCGGCGAGCTGCTCCCGATACGGATCGGATGCCGGTGCCGCGGCCTCTGCGGCGTCGATCTCTCCTGCGGAGAAGGCAGTGGCATCCGCGGTGTCGACGCGCAGGGTGCCGTCGGTGCCGATGACCTCGGCTACCGACCGGAAGGTGGACTCAGGGCCGACCCAGTCGCCGCGTACGTGGCTGATCGCGCCGTTGGTGTGCGTGAGCGTGACGTGCGCCGACACCGGAGGCTGGATGTGTCCGTCGACGGCCGGGGGATCCTGCGTGGCCGTCACCTCGATGACGGGGCCGGCGAGCCACCGGGCCTGGTCAAGATCGTGGATCATCAGGTCGCGGATGAGCCCGCCGCCGGCGTCCTCCGAAAAGAACCAGGCGGCGTCCGGCGCCACCCCGGTGCGCCGCAGGGTCAGCTCGACCAGGGTGCCGATCGCCTCGATCCGCTGCTTCAGCGCGTGGTAGCCCGAGAAGTAGCGCACGACATGGGCCGGGAAGAGGCGCATGCCGGCATCCGATGCCGCCGCTGCCAACGCGACGGCATCCGACTCGGTGACCGCCAACGGCTTCTCGCAGACCACGTGCCGCCGCGCGGCGAACGCGCGGCGCGCGATGTCGAGATGGGTGCTGGTGGGGCTGATGATGTCGACGATCCCCACCGCGGCGATCAGGTCGTCGAGGTCGTCGATCACGCGGATGCCGTACCGCTCGCCGAGCTGGCGTGCGCCCGTGCGATGCAGGATGCTGACCTCGGCGCCCAACGCCTGCCACGCCTCGATGTGCGACGGGGCGATCGCCCCGGCGCCGACGATCCCGACCCGCACGGTGTCTCTGTCAGCCATTTTCCGAGCCTACGCGCCGGGGCGCGCGTCGCGCCCGGCATTTCTGCAGGACGATCGCAACTTCTCAGGATGCCGGGGGCTGGATCATCCTGAAAAAGTGGAATCGTCCTGAGTTCTTGGCGGCAGGGGAGCCTGCTTTGGAGCCGCCAGCTCGCCGGCGACCTGCTTCTTGAGCGCGTCGACGGCCTCGTCAGAGAGCAGGATCAGCCCGTCGAGCTCTTCGCGCACGCGCTTGTAGGCGACGTTGCGCTCGGCCTGGGTTGCCGCGTCGTCGAGGGCGACGGCGAGCATGTGCTGGGCGCGGTCCAGGCGCTTGCGCTCGTCTTCGCTGAAGCCCGAGTCGCGCACCCGGCGGGCGTCGCGTTCCGCGACGTCGAACGCCACGGCGTAGTTGCCCACTGCTTCGAGGTACTCGGCGATCTCGGACTCGCTCACGGTGGCATCCGATGATTCCGGGCGCAGGGCGTCGGCGGTCTTCTTGGCGCGCAGGAAGGCGGCCGTCAGCGGCTGGCGGCCGTCGCTCATCGCGGGGAACGCGATGAGCTTGGCGACGTCGAGCTCATAGTCGAGCCAGCGCGCAGTGATCTCGTCGTGCTCAGCGAACAGCTTCTCGAGCATCTGGCGGCTCGCGGCGCGTTCGTCGTCGTCGTCGGCGCGACGCTTCTGCTCGCGGGTCGGGACGATGCCGCGCGCGGCGAGCTGAGCGGCCTTGATCTCACCCTTCACCCGCAGGGTTTCGAGGCGGCGTTCGTGGCGCCGTTTGGCGGCGCGCTCCCACGCCTTGCCGGCTCCGCCGGCCATGCCCATGATCGGGAAGATCAGCCACCAGTAGTCGCGGGCGAAGTCCCAGAAGTCCTGGAAGAACACATCCATGATGCGCTCAGCCTACTGCGCGTCGCCGCCGCACTCAGCGGGGTCCGACCCGCCACGGCTCCTTGACCGTGCGGATGAACGAGTACGTCACCAGGTCGCGGTGGTGCACCTCGCGGGCGTGGTAGATGTGCTTTCCGCTCACGGTGACGCCGACCGTGGTCCACATCTTGGCCACTTCGCCCTCGGGCTGCTCCAGCTGCGTGGCCTCCTCGGCGGTGAGGGCCGTCACGCCGGCCGACACGACCTCCCACACGATGCGCTCCGACCACAGGTCCGCGGCGATGTCGAACACCGAACGGGTGGGGTCGATGAAGGGGCGCTCGGTGCCGGCGGGCAGAGGCAGGATGTACGTGCCGACCATGGCCGGCTGGTCATCGGCGAACCAGCGCAGCACGATGCGGGCCGAGACCGGTTCGACGTCGGGGTGCAGCAGCGGCGCGATGTCGGCGGGGGTGGGTTCGAACGAGGCCGACAGTACCTCGACCGAGGGGGTGTACCCCATGCGCGCCAGCACATCGCCGTACTCGACGCAGGCCTCGAACCGTGCGCTCAGTCGCAGGGCAAGTGGATCGATCGTGGTCGCCGCGCCCTGACGCCGGGTGACGATCCCGAGGTTGCCGAGCTCGGCAAGGGCGTGGCGCACCTGCTGGCGGGTGCAGTCGAGCAGTTCGGCGAGCCGATGCTCGCCGGGGAGGCTTGTTCCGGCGGCGGCGGATTCGCGGACGTGGCGCAGAACTCCGCTGAGGATGCGCTCGTCTTCGGTGAGCGGCGTGCGCGGCCTTCGCTCGCTCCACGCGCTCATCGTGCCATCGGTCATCTGCGTCCCCCCGCCTTGGACAGCATAGGCGTCGTCACAATCATCACAACAAGTCAACAAGTTGGGCGATGATGGAAATAACCTATCAACAAGTGCGGGTGAGTCTGTTAGCGTCAGTCGATCCCTACAAAGGAGTGAGCAGTGACGACGACGGAGAGCATCCGGGGAATCCACCTCTGGGACGGCAGTGCCTATCGCGGCACGAGCCGCATCGACTGGACCGGCGACCGCATCGATGCGGTGCAGTCCGATGAGGGGACGCTCGACGAGCTCTGCGTCATCCCCGGCCTCGTCGATACGCACGTGCACCTGGGCGCCTACTCGGGAACCGGGCATGCCGACTGGTCGTCATGGCCGCTGATCACCCCGTGGGAAGAGCAGGTCTTCCACATCGCCAACAACGCCCAGAAGGCCGCGCGCGCGGGCGTCACCACTCTGCGCGACCTGTCGGGCGACGAACGGCAGTTGGCCGTCAAGCGCGCGTTCGACGAGGGCATCCAGCCGGGGCCGCGCGTGCTCGTCCACGGCGCCGTCGGCATGACGGCCGGTCACGGCGACCTCTTCATCCCGCCGCACTACCCCCACCGTGGCCGCACGGCCGACAGCCCCGACGAGTGCCGTAAGCTCGTGCGCGAGTACGCCCGCATGGGCGCCGACGGCATCAAGATCTTCGTCAGCGGCGGCGTGCTGTCGATGGGCGACAAGGTCGGCTGGCGCAACCAGACACTCGATGAGATCCGCGCCACGATCGACGAGGCCCACGCCCTCAGCATGCCCGTCGCCGCTCACAGCCACTCCGCCGAGGGCAACGAGATCGCCCTCTCGGTCGGCGCCGACTCGCTCGAGCACGGCACGGGCCTCGAAGCCGACCAGTGGGAGCGCCTCGTCGCCGGCAACATCCCCGTCGCGCCGACCCTGCTCATCAACGACGCCATCGCCGATGGTCGCGTCGCCGTCACCGACGATGCCCGCGACAAGGCGAAGGACGTCGTGGCCTACCGCGACTCGCTCTTCGGTGACGCCGGTCGCGCGGGCATCCGCTTCGTGCTCGGCACCGACGCCAACGGCATCTTCGTGCAGTTCGGCGACCAGATGGAGGAAGTGCGCCTGATGGCCGACATGTTCGGCTGGGACGCGGAGCGCGCGCTGCGCGCCGCGACGTCGGATGCTGCTGACGTCGTCGGCCTGACCAAGCGCGTCGGCACCCTCGCGGAGGGCTACGGCGCCGACTTCGTCGTGCTGCGCGGCCGCCCCTGGGAGAACATCGCCGACCTGCGCGTCGAGAACATCGTCGCCGTCGTCTCACGAGGCCGCCTCGTGCACGGCGCCCTGCCCACCGCGGCCTGACCGCCTACCCGACCCGCTGGACCCTGAGAGAGGACGATCGTGAACACCCCCGTACGACACGCATCCACACGCTGGATCGCCGCCTTCGGCGCGGCTGCACTCGGAGCCGGTCTGCTCGCCGGCTGCACCCCCGCCACCACCGACGGTGGCGAGACGAGTGACGAGCTCTACATCGCCGTCCAGGACGACCCGGTGTGCCTCGACCCGCAGCAGGTCACGCTGACCACGGCGCTGAACATCAGCCGCCAGCTGGTGGACTCGCTCGTCGACCAGGATCCCGAGACCGGCGAGATCGTCCCGTGGCTCGCAGACGCATTCGTCGCGAGCGACACATTGAAGGAGTTCACGTTCACCCTGCGTGACGGTGTCACCTTCAGCGACGGCTCGGAGCTGACGCCCGAGACGGTCAAGGCCAACTTCGATGCGCTGGCCGCGCTCGGCAGCACCGCACCGCTGGCCTCGCAGTATCTCGCCGGCTACCAGGCGACCGAGGTCGTCGACGAGTCGACGGTGAAGGTCACCTTCGCCGAGCCCAACGCGCAGTTCCTGCAGGGCGCGAGCACCATCACCCTGGGCATGCTCTCCGATGAGACCGCCGCGCTGACCGCCGAGGAGCGCTGCCTGGCGCCCGTCGGCTCGGGCGCGTTCGTGCTCGACGAGTACACCGCGAACGACGCGGTCGTCCTCTCGGCCCGTGAGGGCTACGGGTGGGGCTCGTCGCTGCGTGCGAGCAGCGGCGACGCGGCGATCAAGAGCATCACGTTCGCGATCACGCCGGAGCCCGGCGTGCGCACGGGTGGTCTGCAGACCGGCGAGTTCGACATGATCTTCGATCTGCCCGCGATCGACGAGCAGCGGTTCAGCACGGGTGACTACGAGATCTACGCGCGGGCGAACCCGGGCATCCCGACCTCGCTCGTGCCCAACACCGAGCGACCGATCGTCTCGGACCCGGTCGTGCGCCAGGCGATGATCCTTGCCACCGACCGCACCGAGATCGCCGAGCTGACCGGCTCGAGCATGGTGCAGCCGGTCGCCGGCGTGCTCAGCTCGGCCACGCCGTCGTTCCTCGACCAGGCCGACGCGCTCACCTTCGACCTCGACGCCGCCGAGCAGCTGCTCGACGACGCCGGTTGGAAGGTCGGCGCAGAGGGCACCCGCGAGAAGGACGGCACGCCCCTGACGGTGTCGGTGACGGCGTTCTACGGGCAGGACGTGCTTGAGGCGACGCAGGTGCAGCTGGCCAAGGCGGGAATCGACCTGAAGATCAACATGGTCACCGCGGGCGACTTCTTCGGTGCTGTCGCGTCGAAGGACTTCGACTTCCTGTCGGCGGGCCTGACCCGCACCGACCCCGACGCACTGCGCGTCATGCTCTCGCCGGCATCCGAGGCGCACTGGGCTGTGATCGACGACGCCGAGCTCGAAGCGCAGCTGACCGCGCAGGCCGCGACGGCCGACCCGGTCGAGCGCACCGCGATCCTCGCAGAGGCGCAGCAGCGCATCGTCGAGCAGGCCTATCTGGTGCCGCTGCTCGAGGTCGCGCAGGTGCACGCCTCGCAGAAGGGCGTCTCGGGCGTTGCGTTCGACTCGTCGTCGCGGGTCAACCTGTACGACGTCACCGTCCAGCGCTGAGCCGGATTCGGTAGGAAGGTGATCAGGAGATGACAGGCACGACCTCATGAACGCGACACTGAATGCGCTGCGCTACATCGCACCGAAACTGGCGCAGTTCCTGTTCGTGGTGCTGGCGACGTACACCGTCGTATTCCTCCTGGTCACCTTCCTGCCCGGCGACCCGCTGCTCGCCGCGATCGCGAGTAAGAGCGGCGGCGACACCGTCGTCGATCCCGAGACGCTCGAGCGGATGCGCGAGCAGTACGGTCTGGCGGGCACCCCGTGGGAGCAATACTGGCACCGCCTCGGGATGCTGGCTCAGGGCGACCTCGGGATCTCGATCGCCACCGGCCAGCCAGTCGCGACCATGATCGCCCGCGCGCTGCCGAACTCCGTCGAGATCGCCGCGATCGCCCTGGTGATCGCGATCATCATCGCCGTGGTCTTCACGTTCCTCGCTTTCCTGGCGCCGACGCGCTGGCTGCGCAACCTGCTGCTGCAGATCCCTCCCTTCGGTGTGGCGATCCCCGCGTTCCTCACGGGCCTGCTGCTGATCAGCTTCTTCTCGTTCACACTGGGCTGGCTGCCGTCATCGGGCAGTCGCCAGCCGGGCAGCGCGATCCTGCCCGCGATCACCCTTGCCCTGCCGGTCGGGGCGATCCTGTTCCAGGTGTTCTCTGCGGCCGTGCTGGAGGCCCAGGCCAGCCAGCACGTGTTCACCGCGGTGGCCAAGGGCGTACCGCCCCGCCGCATCTTCACCGCGCACCTGCTGCGCAACGCGCTGCTGCCGACGATCACCGTGCTGGGATTGACGATCGGCTACCTCGCGGCGGGCACGGCCGTGGTCGAGACGGTCTTCTCACGTGACGGCATCGGCCGGATGACCGTGAACGCCGTGCTGGCCAGGGATGTCAATGTCATTCAGGGCATCGTGCTCATGGTCGCCGCCGTCTATGCCACGGTCAACCTCATCGTCGACCTGGCGTACGGCGTGATCGACCCGCGCACGCGCCGCTCGGGACGTTCGGCGGCACGCGGCACTCAACCGGAGACGTCGCAGAAGGAGGCGTCGGCATGAGACTGCTGCGTCAACCCGGATTCACGCTCAGCGTGCTGGTGCTGATCACCGTCGCCGTGGCGATCGTCGCCCCGTCGCTGCTCGCCACGCACGATCCCTACCTCTCGGTGCCGAAGGATCGGTTGCTGCCGCCCAGCCCCGAGCACCTGTTCGGCACCGATAACCTCGGCCGCGACCTGTACTCCCGAGTCGTGCACGGCACAGCGCTGTCGATCGTGTCGGCGGCACTCGCCGTCGTCGTCGGTGTCGTGGTCGGCGGGCTGATCGGTCTCGCCTCGAGCTTTCTCGGGGGTCCGGTCGACTTCGCGATCATGCGCGTGGTCGACGTGCTCGTCGCGATCCCGGGCATCCTTCTCGCCCTCATCGTCGTGGCCACGCTGGGATTCGGGCCGATCTCGATCGGTCTGGGCGTCGGTCTGGGAGCCGCCGGGAGCTTCGCGCGCGTGATGCGCGCGCAGGTGCTGAGGGTGCGCAACGAGGAGTACGTCGAGGCAGCGCGCACGCTCGGCGCGCGCACGCCGGCGATCCTCTTCCGCCATGTTTTGCCCAACGCTGCCCGCCCGGTGATCGCGGTCGCCGCCCTCGAACTTGGCACCGCGATTCTTGGCGTCTCCGCACTCACGTTCCTCGGATTCGGCGCGCCACCGCCCGCGCCGGAGTGGGGCGCACTGTCGTCGGCCGGACGCGACTTCATCGCGACGCAGCCGTGGCTGAGCATCATCCCCGGCCTGGTGATCCTGGTGGTCGTGCTGTCCGTGAACCGGGTGGCGCGCGCAATCGGAGGTGAGCGATGACTGCGCCGCTGCTCAAGGTCGAAGATCTGCGGGTCGAGTACGCCACACGTGGCCGGAGCGCCGAGGTCGTGCACGGTGTGTCCTTCGAGGTGCACGCCGGCAAGGTCGTCGCGCTGGTCGGTGAATCGGGCTCGGGCAAGTCGACGGTCTCCCAGGCGCTGATCCGGCGTCTTCCCGAGAACGGCCGCGTCAGCGCGGGCGCGATCCGCTTCGCCGGTGAGGACCTCGCGCGTCTTCCCGAGCGGATGCTGCGCAAGGTGCGCGGTGCGCAGATCGGCTTCGTCCCGCAGGACCCCGGTTCGTCGCTCAACCCGCTGATGCGGGTCGGTGAGCAGATCGCCGAGACGCTGCGGATCCACCGGCGGATGCCGCGTGCCGCGGCCGCCGCGCGTGCGGTGCAGATCCTCGATGAGGTCGGCATTCCCGAGCCGGCGCTGCGGGCGACGCAGTATCCGCACGAGCTGTCGGGCGGTCTGCGTCAGCGGGCCCTGATCGGCATCGCCTGGGCGTGCGGGCCGCAGTTGGTCATCGCAGACGAGCCCACGAGCGCCCTCGATGTCACGGTTCAGCGGCACGTGCTCGACCAGCTCGACCAGCTCGTGGCCGACCACGGTACCGCGGTGCTGCTGATCACGCACGACCTCGCGGTCGCCGCTGACCGGGCCGACGAGATCATCGTGATGTACCGCGGTGAGATCGTCGAGCGCGGTGCCACGGCCGACGTGCTCAGCGCACCGAGTCACGAGTACACCCGTCGCCTGGTGGCTGCCGCGCCGGGGCTGCGTCAGGGGCGCCTGACGCCCCAGGCGCCGGATGCTGTCGAGAGCGCCGTGTTCACCGCGTTCCGCGACCGGGGCGTGCGGGAACAGGCGCACGAGAGCATTCTCGAGGTGCGTTCGCTGAGCAAGACGTACGGCGTACGCGGCGGGTCGTTCCTCGCGGCTGACGACGTCTCGTTCGCGGTGCCGCGCGGCAAGACGCTGTCGATCGTCGGCGAGTCGGGGTCGGGCAAGACGACCAGTGCGCGGATCGCGGCTCGGCTCGTGTCGGCCGACTCCGGCGCCGTGCTGCTCGACGGCACCGACATCACCCACGCCCGGGGTGAGGAGCTGCGTCAGCTGCGCCGGCGGATGCAGGTGGTGTATCAGAACCCGTTCGGATCACTCGATCCGCGCATGACCGTGGAGCGCATCGTGTCGGAACCGCTGCGGTCGTTCCGCATCGGTGATCGCGCGTCGCAGGCGAGCCTGGTGCGCGATCTGCTGGAGCGCGTGCGGCTGGCGCCCGAACTGGCCGACCGTCGTCCGCTCGAGCTCTCGGGCGGACAACGCCAGCGCGTGGCCATCGCCCGGGCGCTGGCCATCGGGCCCGAGCTGATGATCCTCGACGAGCCGGTGTCGGCGCTCGACGTGTCGGTGCAGGAGCAGATCCTGCAGCTGCTCGTCGACCTGCAGGCCGAGTTCGGTCTGAGCTATCTGTTCATCTCGCACGATCTGGGCGTGGTGAGTCAGATCTCCGACCGCATCGTCGTGATGCAGAAGGGTCGCGTCGTCGAGAGCGGCGATGCCGAGCGCGTCTTCGCCGAGCCGGCGCACGATTACACGAGGGAGCTCATCGCCGCCATCCCCGGCACCCAGCGCGCATGATACCCTAGGGGGTATCTTTGAGCGCAAGGGGAGTCAGTAGATGCGCGTGATCATCATCGGGGGCGTCGCCGGCGGTATGTCCGCCGCCACACGTCTGCGGCGCCTCGACGAGTCGGCCGAGATCATCGTGATCGAGCAGGGCGACTACGTCAGCTTCGCCAACTGCGGCCTGCCGTACTACGTCGGCGGGGTCATCCCCGAGCGGCAGGCACTGCTGCTGCAGACCCCCGAATCGCTGCGCGCGCGCTTCGAGCTCGACGTGCGCACCCGCCACGAGGCGGTCGCGATCAACCGTGAGGCCCAGACCGTCAGCATCCGCGATGCGCGCACCGGCGCCGTGATCGACGAGGCGTACGACCACCTGATTCTCGCCGTCGGCGCCACTCCACGCGACGCGTTCGACCAGATCGACGGCGGCCCGACGGTCTCGACCCTGCGCACCGTCGACGACGTCGATCGCATCACCCTCGCTCTCGAAGAACTGGCCCTCGATGAGGCACCGCGCGCGGGACGCGCGGTCGTCGCCGGCGGCGGCTTCATCGGTCTCGAAGCCGTCGAGAACCTCGTGCACCGCGGACTCGACGTCACGCTCGTGCAGAACGGCGCCCATCCGCTGAGCCCCCTCGACTCCGAGATGGCCGCTCTCGTCGTCGATGAACTCGCCGCTCGCGGCGTCGACCTGCGCATGCGCACCTCGGTCGCCTCGGTGGATGCCGACGGCGTGCACCTCGACGACGGCACCACCGTCGCCGCCGACCTGCTGATCGACGCCCGTGGCGTGCGCCCGGCGGCATCCATCGTCACGACCGCGGGTCTCGCGACCGCGCCCAGCGGCGGCATCGAGGTCGACGCCCTGCAGCGCACCAGCGACCCGCGCATCTTCGCCGTCGGCGACGCCGCGCTGAAGATCGATGCGATCTCGGCCGAGCCGACCCTGGTCACGATGGCGGGCCTGGCGAATCGGCACGGCCGTACCGCGGCCGACGTCATCGCCTGGGAACACGGACTGCTCGACGAGCGCCCCGCCGACGCCCTTCCGGCGGTCGGCACGGCGATCGTCGGCGTGTTCGGCCTCGCCGTCGCGATGGTCGGGTGGAGCGAGCGACGCCTGGCGGATGCCGGACGCGCGCACCGCGTCATCCACGCGCACCCCGCCGACCACGCCGGCTACTACCCCGGTGCCGAGCGGCTCACCATGAAGCTGCTGGTCGACCCCGGCACCGATCTGATCCTGGGCGCCCAGGTGATCGGCCGCAGCGGTGCCGACAAACGCATCGACATCATCGCCACCGCGATGCAGGCGGGGCTCACCGCCACGCAGCTCAGCCGCCTCGAGCTCGCCTACGCACCGCAGTACGGTTCGGCGAAAGACCCGGTCAACATGCTCGGCTACATCGCCGACAACGCCGCGACCGACCTCACCGGCAGCATCCAGTGGCACGAGCTCGACGCCGCCGTGGCGGCCGGCGCGACCCTGATCGATGTGCGCAGCGAGACCGAGCATGCGGGCGGCGCCATCCCGGGCAGCATCAACGTTCCGCTCGATGAGCTGCGCGCCCGACTCGGCGAGCTGCCCGACGGTGAACTGATCGTGCACTGCCAGGTCGGCCAGCGCGGGCACACCGCCACGCGCCTGCTGCGCCAGCACGACCGTCGCGTGCGCAACCTCGACGGCGGCTACCTCACCTGGGTGGCCGGAACGCGGATGCACGCCGACACCCGCACGACTGTGAAGGAGTACGCATGAGCCCTCAGGCATCCGATGAAGAGATCCGCAAGGTCGTCAACCGTCTCAAGCGGGCCCGCGGCCAGCTGACCGCCGTCATCGACGCGATGGAAGACGAGGCCGACTGCCGTGACGTCGTCATCCAGCTCGCCGCCGTCGGCAAGGCCATCGACCGCGCCGGCTTCTCGGTGATCAGCACCGCGCTGCGCAGCTGCGTGACCGACGCCGAGCAGGGCACCGTCCGTGAGGACGACGCCCCCACCGTCGCCGAGCTCGAGAAGCTGTTCCTGACGCTCGCCTGACACGCGGCTCGTTCCCGCACCGATACCCGGTCCACGTCCCGTACGTTTGGCGGGAGTCCGTACAGATGCACGCCGGTTTGCCGCGAAACCGCCCGCCAAACGTACAGAGTCCCGCCGAACGTACGCGTGTCAGCCGGCGTCGGCGACGCGCTGCGCGAGGTACGGCAGCACGCGATCGGATGCCGGTGGCGCCTGCAGCCCGAGTACGCGGGCGATCTCCAGGGCGAGCACGGCGTGGCCGGTTGCTCCGGGATGGAACGGGTCGTTCAGCAGGCGGTGGGCTACCCCGCCCGCCCCGAGTTCGGTGAACCGGGCGAACTGGTCGATGAGGATGACGTCCTGCCGCGCGGCGACATCGCGGGTCGCCTGGGCGAACTCGGCGATGCGTGCGCGCTCGGGGGCATGGGCGACGTCGATCGTCGGCGGCGTCTGCAGCACCGGGATCGCGCCGACCTTGCGCACGCGCTGCACGAACTCCGTCACCGATGCCGCGAACTCGTGCGGCGCGACGACGCCCGCCTTGGCGGTCGTCGAGCAGTCGTTGGTTCCGATCATGAGGGTGACGATGTTCGGATGCCAGTGCGCGACGCGCCGGTCGAAGTCCTTGAGCAGCTGCGTGACGCGCCAACCGCTGATGGCGGTGTTGATCAGGGCATCCTGCACGCGACCCATATCCCCGCGGATCAGCTCATGCAGGTGGTCGACGTAGTTGCGGTCGCCGCGGGTGTGCAGCAGGCCGTGCGTGATCGAGTCGCCGGTCAGTACCCAGGTGAGGGGTGTCTTCGACGCCAGGGCATCGCGCAACCGGTCGCGTTCGCCGCCCACCGATCAGCCGAGCAGCAGGGTCAGCACGGTAGCGCCGCCGCCGACGAGGATCAGCGAGACGATCGTGATCCACGCGACGACGCGGATGCGGCGCTGGCGCCCCTCGCTGTAGACGGAGAGGTCTTCGGCTTCTTCATGGTGGGCGTTCATCGGACTCTTCTCGGGGTGTGTTGCGGCGAGGGCACTGCACGAAAGCGTATCGCGTCGGTTCCCTCCGGTGCCTGCCGAAGGGCATCCGGAGGAAACCGAAACCTACTTCTCGCCGTCGCTCGGGTCTGCCTCGGAGGGCTGCTCGTCGCCCTGCCGCTGAGCCTGCTCGCGACGCTGGCGGCGCAGCTCGCGACGGTTCTCGCCGACGGTGAGCGACGCGTCGCCGGATGCCGTGTGCGTTGGGTCGTCGGGACCCTTGTGCTGGATGCGTCCGGGAGTGAGCGTGCGGTTGATGTCTTCGGCGGTGACCATCGGGATCTGACCGGTAGCCGTCTCGTACCATTCGGTGAGCGCGGGGTCGTCCGAGTCGATGGATGCTCCCGCGCCCTCTTCGGCCGCGACCTCGGTCGCACCGAACACGAAGTCGTCGCCGTGCTCGGCGATACCGCGGCGCACACCCTGCGCGATGGCGGCCTTCGCGTAGCGCTGACGCAGCATGTACGGGTCGGTGGCCAGTTCCTTCGCCCACGAGATCATGATGCCGATCACGATGAACGCGAAGGGCAGTGCCGTGACGACCATCATCGACTGCAGACCCGACAGGGCCGTCTCGCCACCGGCGAGCAGCAGCGCGAGAGCTGCGGCTCCGAGCAGGACGCCCCAGGCGAGTGTGACCCACGTGGCCGGCTCGGGCCGGCCGCGCTGGCTCATCGAGCCCATCACGATGGCGGCCGAGTCGGCCGAGGTGATGAAGAACAGCACGATCGAGACCATCGCGATCACCGACAGCACGACACCGAACGGCAGCTGGTCGAACAGCGCGAACAGCACGCCCTCCGACGAACCGACCTCGCTCAGCTCACCGTTCTGGCTGTCGAAGTACATCGCGGCGCCGCCGAGTACGCCGAACCAGACGATGCAGACCGACGAGGGCACCATGATCACCACGGTGACGAACTCACGCAGGGTACGGCCGCGCGAGATCTTGGCGATGAACATGCCCACGAAGGGCGTCCACGAGATCCACCAGGCCCAGTAGTAGTTGGTCCACGACGACATGAACGCGGCCTCGGCCTCGCCCTGACCGGCGTTGCGCGAGAGCATCACCCACAGCTCGCCGAGGAACGTCGAGACGCTGGCGGGGATCATGTTCAGCAGGAACAGGGTCGGGCCCGCGATGAACACGACGATGCCGATGGTGCCCGCGAGCACCATGTTGATGTTCGACAGGGCGCGGATGCCGCGCTTGATGCCCGACACCGCCGAGACCACGAACGCCGCGGTCAGCACGGTGACGACGATGATCAGCGCGCCGTTGCCGAGCGGTCCGATGCCCGCGACGAACTCGACGCCGCTGGTGATCTGCAGCGTGCCGATACCGAGGGTGACAGCCGTACCGAACAGGGTGACGATGATGGCGAACACATCGATGATGGCGCCGAGCCAGCCCTCGGTGCGCTGCCCGAAGATCGGGTAGAAGATGGCCGAGATCAGCGGAGCGCGGCCGCGGCGATAGGCGGCATAGGCGATCGCCCCACCGACGAGCGCGTAGAACGCCCACGCCATCGGACCCCAGTGCAGGATCGACTGGGCAAGAGCGTCGAGCATCGCGTGCGGGGTGCCCGCCTCGGAGTCGAACCCTGGCGGCACGGCGTTGAAGTAGCCGAGCGGTTCAGCCGGGCCGAAGAACAGCAGCCCGATGCCCATACCCGCCGAGAACAGCATCGCGATCCACGACACCGTCGAGAACTCGGGCTCTTCGTCATCCGCTCCCAGGCGCACCGCGCCAGTGCGCCCGTAGCCGACGACGAGCATGAACGCGAAGACCAGGATGGCCAGGAGCGAGAACAACCAGCCGAAGTTCGCGGTGACCCACGTCAGCGAGGTCGACCCGGTGGCGCTGAGGTTATCGGGTGCGGCGAAACCCCAGACCACCACCGCGAGCACCAGAATGCCGGCGACGCCGAAGACGAACCAGTTGGTGTTGAAGATGCGAGGCGTGTCCTCGACGCCGATTCCAGGAATCAGCGCGGGGTGCGTCACCTCTTTGAGGATCTTCTTGTCTTTGAGCAGCTTCTTCGGCGCGGGTTTCTGTTGTGTGTTCTCTGGAGGAGACATTCCCCCACGGTAGCGAACCCCCGTGCGGCGCACGGGGGAGGTTCCGCGGCGGGCCGCGGAACCCGCCTCAGGCGTCGGTGGCGATCGTCGGCCCGAACACGGCCGGCAGCGTGCCGCGCGAGGTCTCACGCAGTTCGTCGACCGAGACGGTGAAGACGTCTTGCACCTCGAGCGCCGGCTCGGTGTCGGTGACACCGATGCGCAGCACCGGGTAGCCGCGTCCCTCGCACAGGCCGCGGAACTTCACGTCGTCCTCGCGGGGAACAGTGACGATGACGCGACCGGTCGACTCCGAGAAGAGCGCGGATGCCGCATCCACGCCGTCGCGCTCCATCAGCTCGGTCAGCCATACGCGGGCGCCGACGCCGAAGCGCATCACGCCTTCGGCGAGAGCTTGACCCAGGCCGCCCTCCGACAGGTCGTGCGCCGACGAGATCAGCCACTCCTCGCGCGCAGCACCCAGCAGACCGGCCAGACGACGCTCGCCCGCCAGATCGACCTTGGGCGGCAGACCGCCGAGGTGGTCGTGCACCGTGTCGGCCCATGCCGAACCCGACAGCTCGGTCGAGGTGACACCGAGCAGGTAGATGTTCTCACCCGCATCCTGCCACCCCGACGGGATGCGACGCGAGACGTCGTCGATGATGCCCATCACACCGACCAGGGGAGTCGGGTGGATCGGCACGTCACCGGTCTGGTTGTAGAACGAGACGTTTCCGCCGGTCACCGGGGTGCCCAGCTCGTAGCATCCGTCGGCCAGACCGTCGACGGTCTGGCCGAACTGCCACATGACCTCGGGGTTCTCGGGGCTGCCGAAGTTGAGGCAGTCGGTGATGGCCGTCGGCGTCGCGCCGGTGACGGCGACGTTGCGGTACGCCTCGGCCAGGGCCAGCTGCGCACCCGCGTACGGGTCGAGCTGGCAGTAGCGTCCGTTGGCGTCGGTCGAGATCGCGAAGCCCAGACCCGACTCCTCGTCGACGCGGATCATGCCGGCGTCGTCGGGGAAGGCGAGGGCGGTGTTGCCACCGACGTAGTAGTCGTACTGGTTGGTGATCCAGCTGGTGTCGGCCAGGTTCGGCGAGCCGAGCATCGCGAGGAACTGCGCCCGCAACACGTCGGGCTCGTTCGAGCGGGGCAGGTCTTCGGCAGCATCCGCCTGCAACGCGTCGATCCACGTCGGGTACGCGACGGGACGGTCGTAGACCGGGCCGTCGACGGCGACCGTCGACGGGTCGACGTCGACGATGCGCTCACCCTGCCAGTCGATGATGAGACGGCCGTCTCCGGTGACCTCGCCGAGAACGCTGGTCTCGACGTCCCACTTGTTCACGACGGCGAGGAACGCGTCGAGCTTCTCGGGGGCGACGATGGCCATCATGCGCTCCTGCGACTCCGACATGAGGATCTCCTCAGCGGTCAGGGTGGGGTCGCGCAGCAGCACGTTGTCGAGCGAGACGTGCATGCCCGAGTTGCCGTTGGCGGCGAGCTCGCTGGTCGCGCACGAGATGCCTGCGGCACCGAGGTCTTGGATGGCCTCGACGAGCTCTTCGCGGTACAGCTCAAGGCAGCACTCGATGAGCACCTTCTCGGCGAACGGGTCGCCGACCTGCACAGCGGGACGCTTGGTGGGGCCACCGTCGTCGAACGAGTCGGATGCCAGGATGCTGGCGCCGCCGATGCCGTCGCCACCCGTGCGGGCGCCGAACAGCACGACCTTGTTGCCGACGCCGGTGGCGTTGGCGAGCTTGAGGTCCTCGTGGCGCAGCACACCCACGGCGAGGGCGTTGACGAGCGGGTTGGCCTGGTAGACGCCGTCGAAGACGGTCTCGCCACCGATGTTGGGCAGACCCAGGCAGTTGCCGTAGAAGCTGATGCCGCTGGTGACGCCGTGCACCACGCGCGGGGTGTCGGGGTGGTCGATGGCGCCGAAGCGCAGGGCATCCATGACCGCGACGGGACGAGCGCCCATCGAGATGATGTCGCGGACGATGCCGCCGACGCCGGTCGCCGCGCCCTGGAACGGCTCGATGAAGCTCGGGTGGTTGTGCGACTCGGCCTTGAACGTCACGGCCCAGCCCTCGCCCACGTCGACGACACCGGCGTTCTGGCCCATGCCGACCATCAGGCGCTCGCGCATCTCGTCGGAGACCTTCTCGCCGAAGCGGCGCAGGTACTTCTTGGACGACTTGTACGAGCAGTGCTCCGACCACATCACCGAGTACATCGCCAGCTCGCCCGAGGTGGGGCGGCGGCCCAGGATCTCCCTGATGCGCGCGTACTCGTCGTCCTTGAGACCGAGCGCGCCGTAGGGCTGCTCCTTCTCAGGCGTCGCGGCAGCGTTCGCGACAGAGTCGGGAACGTGAGTGGTGGTGGTGTTCGGGGTGGTCACGCGGGCTCCAAGCGAAGAGGGAGGCGGGGCAGGATCAGTCTACTGGGGGCGCGCCCCGCCCGCCTTGCGGCCCTTGTTGCGTTCCCTTCCGCCCTCCCTCGTCCTGCCCGCCCTTGCTGCGTGCCCTTCCGCTGAGAAATCACTTCCCGTACGAAAAACCACCTGCCGCGTGGTTTCTCACACGGGAAGTGGTTTCTCAACGAGTGAGACGGCAGGCGAGGGGGCAGGCGGAGGGAGGGCGGGGGCGGTAGCTTCGGAGCATGACGTCCAGCAACCCGTTGATTCCGGCCGGCTATGACATCGTGTGGACGGCGCTGGCGATAGCGGTCGTCGTTCTGGCGGTCGTCGCATTGGTCTCGCTCGCACGTTCGGTGAAGAGGCTCAGCGCACCGCAGGCCTTGATCTGGGTGCTGATCGTGCTGCTCGTGCCGGTGCTCGGCCCGATCGCCTGGCTTGCCGTAGGTCGTCGTAGCACGCGGCCCGTGCGCCGCTGAGAAACCACTTCCCGCACGAGAAACCACCTCCCACGTGGTTTCTCACACGGGAGGTGGTTTCTCAGCGGATGGGTACGCGGCGGGCGCGGCGGGCGCGGGCGGGCGAGCGCAGCGCGCCGCGTCAGGGCAGCAGGTGGGTGCGGAGCGTGGCGCGGATGCCCGAGATCGACGTGATGTCGGTCCACTCGGCGGCCAGTGCACGGGCGGCCAGGAGCACCGAACGGGCCGCGGGTGCGCGCAGCGCAGGCTCCAGCGTCTCGATGTCGGCGACCTTCGCGGCCCCGACGATGCGCCGTGCCATCTTGGCCGCGGCGAACAATGCCGACTCCCGCAGGATCTCGGCCACCCGGCGCCGCGCGAACGCGTCGTCGAAGAGCTTCGTCTCGTGCCAGTTCGCCGCAGCGGCGAGATAGGCCTCTTCGAAGCCCTCCCAGGTCTCCTCGATCAGCGACAGTGCCCATGCGGCGCGTTCGTCATCGCCCTGGGCGCGGGCGCGGGCAGCGGCGAAGGCGTAGTTCGCGAACAGTGCACCGATGTCGAAGGCGACGGGGCCGTAGAACGCGAACTCCGAGTCGAACACCTTCACCGACTCGGTGGCCTCACCGCGCCGGCCGCTGCCGCGCACCATGACCGAGCCGGTGTGCAGGTCGCCGTGGATCAGGGCCTCGGCGCGGGTCATGAATCGCCACTTCGCCTCGCTCATCGCCGTCGCGAATGTGGCATCCGCCGCGAGAGCGGCAGCATCCGCCTCGTTCTCGGGGAGCACCGCGTTGCGACCGATGTCGAAAACCGGTTCGGTGAAGACGAGGTCCTCGGTGATGACGCACAGTTCGGCGTTCTGCGAACGTGCCGCGGTGTCGGCGACCTCTCCACGGCTCTGTCCGAGCACCGAGGTGCCGACCGCGACGCCGGCGACGTAGCGTCCGAGCTCGACGGCGACGCCCTCGTGGCATTCGCCGTCGTTCAGCGCGCCGCGCCACACGCGGTGGTCCGACAGGTCTTCAAGCGCGAGGATGTACCGGTCGTGGTCGTACTTGACGACCTCGACCACCAGGTCGGGGCTGATGGCGTGGTGCGCCACCAGCGACTCGGCCTCGCGCCGGGCCCGATCGGGCGTCATGGGCCAGCCCTCGCCCGTCATCCGCACGTACGGCAGTGCCTGCTTCAGGATCAGCGAGCGACCCGCCGCGTCGCGCACGTGGAAGACGAGGTTGAGGTTGCCGTCGCCGATCTCGCGGATCTCAGCCAGGGCGGAGCCGTCGATGCGCTGCTGAAGCTCGGGGTGAGCGGTGATGTACTCGCCGATGTTCGCCTCGGTGAGGAATTCGTACTCGTGGGACATTCGTCCGTTCCTTCGTTGGGGGACTGATGGTGGGGTCGGCCGCGGGCTATGTTGCCGGCGAGTACCGCGACTTGCGGCGCGACAGGGTGAACGAGAACAGCAGCGCCACGATCAGCACGAGACCCTTCGCCGTGTCCTGGAAGTAGTACTGGAATCCGGCCATCGTCATACCGGTCAGCACGATCGCGATGAGCACGGCGCCGAGCAGCGTGCCCCAGGCGTTCGGCTTGCCCATGCCGAGCACCGAGGTGCCGACCAGGGCGACCGCGACGGCTTCGAGCAGGCTCGACGAACCGGCGTTCACATCGCCCTGTCCGATGCGTGAGACCAGGATGATGCCGGCGACCGACGCGAACAGTGCCGAGATGACGTACGCGCTGCCGCGGTACATGCCCACGCGGATGCCCGAGAGGCGAGCCGCCTCGGGGTTCGCGCCGACCGCGTAGAGCACACGGCCCCAGGTGGTGCGGGTGAGCACGAACCAGGATGCGACGACCAGCACGAGCATGATGACGACGGGGATCGGCACCGGACCGATGGTGCCGCGGTCGATGAGCAGGAAGGTCGGGTCGAACTTGCCGGGAGCGGTCGAGCCGTTGGGCAGGATCATTCCGGATGACACCGACTGGCCGGCGACGGGGATCAGCTTCACACCCTGGATCACGAACATCACGCCCAGCGTCGCGAGCAGGTCGGGGATCTTGCACACCACGATCAGGAAGGCGTTGAGCACGCCGACCAGCAGACCGGCGATCAGCGCGACGCTCACGGCGGTGACGCCGGTGAGGTTGTAGAACACCATCGTGACGGCGACCAGCTGCACGGCCAGTCCGGCGACCGAGCCGATCGACAGGTCGAGGCCGCCGACGATCATGCTGAACATGACGCCGAGCCCGAGGATCGCGGTGACCGAGGCGAACTTCAGCATCGAGAACAGCGATTCTGGCGTTGCGAATGCGGGCTGGGTGAAGGCGAAGAAGACGAACGCGATGACCGTCACGGCGATGAAGCCGTACTTCACCACGCTGTCGCGGACGACGTCGCCCAGATGGGTTTCGCGCTGCTGTGCGCGAAGGGTCGTGGTGTCGGCCATGTCAGGCCACCTCCGTCATGCTCTGGACGATCTCATCGTCGGAAACTGTGTCGATACGGGCGTCGAGGGTGATGCGTCCCTCGACGAGGACGAGGACGCGGTCGGCGATCTCACGCAGCTCGTCGACATCGCTGCACAGCATCACCACGCAACTGCCGTCGGCCGCCTGCTCGCGTGCGCGCTTGGCGATCTCGCGCCTGGCGCCGATGTCGACGCCGCGGAACGGCTCATCGAGCAGCAGCACCTCGGGCGGGGTCTGCATCCAGCGCGCCACCATGACCTTCTGCTGGTTGCCGCCCGAGAGGGCGTCCACCGACTGCCCGGGGCCGGTCGAGACGACCCCGAAGTCGGTGATCGCCTGTGCCGCCCGGGTCGTCTCGGAACCCTGCTGCAGCAGCGGGCCGCGGGCGAAGCGTGAGAGGAACGGGAGCGAGAAGGTGCGCGCGATCGACCAGCCGGGCAGCATGCCCTGGGCGGCGCGATCCTCGGGGACGAGGAAGACACCGCGCGCGATCGCGTCTTTCGGATGCCGGGGTGCGTAGGCCTTGCCGTCGAGCTTCATCGTGCCGGTGCCGGACGCCGTGGACTCGCCGAACACGTACTCGGCCAGCTCGGTCTTTCCGGCGCCGATCAGTCCGATCACGCCGGTGACCTCTCCGCTGCGCAGTGCCACCGACATCTCGGGCGATTCGGGGAACACGCGCAGGCCGTCGATCTCGAGGGCGACCTGCTCACCGGTCAGGTGCACCAGCTGCTCGATGTCACGTTCAGCGCCTTCGCCCAGCATGGAGGTGACGGCGGCGGCGAAGTCGAACGGGCGCTCCTGCGTCGCCGTGATCCGGCCGTCGCGCAGCACCACGATGTCATCGGCGAGCTGGTCGATCTCGGCGAGCCGGTGCGAGACGTGCAGGATCGCGACGCCCCGGTCGCGCAGCGCGAGGATGGTTTCGAAGAGCCGCTCGGCCTCGGACTGCGACAGGGTCGAGGTCGGCTCGTCGAGGATGAGCACCTTGGGGTCGGTGACGAGAGCGCGCGCCAGCAGGAGCATCTGGCAGTCGGCGATGCCGAGTTCGAAGACGTCCTGGCGCAGGAACGCGTCGTCCCAGTCGAGTGAGAGCGCCGCGGCGACCTCGCGGGCACGCGGCAGCAGCGACTTCGGCGACGAGATCGAAGGCGTCTCGCCGAGGGCGATCTGCTCGAAGACGAGGTTCTCGGCGACGCTGAGGCCGGGGATGATCGCGTCGTCGATCCGCTGGTGAACGGTGCGCACACCCAGCCGGGATGCGGACATCGGGTTCTCCAGCTGCACCGGGGCACCGTCGAGAAGGATGTCGCCGCCGGTGGGCTGGTGCACGCCCGACAGGGCCTTGATGAGCGTGGACTTCCCGGCGCCGTTCGCGCCAAGGAGTGCGGTGATGCGGCCGGGGCGAAGGGTGAGATCCACGCCCTTCAGTACGGTGTTCGCACCGAAGGACTTGCGGATGTCGCGCAGCTCGAGAACGGGCGGGTGGGCGTCGCGCGGCGTGGTCATGATGTGGGTGCTCCTCGCTGAGCGGGTGTGTGCGATGGGGGCGGTGGGACGGCGTCGGGGCGCCGTCCCACCGTGGGATGCGTCAGAAGCTGACGACCGACATCCAGTCTGCGGTCGACACCTGCGACAGGTTCAACTCAGAGACGGCGGCGCGCAGGTCTTCCATGTTCTTGATGTCGTCCTCGCGCAGCATCTCCTGCGTGACGAGCACCGGCGGGAACTCGACGAGCTCGGCATCGAGCTCACCGGCCATCGACAGCGCGAGAGTGCGCAGCACGGCGGCGCCGATCGCGTTGGGGTCGGTCGCGCCGGTAGCGACCCAGCGGCTGCCTTCCGCGCGCATGAGCTCGATGTCGGCGTTCGAGATGTCGGCGCCGTAGACGAGCACGTCGTCGCTGCCGCTGACCTGGTCGAGGCCGGTCAGCGTGCCCTTGGTGAACTCGTCGTAGGGGGCGTAGATCGCGGTGACGGACGGGTTGGCCTGCATTGCGGCCGCGACCATCGGGGCGCTGTCGCTGGCGGACGAGCTGGTGAACGAGCCGGTCTTGAACAGCTGGTCCCAGCCGTTGTCGGCGACGAACTGGCGCCAGACGGCGTCACGGCGGTCGAGCGGCGCGATGCCCTCGACGTTGACGTAGCCGACGGCCGTGCCTTCGCCGACGTCTTCGAGCATGCGGTCGAGCACGAGCTGGGCCATGATCTCGTCGGACTGCTGGGTCTGGATCACGCCGTCGGCGCATTCGGACACGTTGACGTCGTAGGCGATGACCGCGATGCCCTTGCTGATGGCGTCGTTGACGCCGGGGCACAGCGTGTCTGGGAAGCCGTGGCGCACGATGATCGCATCCACGCCCGACGAGATCGCCTGCTCGAGCTGAGTGGCCTGGGTGGCGTTGTCGCCCTGCGCGTCATAGGCCGAAAGCTCGAAGCCGAGGGCTTCGGCCTGCTGGCGCGTGCCGTTGAGGTACTGCTGGAAGTAGTCGCCCTGGCCGGACTGCTGAACGATGGCGACCTTGGCGCCGACCAGCTCTGCGGGCATCTCGCTGCTCGCCTCGCTGACAGCACCGGAGTCGGCGGACTCCTGCGTGGCCGGCGCGCCCTGGCTGCAGGCGGTGAGTGCCAGTACGGCGGTCAGTCCGACCGTTCCGGTCGCGGCGAGCCTGCGCCGCAGGCTCCGGGATGACATGCGCTTCATTGCGATTCCTTTCTTGGATGCTTCGGCTGATCGCGTTCAGGCGAAAGCGGGTTGGGTGACCGTCGGCTCGACCACGCCGTGCTCGGTGACGATGCCGCTGATCAGGTCGTACGGGGTGACGTCGAAGGCCGGGTTGAATCCGCGCACGCCCGGAGCCGACATCGTGGTGCCGCCGAAGGCGAGCACCTCGTTCTCGTCACGCTCCTCGATCTCGATGAGGTCGCCCGAGGCCAGGGTGGCATCGACGGTCGACATCGGTGCCGCCACCAGGAAGGGGATGCCGGCGCGGTGCGCCGCCAACGCCACCGAGACCGAGCCGATCTTGTTGGCGGTGTCGCCGTTGGCGGCGATGCGGTCGGCGCCGATCACGGCGAAGTCGACCAGTCCGCGCAGGATGGTGCTGCTGGCGGCGCCGTCGACCTCGACGACGTGGGGGATGCCGTCCTTCGCGAGCTCCCAGCTCGTGAGGCGGGTGCCCTGCAGCAGCGGACGCGTCTCGTCGACGTAGACGAGCTCGAGCGCGCCGCGCTCGTGCAGTTCCTTGAGCACGCCGTATGCGGTGCCCCATGCCGTCGTCGCCAGGGCGCCGGTGTTGCAGTGGGTGAGTGCACGCAGCGGACGCTTGCCGGTGCGCTCGAGCAGCCAGTCCGCGCCGAGCCGCGAGAGTTCGCGGTTCGCGGCCTCGTCCTCTTCGGCGATGCGGTGTGCCTCAGCGAGAGCCTGTCCCGAGCCGGTGCGGCGCACGGCGTCCACGCGGCGGGCGCCCCATTCGAGGTTCACGGCCGTCGGACGAGCCAGGGCCACCCGCTCGATCTCTGCGTCGAGTCGATCGGCGCTCCATCCTTCTGCGCCGCCCTGGCGCTCGGCGAGGGCGACACCGTAGCCGCCGGCCGCGCCGAGTGCGGGTGCTCCGCGAACAGCGAGACGCGCGATCGCGTCGACGAGCTGATCGACGGTGCGCAGGTCGAGGTAGGACTCAACGGTCGGGAGCACGGTCTGGTCGATGATCCGCACGGCCGGGCCGTCGGCATCCTCAATCCATTCGATCGCTTTAACCACCGTGTCTCTCCTTTCGCGTACTCCGTCGTCGGGGTACAGCCGGGACGCTAGCAGTTGTCAGACAACCATGTCAACAAGAGCAAACAACTGGGCGATCTGACATGATGTCTCTACGACCCGTGGCCGCACTGGAGCGGCCGGGTCGACAACGGCAGACCGAGCGATGGAGGGGTTCGCGATGGCACGGAGGGCATCCCGCGTCGATGCGGTGGTCGCGGGCATCCGCGCGGGCATCGGCGACGGCACCTACCCGGTGGGTGACCGCCTGCCGACCGAGTCGGAACTCGGCGAGTCGTTCGAGGTCTCGCGCCCGACGGTGCGCGCCGCGCTGAGTGAGCTGAAGACCGCCGGGCTCGTGCACACGCGCCACGGCGTCGGCACCTTCGTGTCCGAGCCGCCGGCCGTCACCGCGGGACTGGAGCGCCTCGAATCCATCACCGAGTCGATCCGCCGCACCGGGCGCGAGCCGGGCATGCGCTACCGCAGCCGCACGATCAGGCCGCTGCTTCCGGAAGAGGCGGCGAAGCTGGAGCTGACGGCGAACGACCTCGCGCTCGAGACGCGCCGTGTGATCCTCGCGGACGACGAGGTCGTCGCGTACTCGTACGACCTGCTGCCGATCGGGGTCTTCCCCGAGGGGGAGTCCCCTGAGGTGCTCGACGGATCGGTGTTCGGGTATCTGCGCGAGGCTCGCGGCATCATCCCGGTGCGCGCGGTCGCCGAGATCCACCCCGTCGTCGCCGACCATGTGATCTGGGATGCCCCGCAGGGGCGCAACGGCCTGGCGCTGCTGCTCGATCAGGTGCACTACGACCAGACCGAGCGTGCGGTCGCCTACTCGCGCACCTACTTCATCGACGGGCGCTACACGTTCTCGATCATTCGACACGCGTGACTTCTCGTCGTCACTTTCGTCCAGTAGTGTTGTCAGACAACAGCTTCTGAGCGATTGGGACAGACTCGATGACGAACCACTCCACATCCGTTGCTGATGCCGTGCAGCAGCTCATCCGCGCCGGCTCTGAGATCGTGCAGTCCGGCTTGGCTCTGGCCAGCGCCGGCAATCTGTCGATCCGGCTTGACGCCGACCGTTTCGTGGTGACGGCGTCGGGTACCTGGCTGAATCGCCTGGATGAGACCTCGTTCACCGTCATGGACCTGGGTGGCAACGTCGTCGACGGCGCGACCAAGCCTTCGAGCGAGTGGAAGCTGCACCAGCGCGCCTATCGTGCGCGCCCCGACGTCGGGTCGGTCGTGCACGTGCATCCCGCTCACGCGATCCTGCTCGACGCGCTGCGCCGGCCCATCCGTCTGGTGACTCTCGACCACGCGTACTACGTGGGATCGGTCGGCCGCACGCCGTACTACCCGAACGGGTCGGATGAGCTCGCCGACACCGCCGCTGAGCAGCTCGCCGAGCACAACTGCGTCATCATGGGCAACCACGGATCGACGACCGTCGGCGACGACTGCGACATGGCGCTGCGGCGCGCGCTGAACCTTGAGAACGCTGCCGAGCTGACCTATCGCGCGATCCTCGCCGGCAATGGCGACCTCGACTTCCCCTGGGAGTCGGAGCCTCACCTGCACCACGCCTGACCCGCTCGCTCGCGCCCGCGCGCGCTCGCCCGCGCTCGCGCCGCGCCCGCCCGCGCTCGCGCCGCGCTCGCGCCCACTCCCATCCGCTGAGAAACCATCTCCCGTTTGAGAAACCACCAGCCACGTGGTTTCTCAAACGGGAAGTGGTTTCTCAGCGGGGGTGGCCGCAGGGCAGGCAGGCCAGGCAGGCAGGCAGGCGGGCAGCGGCGCGCGCGGCGGGCAGCGGCGCGCGCGGCGGGCGCAGCGCGCGCTACGCCAGCGGAGCGTCGCGGGCGGGTTCGGGGCCGAGCGCGGCCCCGGCGACCAGCAGGGCGGATGCCACAGCGAGCACGGCGCACACGGCGAGCACCGGCCCGAGGCCGGCCTGCAGGCCCGGCAGCCAGTACGGGTACAACGCCGGCACGACGATCGAGAGCGAGTAGCCGACGCCGTATCCGCTGGAGCGCACCCCGGTCGTGAAGCGTTCGGCGAGGTAGGCGCCGACGGGGCCGTAGGCCGAGACGGTGACGACCTGCACGAGGGTGACGGCGACGATCAGGCCGGCTCCGTGCGAGCCCAGCGCCCAGGCGAAGGCCAGCGGCGCGGCAATGAGTGCGACTGCGCCGAAGATGATGAAGAACCGGCGGCGCCCGAGGCGTTGCGAGGCCACTCCGGCGGTGAACATGCTCACGGCCGAGACGAGCGTGGCGATCAGCATGATGAAGGCGACCTCTGACGGCCCGACCTGCGGGGCGTCGCGCAGCATGCCGGTGAGCACCGGAATGGCCATCTGCGTGAACAGCCACAGCCCGGTCATCAGCACGAAGACCTGCCAGAGCTGATGGCGGTAGGGTCCGGCGAGGATGTCGCGCACCGGGTGCGCGCGACGGGGAGCGGATGCTGCCGCCGGCGCGTCCACGACATGAGCGGAGTAGTACCAGAGCAGTCCGACGGCCATGATGCCGCCGACGATGAATGGCAGGCGCCATCCCCAGGCGGCGTAGTCCTGCACGCCGAGGGTCTGCACGAGCAGCAGGGTGAGTGCGGCGATGGTGGCGTTGGCCAGGGGTGACATGGCCATGATGCCGCCGCTGAGCATGCCGCGGCGGCGTGGTGAGGTCCATTCCATGGCGAGGGGGATCGCCGCGGTGTATTCGCCGCCGAGAAAGATGCCGCCGACGAAGCGCAGGGCCACGAAGGTCCACAGTGTCCAGATGCCGCCGATGTCGTGGCCGGGGATGAACGCGATCATCAGCGTGGTGATGGCGATGCCGGCGATCGCGATCTTCGTGGTTCTGGTGCGGCCGTGGCGGTCGGCGATGCTGCCGAAGATCGCGGCGCCGAGGGGGCGTCCGAAGAGCGTGGCGACGAAGATGAGTCCGGTCTGGGCAGCCGCGCTCTCGGGCCCGAGTACGAGGGCGGCGACGGGGGCGAGTGCGATGATCGGCAGAAAGATGTCGAACTGGTCGACGAAGTTGCCGAGTAGGCCGGCGCGCACGGCGGGACGGGACCGCGAGCGACGGGTGGTGGGCGTGTGGGTGGGCTCGGCGACGGTGCGCCACATATCGACTCCCTACGGCGGCATGATCCGCATCAGGTAAGACGGTCGGCGCGGTGGCAGCGCCCTCTCAGCCCGTACCCGGGCTCCCGTGTGAACGACAACAGCCTAGCTACGGGATGAGCCGGTCGAGTGTCTGCGCCACGCCTTCTTCGGCGCACGTGGGCACGATGCGGTGTGCGATGGCCTGCACCGAGGGGTGTGCGTCGGCGACGGCGTAGGCCGTGCCGGCCCATTGCAGCATCGGGATGTCGTTGGGCATGTCGCCGAACGCGAGCACCTGTGCCGACGGCACGCCGAGGTCATCGCAGAGTCGGGCGAGTGCGCTGGCCTTGGTCACGCCGGGGGCGCTGATCTCGGCGAGGCCCTGTACCGACCAGGTGACTGTCGCGCGGTCGCCGACGACGTCGGCCAGCCGTGAGGTGAACTCGTCGCCGGCGAGGTCGGGGTGGCGCACCAGCAGCTTGGCGGCGGGGGCGTCCCAGATGTCGGGCAGCGCCGCCCGGCGCGGTGCGGCGCCGCCGCGCGCGCTCGCCGGGTAGGTCGGATCGAGGCGGATGCCGTCGACGCACTCGATGGCGAACTGGGCGCCCGTCATCTCGTCGGCGATGTGGCGGCACAGTTCGAGACCGTCGGCGGGGGTGATGCCCGCCAGGTGGGTGACTTCACGACCGGGCACGTTGAAGGTGATTGCGCCGTTGGACGCGATCGCGACGCCGTGCGCGCCGACGTGCGGCCAGAGCCCTTCGAGCCAGCGCAGCGGGCGCCCGGTGACGAACACGACGGGCACGCCCTGCCGGTCGAGGCGTTCGAGCACGCCCGCGGTGAACGCCCGCACCGTGGTGCCGGCGTTGGGGATGAGGGTGCCGTCGAGGTCGGTCGCGATGAGCATGGTCTCAGTCGATGCCGGGAGGGTCTGCCGGTGCGTGGTGGATGCCGGGTGGCGGGGCCGCCGCGAGGAGTCGTCGGGAGACGACGAGGTCTGCGGCGGTTCTCTCGATGAGTCCGGCGACATCCTCGAATGATCGCATGTCGCGGATCAGGCTGACCAGCACGACGGTGGCGTGGGTGCCGTACAGGTCTCCGCTGAAATCATGGATGTGGCATTCGACGCGAGTGTCGGTGACGTCGCCGAACGTCGGGTTGTCGCCGATGCTGACGGTCGCTTCGCGCCAGAGCGGCTCATCGGCGACGCGCGCCCAGGCGGCGTAGACGCCGTCGGGGCAGCCGACGTGCGGCACGTGCAGATTCGCGGTCGGGAATCCGAGTCCGTGCCCACGGCCGTCGCCGTGCACGACGGTGCCGGCCAGTGTCGTGGGCTGCACGTTCAGGCCACGATCGAGCGATAGCGGCTTTGGTGGAACACGAGTGGCTCGACCTCGTCGAAGTGCTGCAGGCCGTCGATGCCCAGCAGGGCGATGGTGTGATCGCCGGCTTCGACCAGGCGGTGGAAGTGGCAGGTGAGCCAGAGTGCCGCGCCTTCGAGGTGCACTGCTCCGCTCTCGTCGGCGACCCAGTCGACGTTCTCGAACCGGTCGCCCTCGCGGGCCGAGAGGCTGCGGCTTGCGTGCTCTTGCCCGTGACCCAGCACGCTGACGCCGACCGAGGTGGCTTCGGCGAGCCGGGGCCAGGTGCGTGAGGTGTTGGCGACGCTGATGGCCACCAGCGCCGGGTCGAGCGAGATCGACGTGAACGAGTTCATCGCCATCCCCACGGGGGAGTCTTCGCCGTCGGGCAGGGCGCAGACGGCGACGACACCGGTGGGGAACGACGAGAACGCGCGGCGCAGGCGCAGGGCGAGGGGCATCTCGGACGGGGTGGTTTCGATCAACACTGATCCTCCAATGAACTAGTCAAAGTTGTTCAGTCACGCTAGCACTCGATTCCTCGACGTGCGCAAGTCGCGACCTGTGGGGCGCTCGGCCCCGGGGTGGCCACGGAATCCACTCTTGCATGAATCACTCAAACTTGACTAGAGTCACTCGAACCAGCCCTCAATGACGAAAGGCAGCGTTTGATGAACCTCATTACCCGAGAAAGACGAGCGGTCATCCTGAGCGGGGTCCTCCTCGGAGCGCTCACGCTCGCGGCGTGCAGCAGCTCACCGGCAGACAGCGGCGATACCCCGAATGACGCGCTGATCAGCCAGGAAGACTGCCAGCGCAACGCCGATGCCGGCACCATCACCTACATCTCCGGCTATGGATACTCGGCCAGCGCCGGACAGCTCGATGTGTTCATGGCCGACGACCTCGGATACTTCGACGACCTGTGCCTCGACGTCGAGATCAATGCCGCCGGCGGCAACGGCCAGCAGCTCGTGTCGTCCGGCAAGGCGCAGTTCACCGCCCTCGGCTCGGCCGAGGACGTGCTGATGGCCGCCGCGAACAGCAAGAACCTCACCGCCGTCGCCACGTACGGCACGACCTCTCCGTTCTGCATCTTCGCGAACGAGAAGGTGAAGTCGCTCAAGGACCTCGAGGGCGGCACGCTCGGCTACTTCATCAACCTCACGCCGGTGGCGGGGGCGATGCTGGATGCCGCGGATGTCGACGAGTCGAAGGTCGACTTCATCAAGATGACCAACTACGACCCCACCGTCGTGCTGCGCGGTCAGGTCGACGCGGTCGTCGGCTACGCCTCCAACCAGTGCGCCACTCTCGACGCGATGGATGCCGCCTACTCGAAGTTCCTGCCCGAGGACCTCGGCGTCGATGGCACCTACAACGTCATGGAGGTCAACTCCGAGTTCCTGGCGAAGCACCCCGAGGCCGTCTCGGACTTCATGCGCGCGAGCCTGAAGGCTCTGCAGCACTGCCTGGATGACGAGGCCGACTGCATGCAGCGCATCACGGCACTCGCCGAAGAGGGCGGGCAGGCCAAGGCGTTCCCGCTCGAGCAGCAGGAGCGCACCTGGGCCGTCGAGTCGCAGTGGGTGCGCGACAGCACCGCAGGCGCGCCGGGCGTGCAGGCGATCGAGGAGTGGCAGCACGCCGCCGAGATCGTGCAGCAGTACGGCACGGTCAAGGACATCCCGGCGGTTGACTCGGTCATCGACGTCGACCTCGTCGCCGACTTGTACGACGCCGATGGTGCCCTGATCTGGCCCGGTGATGCGCAGTGACGACCAATGCCGCCGGTGAGGGTGTGCAGATCTCGCACCTGGTGAAGAAGTTCGGCCAGCCCGGACGCGAGATGCTCGCGCTCGACGATGTCAGTCTGACGGTCGCTCCCGGTGAGTTCGTGTCGGTGATCGGTCCGAGCGGATGCGGCAAGTCGACGCTGCTCAAGGTGGTCGCCGGGTTGCTGGATGCCGATGGCGGATCGGTCATGATCGGATCCGACAGTGTGCGCATGGCCACCAAGCGCAAGACGATCGGTCTGGTGCCGCAGGCGCCGGCGCTGCTGCCGTGGCGCACCGTGCGCGAGAACGTCAAGCTGCCGGTGCGCATCAACCCACGGGCGAACGCCGGCCGTTCGCTGCGCGACCCTGATGAGCTGCTGACATCGTTCGGGCTCGGGCATGCGCTCGACAAGTACCCGAAGCAGCTCTCGGGCGGCATGCAGCAGCGGGTGGCGATCGCCCGGGCGTTCGCGTTCGACCCGAACATCCTGCTGATGGACGAGCCGTTCTCGGCGTTGGATGAGATCAATCGTGATCAGCAGCGGATGGGGTTGCTGGAGTTCTGGCAGTCCAACCGCAAGTCGGTGATGTTCGTGACGCACTCGGTGCCCGAGGCCATCGTGCTCTCGGACCGGATCGTGCTGATGGCCGCCCGGCCCGGGCGAATCGCCGAGATCATCGACGTGAACCTGCCCCGGCCCCGGCATGAGGATGCCTACGCCAGCGACGAGTTCCGCGACCTCGAGGCGTATGTGCGCGATCGGCTGGCCGCGGTGATGGAGGAGGGCGCTCATGTCTGACACGCTGAACATCTCCAACACCCAGGTGATCGCGGCGCAGGGCGCCCGCGGCGCGGAGGGCGGCGTGGCGCAGCTGCGTCGGTGGCTGCGCCCGGCGGTGTGGATGCCGACGGCTGTCGTGTTCGTCATCGTCGCGGCTCTCTGGGAGCTCGTCGCGCTGACGAACCCGTACATTCTGCCCTCGCTCGGGGCGGTTGCCGCGGCACTGCTCGACGACCCGGGCATGTACTGGCAGAACTTCTTCATCACTCTGCAGGAGGTCGCGGTCGGCGCCGGCGCGGCGATCATCCTGGGCTACGCGATCGCCGTGGTGATGAGCGAGTTCGAGATCGTCGAGCGCGCGCTGATGCCGCTGATCGTGCTGGTGATGGTCACCCCGGTGATCGCCATCGCCCCGGCGCTGGTGGTCGCGTTCGGCTTCGGGATGCTGCCGAAGTACATCATCACCGGCATCGTGGTCTTCTTCCCGGTGCTGGTCAACTCGCTGGCCGGTCTGCGCAGCGTCGACCCCAGGGCGCGCGATGTGTTCCGCACCCTGCACGCGACGCGGTGGGAGATCTTCCGCGACCTGCGGTTCCCCGGGTCGATGCCGTACTTCTTCGCCGGGCTGCGCATCAGCCTGCCGTTGGCTGTGGTCGGCGCGGCGGTCGCCGAGTTCGTGGCGGCGGGCACCGCCGCCGGGCTCGGTTCGCTCGTGACCACCTCGGCGGCGCAGGCGAACCTCGAGGTCACGTGGGCCAGCATCTTCATGCTGTGCCTGATGGGGGTGCTGCTGATCAGCATCCTCGCCATCGTGCGCAAGCGCGTGCTGTGGTGGAGCGACGGCGAACCGACCGCGCAGTGACCGACACAACTCTTTGATCTGAAAGGAAGCACCGTGAGGAAACTCCACTTCGGTCTGTTCGAGAACGCACAGGCCAACGACACCGGACGCGCCACCTGGCGCCACCCCGACAACGAGCGCGACCAGTACGACACTCTCGACTATTGGCTCAAGGTCGCCAAGGTGGCTGAGGAGGGCGGGCTCGACTTCCTGTTCCTCGCCGATGCCTGGGGCTGGGCCGAGGTCGACGGGGTGCGTCCCGATGTGGCGTCGGTCGAGGGGCTGGATCTGCCTCGACTGGATCCGTTCATCGTGGCATCCGCGATTCTCGCCCACACCGACAAGCTGGGCGTCGTGATGACGGGGTCGACTCTGCTCGAGCAGCCGTACGCGTTCGCGCGGCGGATGGCGACCCTCGACCAGCTCTCGAAGGGCCGGGTGGGCTGGAACATCGTCACCACGGGCACCGCCGACACCGCCGTGAAGGCGTTCGGCGTGCCGATGGTGGCGCACGACGAGCGCTACCGCATGGCCGATGACTTCGTCGAGGTCGTCTACAAGCTGTGGGAGGGCGCGTGGGAGCCGGATGCCCTCACCAAAGACAAGCAGGGCAACTTCGCCGACCCGGCCAAGGTGCACCAGATTCATCACGAGGGCCCGTACTTCCGCAGTGAGGGCTACGGCAACTCGGCGTACTCGCCGCAGGGCACGCCGGTGCTGTTCCAGGCGGGGGCCTCGCCGGCCGGTCGCGCATTCGGCGGCAAGCACGGTGAGTGCATGTTCGTCGGCGGTGGCAGTGTCGAGCAGCTGGCCGAGCACAGCCGTGCGATCCGTGCCGCGGCGGTCGAGTCGGGTCGTGATGCCGATTCGGTGCGTGTGATGGCCGAGTTCCGTTGCGTGATCGGTGAGACGCGTGAAGACGCGCAGCGCCGCTACCAGGAGGTGCTCGACTCGCAGACCCCCGAGGTCACGGTGGCGTCTTACGCGTGGTTCACGGGGCTCGACCTGTCGTCGTACGACCCGGCGACCCCGATGACCGATCTGCACACCGAGCTGTCGCAGTCGCAGGTATCGCGCTTCGCCGGCAAGACCGTGGGCGATGTGCTCAAGGACTGGCACGAGCACGGTGCCGGGTCGAAGGCGTTCGTCGGCACCGCCGAAGACGTCGCCGACCGCATCATCGAGCTCGCCGAGGGCGCCGACCTGGACGGCTTCCTGTTGGCGCCGGTGATCCAGCCCGGTTCGACGATCGACTTCGTCGAGCAGGTGCTGCCGATCCTGCGTGAGCGCGGGGCCCTGGGTGAGAGCGTGGGGGCCACCCTGCGCGAGCGGCTGGTCGGTGCCGATGAGGCGACGATCCCCGAGAACCACCCGGCTGCTGCGCACCGTGCGCGGGTCGCGAGCGCGGTCTGATGGATTCGGGCCCCGTCTGCGTCGTCGGAAGCATCAACGCAGACCGCTATGTCGGTCTCGCCCGGCTGCCTCAGCCGGGCGAGACCGTGCTCGGCGCCGGGCTCGGCTCGTATCCGGGCGGTAAAGGACTGAACCAGGCGGTATCGGCCGCGCGGTGCGGTGCTGCCGTGCGCATGTGCGGTGCGGTCGGGGCGGATGCCGATGGCGCGATGCTGCGGGACGCGATGGCGGCCAGCGGTGTGGACGGCGACTGCGTCGTCGATACCGATGCCGTCACCGGCGTGGCCTATGTGTTCTCGTTGCCGGGTGCCGAGAACAGCATCGTGGTGGCGCAGGGCGCGAACGGACGGGTGCGCGGCGAGGATGCGGCGGCCGCGGTGCGCGGCGCCCGCGTGCTGCTGACCCAGCTGGAGATCGAGACCGAGGTGGCCGCCGAGGCGCTGCGCGCGGCGCGGGCGTATGGGGTCACGACGGTGCTCAACGCCGCGCCGGCGCACGTCGCGACGTGGCAGATGCTGCCGTTCGTCGACGTGCTGATCGTCAACGAGTCCGAGGCTGCCGCGCTCGGCGGACTGGATGCCCTGCGTGAGCGGACGACCGTCGTGCAGACCCGTGGGGCAGAGGGCGTATCGGTGTTCGGCCGGGGCGAGGAGCCCTTCCACGTGCCGGCGTTCCCGATCACGCCGGTCGACACCACGGGGGCCGGGGATGCATTCTGCGGCGGCTTCGCCGCGGCGTTGGCGCGGGGTGACAGCATCCGCTCTGCCACGTTCGACGGTGCCGCCGCCGGGGCGATCGTGGCGCAG
The DNA here is from genome assembly GCF_028747645.1 of Microbacterium esteraromaticum. Lineage (NCBI taxonomy): Bacteria > Bacillati > Actinomycetota > Actinomycetes > Micrococcales > Microbacteriaceae > Microbacterium > Microbacterium esteraromaticum. The sequence continues at coordinate 150,723 of NZ_CP118100.1, forward strand.
CATCGCGGAGCGCAGCCCGATGCGCTGAGCGCGGAGGCGGTGCGCGGTCTGGTGGCGGGGGTCTACTCGCCCGCGAACTGATACTCGCCCGCCTGCACGCGCTCGAGCAGGGTCTGCGCCCAGGTCTGCTCGGCGCGCAGGCGGGCCGAGGCGAGGTCGAAGATCTCGCGCACGTAGGTGGGCGTCGTCTCAGACTTGAGGGTGTCTTCGACGTGGAAGGTGTTGGTGGTGATCAGCGCGTCGATCTTGGTGATGCGGTGTTCGATGCCGGCGACCACCTCGGCACGGGTGAGCACGAACATGAACGACACCAGCGCCAGGGCGCTGCGGGTGTCGAAGGTCTGTACGTCCCACAGCACGTCGCGCACCATGCGCAGCAGCTCGACCTCGCCGGTCGATGACATGCGGTAGGTCGTGCGGGCGGGGTAGTTGCCCTCAGAAGAGGTGCCGTCTTCTTCGATGTATCCGTCTTTGACGAGCGACTTCAGCGCGTTGTAGATCGAACCGGGCCGTGTGTTGGCCCATTCATCGGCGTGCCACGTCGACAGCTCGCGGCGCAGAAAATAGCCGTGAACAGGCTGAAACTGGTGAACAGCGCCGAGCACCATCAGAGACGTATATGTGCGCATCGCCCCATGCTAGGGGGCGTGCGTTGTATTGACTAGTCAAACTGGCCGTGTGAATCGCGTGGGGGCCGCGGCACCGGTGCCCCGGCCCCGGTGCCCCGGCCCCGGTGCCCCGGCCCCCACGCCGCGGGCTTGCTCACTGCGGTCGCATCATCCTCGCCGCACCAACGCGCGCACGCTGACAACAAGCGCGACGATGCACCAGAGCGACAGCGTGACCAGGTCTCGCGCTTCTGCTGTGTATGCGTCTGAGAGAAGGCCGGCCCGAATGAGATCCGCGGCCGGGCGGAACGGCAGAACATCGTGCACCATCTGAAACCACGCCGGCAGCTGGCTCGTCGGGAAGGTGATGGGCGAGAACAGCATGACGAAGAAGACGAGGACCTGCGTTACGAGTTGCGTCACCATCGGTGGTAGTGACACCGCGATCGCGTACCCCATTGCGGATGCGGTGATGGCGGTCAGTGCGGAGGCGGCGATCAGCAGGGGCCAATCGAATGAGTAGTCGAACCCGTAGCGCCAGTGTGCCACGAGTACGGCGACAGCCACGCCCGGCAAGGCGACAAGAAGCCACACGGTGAGATCGGCAACGAGCAGCAGCGCGCGCGGAATGGGCAACGCGCGAAGGTAGGTGAAGGTGCCCGTGGTGCGGGATTGGGCGACGCCCGCCGAGACTATGGCGAGCCCGACAATCATCAGCAGCACTGTCGGTGCCCCGGTAGAGATGAACTGGGCTGAGGCGGTGTCGATACCAGGGATCAGCAGGCCGAAGCCGACGATGATCCCTGCGGCCAGCGCTACCTGCACGACGATGACGAAGGGCAGCATCGGGCCGGACTGGGTGAGCGTCCAGCGCAGGAGAGTGCGAAATGTCACGCCCAGCCCCGGGTGAGGAAGAGGGGCGGCGGTTTGGGCCGTTGGTGAGGTGGTCGTGGCCATCAGACGCCTTCTTTCGTGGCTTCAGCGAGTTCGTCGCCTGCGGAGGTGATGGAGAGGTACGTGTCTTCGAGAGTCGTCGGGGTGATCGCGTAGCTCTCGACCTCTCCCCGGTCGCGGAGTGACGCGGCCCAGGCGACGGCGGTAGCTGCGTGAGTGGCGGCGATGGTGAGAATTGTGCGTCTTCCTGCGGTCACCTGGCGTACGACCGGAAGCGGCGGGGAGATCGGTTCTGTCGCAAAGGCGTCGGTGCGGAAGAGCTCGACATGGAGGTCATTGTCACTGGTGCCGCGTAGCTCGCGGGGCGTGCCCGTGGCGACGACGCGCCCCCGGTCGAGGAGCACGAGCGAGTCGACGACCCGTTCGGCTTCGAGGACGTTGTGCGTGACCAGAAGCACGCCGGCGCCTTGGTCGCCGAGTCGGCGTACGGTCTGCCAGAGGAGCCTGCGACGTGAGGCATCGACGTCGTTCGTCGGTTCGTCCAGGACGACGAGGGGAACGGGGGCGACTGCTGCCATGGCGAATGCCGTGAGGCGACGCGCCCCGCCGGACAACCCACCCTCTGGTACTGCGCGCCGGGTGAACCACTCGCCGATGTCGAGGTCGTCGGCAAGCCGGAGCGCGGCCGCGCGGGCGTCGGAGGTCGATAGCCCGCGCAGGCGCGCGGCGATCTCGATCGCCTCTTTCGGGGTGAGTCCATCCAGTGGCGCTTGCGCCTGCGGTTGGAGCGCCACGGCGCGTCGCGCTGCCGCAGGATCCTTGATCGCGTCGATGCCTGCTACGCGGATGGCTCCATGGTCGGGGCGCAGGAGCCCGACAAGCTGCGAGACGAGTGTCGTCTTTCCTGCCCCGTTGTGTCCGAGCAATCCGACCACTTCGCCGGGTTGCACGCGCAGATGAATGTCCTCGTTCGCGACCACTTTCCCGAACGTGCGGGTGAGGTCGCTCACCTCCAGAACGGCGCTCACAGCAACCGCCCCCTTTCGCATACCGTTGGTATCTGAGATACCGACAGTATCTAGATTTGCGGAGGGGGTCAAGAAGTAGGATCGGGGGATGGCAGATTCCGGCTCCCGGCGCGCTCATGCGCAACGTCAGCAGGAGACCCGCAACGCCCTGGTCTTTGCGGCGCTCGCAGCCTTTGCGCGGGACGGATATCACGCAGCGAGCCTCGAAGGCATCGCCAACGACGCCGGGTTCTCGAAGGGGGCGATCTACTCGAACTTTGACGGCAAAGCCGATCTGTTTCTCGCGGTCATGGATAACAACCTCGCGATGGTGCGAGGTGATGGGTGGGATCCACTCGACAACCACAGCCAGGGGGAGGATGCTGCTGACGAGCCGTCAGAGATGGAGCTATCGGCACTGGTTCGCGGCTTCGCTCTTGCCACACTGGAGTTCATCGCGTCCGCTGCGCGTGACGAGAAGCTCGTCACCGCACTGCGCGCGCGCAATCAGCTCATGGTCGACGCCTATCAGCGCATCGCAGAGGAGCAACGCGCCGAAGGCGAGATGCTCTCGACAGGTGATGTCGCGCGCCTGATGGTCGCTCTCAACCAGGGCATCTCGGTGGTGGCGTTGAGTGGCATCAGCGATATGGACGACTCGCTCATGCGCGTGGGAATGCGCCGACTGCTTGACCCGGCGGGGTCAGCAGGCGACACTTCCCTGCGGACGCCGGGAGGGTTCCCGGGAGTGGAAGACGTTCAGAGAATGTTGCGAGACGCGGCCGAAAGCGAGAAGTGATCGCTCGCCGCGGGCGCTGCCGTTGCGGGCTTACTGCACCGACCACCCGCCGTCCGAGGTCAGCACGGCGCCGTTGATGTTGACGGCGTCGTCGCTGAGCAGGAAGGTGATCGACGCGGCGAGCTGTTCGGCGGTCGCGACCGAGGGGATCGCCTGCTGGAACGGCGCGAGGCGCGCCGACCCGTACTCGGACATGTGAGGTGGCATCGGGATGCCCGTGGCGGCGCCGCCGGGTGCGACCGAGTTCACGCGGATGCCCTTCGGCCCGTACATCACGGCGGCTGAGCGGGTGACGCCGATGATGCCGTGCTTGCTGGCGGTGTAGGCGTTGCCCGAGGCGTTGCCGCGCAGTCCCGCTTCGCTGGAGACGTTGAGGATCGCCCCGCGGCCGGCCTGCTCCATGAGCGGCAGCACGGCGCGCATGAGCTTGAACGGAGCGGTGAGGTTGATCGCGATGACGCGGTCCCAGGTGGCATCCGATGTCTCGCCTGCTGGAGAGAAGTCGTCGTTGATGCCGGCGACGTTCGCGAGGCCGTCGATGCGGTCGCCCGCTGCGGCGACGACGGCGTCGATCGCGGGCTGGGTGGTGAGGTCTCCGGCGATGACGGTGATGTCAGCATCCGACAGTTCGTTCTTGAGGGCGTCGAGCTTGTCGGCGGCGATGTCTGAGGCGATCACGCGTCCGCCTTCGCGCGCGATGCGCGCGGCGGTGGCCCGGCCGATTCCGGATGCTGCGCCGGTGACGATCACGGTCTTGCCGGCGAAGCGGGCGGGGGTGATGCGTTCGGTCCAGCCGGTGTCTTCGGCGTCGGTGGGTATCTCGCCGCCGTTGGCGGCGCCGATCCGCGAGTGGGTCGACACGCGGCTGGCAGTGGCGGTGGATGCCTGTGAAGTGCGCGCCGACGTGAATGCCGTCGTCGTCGCCGATCAGCTCATCGCGCTGACGAGCTATGCGGCGCTGCTGGGTCAGCCGCTGACCGAGGTGCGCATCGACGAGACCGTGCGGATGGTCAAGCGGGGGATCGCCGCGCACTGAACATGTGGGCGTTCATTACGCTGAACCTGCGCGCCGCGGTGCGCTGCCCCCGGGCATCCCCCCACTCTCTTCATGACGGGAAGCGCACTCATGTCTTGGATGTTCCTGGCGGTCGCCATCTGCTTCGAGATCGCGGCGACGTCGTTCATCGGCACGACGCAGGGCTTCACCAGGCCCGTGCCGACGGTGCTCGTGCTGCTCGGATACGGCGCGTCGTTCACGATGCTCGCGCAGGCGGTCAAGGGGCTCGAGATCGGTACCGCCTACGCGATCTGGTCGGCCGTGGGCACGGCGGCGATCGCGATCATCGGGATGCTGTTTCTCGGCGAGAACGCCAGCTGGCCGAAGTTCGTCGGGCTGGGACTGGTGATCGCCGGTGTCATCGTGCTGAATCTGTCTTCGGTGTCGCACGGCGGTGGTCACGGCGGCGCGGCTTCCGAGGCCGCCGCGCCGAGCGGACCGTCGATCGTCGCCGAGGCGTAGGCGGGTTCGGCGGGCGCGCGGCGTCAGCCGCCGAGTTTGGTGTACTTCGTCACGCGGCCCTTGGCGAGCTCGAGCAGTTCGGCCGCTTCGATCGAGATCGACTTGGCGAGGTTCTCGGGCGAGTGGAACTGGTCCCAGTCGCGCTCATCGACGAAGGTGCGCAGGGCGGCGAGAGTCTCGGGTGTCGGCATGCGAGGCAGGCTGGCAGGGGTGTACTTCTCGGATCCGCGCTCACCCCCGCAGCAGTCCGCGCAGCGTCTGGATCGTGTCGGCGTCGGCGGGTGTCTTGTCGGGCCGGTACCCCTTCACCCGGGCGAATCGCAGGGCGAGGCCGCCGGGATATCGGGGTGACTGCTGCACGCCGTCGATGGCGATCTCGACGACGAGCGCGGGCCGCAGGTGCACGGCGTGGGCACTGTGCGCCGACTCGTACTGCGGAAAGGTCTCGGTCTGCCAGTGCAGCAGCTCGTCGGTGAGGCCCTTGAAGGTCTTGCCGACCATGACGAAGCCGCCGGGCTCGCCGAACTCGCCGGTGGGGTCGAGTGCGCCGAGGTGCAGGTTCGACAGCCACCCGCGCCGACGCCCCGAACCCCACTCCGCGGCGAGCACGACCAGGTCGAAGGTGAGCACGGGCTTGACCTTCACCCACGACTTGCCGCGGCGCCCGGCGGCGTAGGGGGAGTCGATCGCCTTGACGAGCACGCCCTCGTGCCCCGCGGCGAGGGCTTCGCGAGAGAGCTGCTCGGCAGCATCCGACTCTGCGGTGACGATGCCGGGCATCCGCCATTCGCCGGCGATGCGGTCGAGTTCGGTGAGCCGGGTCGAGAGCGGTTCGTCGAGCAGGTCGCGGCCGTCGACGTGCAGCAGGTCGAAGAACCAGGGGCGCAGCACGAGGTCGCGCGCGACGTCGGCGCCGAATCGCGACATGGTCTGCTGGAACGGGCGCGGCCCGCCGTCTTCGTCGAGCGAGAGCGTCTCGCCGTCGAGGATCAGGTCGCGGGCGGGCAGGGCGCGCACGATGTCGACGATCTCGGGTACCCGGTGGGTGATGTCGGCGAGACTGCGGGTGTAGACGGCGACGTCGTCGCCGTGCCGGTGCACCTGGATGCGCGCGCCGTCGAGCTTGTACTCGACCGAGGCGCGGCCGGTGATCTCGAGGGCGGCGGTGGCGGATGCTGCCGTCGCGGCGAGCATGGGCAGCACGGGGCGGCCGACGCGCAGGCCGACGGCGCTGAGGTCGTCGGCGGTTCCGGTCAGCGCGAGCACCGCGGTCTCGCCGAGGTCGCCGGTGAGCATGGCGGCGCGGCGCACGTCGGCGACGGGACGACCGGATGCCCGCGCGATCGCGTCGGTCAGCACGCCGCCGAGCGCGCCCGTGCGCAGCTCGCCGAGCATCGCCCGGGCGACGAAGTCCCACTCGGCAGCGGTGGCGCGCGAGGCGAGATCTTCGAGCAGTGCGGCGCGCTGGGCATTGGATCCGGCGCCGGATGCTGCGGCCAGGGCATCGAGGGAGGTGTCGACGTCGGCGATGGTGAGCGTCGACTCGTCGGCGTGGATGACGTCGAGGGTCGAGAGCCCGCGCCACCCGACTCCGAGGCGTCCTTGCCGGGGTGAGGCGAGCAGCAGGCCGACGAGCGCCGGGAGCTCGTCGGGTTCGGCGCGTTCGAGCAGCTGCGCGAGCGCGCCGATCTTCGCCAGCCGCGAGGAGGTCGCCGCGACGACGTCGGTGGTCTCGGTGAGCTCAGAGAGCTTCATGCAAGAAGTGTCGCACCGGGGTGGGACACTCGGCGGGCTGTTGACATGTCTGAATGTGCGGGGATACGTTCAGATCTTGTGTCAGTGACCCGCATCCGCGTCCGCGCCCTTCTCGGCGCCGATCGTGGCGCGCTCAATGTGGCCGGCATCCGTCCGGGGCTACCGAGACAAGAGCACGCACAGCTGTAGCTGAGGCCGCGACGTCGGCCCGTTCTTGTCTCATTCGCCTTCGAAAGGACAGGACCGACCATGCCCGAATCGCTCTGGAGCAACGACGAGCTCCGCCGCTTCCTCACCGCCTGCCGTGATCGCAGCATCTTCAGCATCGGAGAGGACGAGATCGACAACGACGGGTTCCACCGTCAGGCGATGCTGCGCGTAGCCCCCGCGGTGCAGCGGCGCGTGCTCGCCGAGGTCGGTGCTGTCGTCGATCTGAAGGGTGTCGCCGCAGTGACCCTTGAGGTCGCCAAGGACTCCTCGTGGGATCCGCAGCACACCTGGCTGATGGTGACCGAGGATCCTTGGGCCTACCTCACCGAGCTCGTCGCGACCGAGATCCGCACCGCCTACCGCAAAGCCGTGCGGCGGCGCGGTGACGAGAAGGAGCTCCAGGGCATCGCATCGGCGAGCTCGCGCCGCGAACTCGGACGTGGTGAAGGGGATGCCGGCGGCACCGGGCGGATCAGCTGAGGCGACCTGCCCGGTGGGGCGATTGGGCGCGTCTGTCGCTCAGCGCGTGAGCGGCGAGTAGAAGACGATGCCGTTGCCCTGGCTGTCGTACGCGACCGCGCGGCGCTCGTGGGCGTCGTCGTAGGCGGCCTTGGCGATGCCGCCGCCGGCGGCGTCGGTCGCTGCGGCATCAGCATCCACGTCGTCCGTCTTGATGCCGACGACGACCTGCCCCGGGATCGGGTGGTCGAGCGCGGTGGCGAGGGCGATGGTGATGTTGCCGCCGTCGACGGCGGCGAAGTGGTCGCCGTCGCGGAACTTCAGCGGGAATCCGAGCGTCTCGGTGTAGAACGCGAGTGATTCGTCGAGGTTCTCGGTCGACAGGACGATCATCTTCACTTCGCGGGTGGTCATGGCGCTCCTTCGGGCGTGACAGTGGTTGCGCTCAGGCTAGGCGGTGGGGAGCGCTCGGGGCGGTGGGATTCGCCGTGGTTATCGAGGCTCACCGGCTTGTACCGCCACACACGACCACGCTGCGACGGAGGCGGATGCTGTGCCGCGAACCCTCGAGGCACAGCATCCGATCGCTCAGAACGGCACGTCGGATGCCGCCGCCCACGAGTCCGTCGATGCGCCGACCGCCGCGGGTGCCGCAACAGGACCCGCAGGCCGCCCGCCGGACCGCTCGGCGCGCGTGACCTGCGCGGTCGCGTAGCGCAGCGACGGGCCGATCTCGTCGATGATCAGCTCGAGGCTGATGCGGTTGTTGCCGTCGCGGTCCTGGTAGCTGCGCTGCTGCAGGCGTCCGGTGGCGATGACGCGGCTGCCCTTCGTGAGGGAGCCGGTGATGTTCGTGGCGAGCTCGCGCCAGGCGGTGCAGCGCAGGAACAGCGCGTCGCCGTCCTTCCACTCGTTCGCCTGCCGGTCGAAGGTGCGCGGGGTGCTCGCGATCGTGAAGCTCGCCACCTCGGCGCCCGACTGCGTGTGCCGCCAGGAGATCGTCGAGTTCGATATCCTGCGGTTGGTAGTGCGCCTCGGGATGTCGTGGGGACGCGATAATCTGCTCGGCTTGCCACACTCGGTCGGGGCGTTCATGGAGGTTCAGGATGACGCGCTATGCGCTCTCATTCACGAGCGGAGGGTTGCTTCTTCGGGAGGCGGGGCTGGTCGTGCCGCTAATACTGGAGTTGGGTGACCCTACCGCTGTGCGCCGTGTGCTTGTTGAACAGAACGTCCTGCAAGCTCGGACGACTTCCACGAACGTGAGACTGGTGCGGGAAACGCTCCAGCGCCTAGCAACCCTTACCGTGGGTGAGGTCTCCCTGATGGCCGAGTCCAGCCCTACGGAGGGGGCAAACCTAACGACCGCTGGATCCGCACCGACACAGGTTGGCGCATCAACCTCGGGCGGGGTCTCGATATCTTTCAGAAGTCCGATGGGGGATGGTTCGACCTCGGTACCAGCCGCCAAGAGTTCCGCCAGGTACGGGCGTTTGGAGTTACCTATATCCGGGACGAAAACCAAACGGAAGTGCCATGACGCCCACTAGCGCCTCAACCACGGTCCAAGGCGAAAGCGAAGAGCGCTCTTCGAGAGCGAACGCCGAGGATCGCCGTTCATGGAAAGGGCTCGACGATCTCGCCGACCCGAAATACCTGCGTCGGATCTGGACACGCGAGATCAGCAAGCACCTCTCGGACCAAAAGTTCAGTTCCAAAAACTTTGTTGTCGACCCTCTACAGGGGGCCGTGGTTGCGAGAAACATCGATGATTTCATTGGCCAGCTGTCGAGGGACCTGAAGTCGGGTGTCTACGCGCCGCGCCGCGGTGTCATCCTTCGGTCCGCCAAGAAGCTGGGCGTGTCCAGGCCAGTGTGCGTCTTGCATCCACGCGATGCCTTGGTCTACCGGGCCCTTGTAAAGCTCGCAGAGAGCGAGCTCCTGCGGGGGGTTCCTTCATGGGTTGCGTTCCAGCGTGTCGACAAAGCGTCGGACTCTGCGGATGATGACGCCGCGAGTATCGATTGGTTCGAACGATGGATGCGTCACGAAGGCATGCTGCCGAACTTGCTCGATCGTGAAGACATTCACTACGTCGTTCAGTCGGACATCTCAAACTTCTTTCCTTCTGTGAGGCTGGAGGTGGTCCGTGAGCACCTGGCAAACAACACGAGCCTTGATAGAACGCTTGTTCGACTGTGCTGTCAGCTCATTGGTGCCGTGCACCCCCGCGTTGCCTATGCTGATGATTCGTTTCTCGGCCTGCCGCAAGAAGCGCAGAACTCTTCGCGAGTTATTGCCCAGGCGCTTCTCAAACCCGTTGATGAGGCGTTCGCACAGCTGGGGGCAGATGGTCGATACTCGCGTTTCATGGATGACGTGATTTGGGGTGTTTCATCGATTGAGGAAGCGCATCGAATTCTCTCAACGTTTCAGAACTCTCTCGAGACGATTGGGCTTTACCCAAACGGCTCAAAGACGCGAATCCTTGATAAGGCGGAATTCGTCGATGCCTACATGATCTCGAGCAATGCCGCGCTGTCGGATTTCGATCAGCGTATTGAGCCGTTGTTTAAACGGGGAAAGCGTGTCGAGACGGTTCCTCCAGCGATCACGCAGGAACTTAAGACTCTGTCAACTGCACACAGGCTGATCGCCCCACGACCTGATCGCTGGTCTCGCGTGACAAGGCGCCTCTATACTCTGCACCGACGGCTGGGTCTTCTTGACTGGGGGCCTGAATGGGCGGGCGATCTTGCCGCCGATCCATCGGGCGCCGCAACCTACTTCGAATATTTCCGATCTTGGCCGCTCACGCGAGCTGGTATTGCCGCGGTTGGAGAGTCCGTCGACGGATTCTTCGGTCTTTATGCGGATGTCGAGGTCATGTTCGCCGAATCGGTGGCTACGGCTCCGGTCTCAAGCGACCCCGCGCTCTGGAGTGAGATCGCCGAGTTCTCTGCGTCGAGATTCGCATCGCATGCAAGAATGGCAGGCGGAGACCCGAACATTGCTTCGGCATGGTTCGTTAGTGCCATCAAGTATTCAAACAAGCAGCAACGGGGCCAGATTGTTGATAATGCTCTCAAGTGGTGCGCGCACAGCATGCCGACGGTCTTAGTCCAGGCCGCCGCTGTTGACCCTAGTCTCGAACTCTCTAGGGTAGTCCCGCCGGCCCGATACGGACCTGACGAAGCGATCGCAGCCGACTTCTTTCGACGGTTCGACGCTGCTGACCCACGAACCGTCAACGTCGTTCGTAGCCAGCTCACTCCAGTCGCCGTGCTTGCCCCGCTGCGAGACCTGGTTCGACCTCGATCGCTTCAACTACTCGACCGCGCGGGCAAGCTTCGCGCGCTCCAGGCCAAGCAGGTGCAGGGATGGCTGGCGCGGCTTACTTCGAATGAGGACCGCCTGCGTGACCACAGAACGGAAAGTCTTCTGGCTGAGTGGGCATGAACGAGGCACCGGCTGAGTCCTAGGCTGGTGGGAAGATGTCGCGTGCACACGGAGCTACGGCAACTGGTCCGCACACTCGTATTGCTTAAGGGTGTTTTTGTCGGTGCCAGGGTTCAACCCGATGCGTCGATTGTCCAGCGTGCTGTCTCCGCAATCTTAATGGTCTGACTCGCTGCACCCTCGGTGGCACCCAGTCGTCGGATCTGGCTCTCTGAAGCCCAAATGAATCGCACATCATCCTTGCCCTTGAGCTCGCGCAATGCCGCTAACTGGTCTGGAGTGGGTAGAAGATCCAGAATGTCGGAGATTAGCAGTTCCTGACTGGGCGGATTCATATGGTCGATGCATCGGTTGATGTGGAGGTCGTTGATGACGTATTCGGTTGCGGTCAGGGATGCGGCGCTGTTGGCGGTGTGTCAGGGGCTCTCTTTCGGGCGCGCTGCGCAGGTCGTTGGCGTGTCAGACAAGACGATCGGGATGTGGTGGCGGGACAGTGTCGGTATGCCAGTGTTTCGTCGCCAGAAGCCTGTTTCCGACCCTCTACGCCCGGACTCGGTGCCAGGTCGGGGGTTGACGTTGGAGGAGCGAATCGAGATCCAGTCCGGCGTGCGAGCGGGCCTGTCTCAGCGCGAGATCGGTTGGCGGATTGGCCGGGATCAGTCGGTGATCTCTCGTGAACTCGCTCGGCACCGGGGTGTGGATGGTCAGTATTGCGCGGCGGTCGCGGAGCTGTCCGCGCAGCGTGGCCGGCGACGGCCGAAGGAGTTCAAACTCAACACGAACCCATCCCTCGCCGCGCAGATCACCGACTGGATGGACGATGGGTGGAGTCCGAAGCTGATCGCGACGGTCCTCGAAATCGACCATCCGGACGACAAGACTTGGCGGGTGAGCCACGAGACGATCTATCAGGCCCTGTATGTCCAAGGGCGCGGCCAGTTACGCCAGGATCTGGCCCGTCAGCTGTCCACCGGGCGCACGGCCCGCAAGTCCCGGGAAGGGGCGAGCAGGCGTTCACCGAGCCCGTTCAAAGACGCGTTGAAGATCAGCCAACGCCCTGCTGAGGTCGAGGACCGTGCGGTCCCTGGGCATTGGGAGGGGGACCTGATCCTCGGCGCAGGGAACCGGTCAGCGATCGGGACACTGGTGGAGCGGACCACCCGGTTCACGATCCTGCTGCACCTGCCCAACTGCCACACGGCAACCGAAGTCGCCGGGGCGATGATCCGCGAGATGAGCAAGCTCCCCGACCACCTGCGCCGATCGATCACCTGGGACCGAGGAACCGAACTGGCTGACTACGTCGACATTCAACTCGATCTGCAAGCCCCCGTCTACTTCTGCGACCCACACTCACCCTGGCAGCGCGGCACGAACGAGAACACCAACCGGCTCCTGCGGCACTGGTTCGCCAAGGGCAGCGACCTATCCGCCTGGACCGCCGAGGACCTGCGCCACGTCGCCGACAAACTCAACGCCAGACCCCGCCCCACCCTTGAGCTGAGAACACCCGCCCAAGCGTTCAACGAGTTCCTCCTAACCGCATGATGCATCCACCGCTTGACTTCCGGCTGTCTGCCCATGGGCTGAACCGCAGCGGCTGATAGATGCGTTCAAGATGGTCGTACTTAATATGTCGGAAATGATCTCCTGGTAGGATCTCGGTTGCAATAGTCTCCTCATAAAACTCTCGCCAGCCATCAGTCTCTCTTCCGCTACCGTTCTCGAACCAGCGTACGAATGCGACCAATTTGCGCCCTGGGACGCGGACTCTAAGGTCACCCTCGCTCACGTCGTCGGGAACCAGCAGGTCGTCATCTAGGAGTCTGAGTGCATTTCGCGTTTCGGCGGAAGAAGGGTGGTATTTATACACGCCTCCTACCGGCTGGTATTGCTCGAATCTATTTCCCTTGACCAGTAAGTACTCATTGTCAACACGAATGCGATACAGGTAGGAGACAGAGACTCGGACACGGTGTCGCCAAGTTCGTAGACCGTACCAAGCGATGCGCAGATGGCGGTGGTTAGCGATAATGGCGTCCAATAATGGAATCGCGAAACCTATGAGTAGGCCACTTGATATTACAAACGGGATACTGTTGACGTTCGATATGGTCATCACGACGGTCGAAACCAGCAGTCCCATTGTATAGATGACCAGTCGAGGCATGCGGTTCCCTTCGGTGTGCGTCGAGCAGTACCTGCGAATGTTCAGGGCGGCGGAGCTACCGTCAGGTTACCGCAGGCGAGGCGCTCTTCCTCTGACCTGACTCGTGCCGTTTTAGTGCCCTGACTTGAGTGCGTTCAGGATGGTGGCGGCGTCGCCTTCGGGTGGGGTGGTCGCGGTGATCGGGTGGCCCTGGACGATGATGGTCACGTCACGGAGTGGGCGCAGTGCGCGGACGATCCGTTTGATGCCGAGCCCGGTGCGTTCTTGGAGGTGGCGGGCGATGGCGAGGTCGCAGAACACGATCGTGAGGTGTGCGGTGATGGAGTCGCGCTCGTGGTGGAACATCGGCCGAGCGCGCAGATCGGTTTTCGCCATCCGGAACGACGCTTGGGTCTGCTGAGGCTTTGATTGAGTCCGGGGTTATGCCGCCAGGGTGACGGCTTCCATCATTATGGTCTCGAACTCGGCGGGGGTCAGTTTGAAGCGCCCTGAGTTTGTTGGAGACTCCTGACCTTGGAAACGAGGATGGAGATATGCGGCTCTTCCTATTTGAGGTGGGGGTGGGTGAGTCCACTCTGAAGAGCCCATTTAGTGCGCAGTCCACGCACCAAGAACCCCGGAAAATCAAGGCTCAACAGGCCTCAACCCGCGAAAACCGCCCGTGATGACACGATCCAGGTGGGACAACCTCGTCGTGCCCGGTGGCATCCCCGACGTCGTGCCGGCGATCGTGATCATCGACACCGGGTGGGCGCGCTACTTCGGCCAGCAGGCGGCTCTGCAGCATCCGCTTCTCGACGCGGCGACCGCCGCGGAACTGTGGCGGCGCGGCATGCGCCTGCTCGCCGTCGACACACTCAGCCCCGACGCAACCGGCGCCCCCACCGCCTCGTTCCCCGTGCACGAGATCGTGCTCGGCGGTGACGGCCTCATCGTCGAGAACATCCGCGGCCTGACCGACCTGCCGGCGCGCGTGCAGGTAGGTTTCTTCCCGCTGAACCTGCAGGGTGACGGGGCACCGGTGCGCGCGGTGGCGTTCACCTGACGCACGGCACCCCGTCAACGGCGCAACGACTCAGGCACCGGCTCCCGCAGGACGCTCCGGCTGCGCCGTCCCATCAACAGCCGATGCCTGTGCCGGAACCCCCGGCCACTCCGTGCGGTCGGCGAGAAAGCCGTTGCCCGCCCACTGTGCCGGAGCCACGGCGGTGTTCCACGTCGACTTGCTCAGCCCGATGACGCCGAACCACGCCGTCGGAATCAACCAGAGCGCGACCAGCGCCGGCTCCTTGCCCGTCTTGAGCCCGACGCGGTACGCGGCCACACCGCCGCCGACGAACAACGCCAGCGAGAAGATGAACCCGATGCCCACCCAACTCAGCACCACGGCCCCGGCGAAGCAGTACAGCACCAGCCACGGGCTGAGGTCACCGAGCTTGAAGAAGACCATGAAGTTGTAGACGGGCACCCACGCCCGCCACGTGCCCTGCACGCCCGCCTTGGCGAACACCTTCGCCATGAAGAAAGCCGTGACCACGTAGACAATCACGCCGACGACAACCATTCCGACCATCGCGGCCAGGTACGCCGCGAGAATTCCCGTATAGGTATCCATCTGCTTCCCCTCTCAGAATGCGCATCACCCGCAGACAGATGTGCGTCATGTCGACACCCAACCATCGGCCGCTCACAGACGACTCACAACGTGGGCGACGATGGGCCAGGCACAACGATGTGAGCGGTCTGTGAGCGCCGGATGCTGAGATCGAACAACCGGACGCCACCGGGGATGACTGGGAGAAGATGATGGCAAGATCCATGCGGGTTCGACTCATGACCGGCGCGCTTGCGATGGGGATCGCAGCGACGCTGACCGGGTGCTTCGGCAACCCGATCGACGCGCTCGTCGACCAAGCGGCGCAGGGCGGCGCCGAACAGGTCGCCGAGGATCTCATCGAGGGCATGAGCGGCGGTGAGGCATCCGTCGACTTCGGAAGCCTGCCAGAGAACTTCCCCGCCGAGGTTCCGCTCGTGTCAGAGAACATCATCCAATCGATGACCATGGATGAGGGCATGGTCGTCGTCGTCACCGACCCGCGCAGCAAGGACGAACTGGTCGCCCAAGTGAAGTCCGACTTCGCCGGCTGGGAGCAGCAGGGCACGGCTGACATGGGCGAGATGGTCGGCTTCAACTTCCGCAAGGGAGACTCGCTGACCGTCAACGTGTCGATCATCGCGCCGTCCGAGGGTGAAGAGGCGACGGTCGGCTACACCGTCATTCCGGGGGAGTAGCCTCCGTCGCGTCGACGGCCCACAGTGCGGCCGTGCCCGGCTCTGCCGGCGCACGGCCGCGCGCCAGCATCGCCCGCGTGTCTGCCGCGGTCGATGCGAGACCGAGCGCGTCGGCTTCGGTGGCGATCGTTCCGAGCGCCACAAGATCATCGGATGCTACCGCCACGGCGTGCCGCAACAGCAAAGCCAGCAGCCCGCCGCCGCCGATCGCGTGCGCCTCTTCCAGCACCCGAACGGCGTCGGTCACCAGCACTGCCTCTGCCCGAACGGCCCCAGCCCGAATAGCACAGTGCGCGAGGATTCCCGCGAAGAAGGTGTGCTGTGCCGCCAGCATCCCCTGGGCGGCGTCGAGGAGCAAGCGTGCGGCGTCGCTACGCCGGCCGTCGCACTTCGCCTCCCACGCCGCCGACCAGGCCCGCAGCATCGCCACCTTCGGATCGCCCTCGGCCGTGGGCGGGATGTCCTCGATCCCGGCGGTGTCGAGGGGCTGCCCGATCACGCGCGCGGTGGTGTCGACCAGGGTGAGCGCCGCCGGCAGCAGCCCGCTGATGTCACGCCAACGCAGATGGGAGACGGCCGAAACGGCGACCTCGTGCGCATGCGCGACATCGCCCGACAGCAGATCCGTGAACGCCAGGGCGTACTCCCACGCGCCGAGCGCGGCAGGACGATCCGTGTGCGCCTCGTTGATCGCCGCCAGCAGACGCCGCCGCGCGGTCCGCACATCGCCCGAGTTCGACAGTGCCATGATCTCGGCCAGTTCGATCAGCTCGGCGCCCGACGGCACGGCCGCGATGACCTCGGCGGGGGCACCGCGCAAGCGCCGCAACGTGCGTACGGCACCCTCGTGCGGACCGGTGACCGTGCCCGACAGCGCCGTAGTGATGAGGCTGACCACCGCCACTGCGTCACGGGTGTCGCCCGGGGCATCCGCGATCGCCCGGGTATGCCCCGCGACCGTCGACCAGCGCAGGGCATCGCGCTGCAGGTGGGCGGCCTCGACGGGGTCATCGATGGTGCGCAGCGCGCGCTCGATGACGTCGAGCGCGGCACCCGCGTCGTAGTGGCGCAGGCCCAGATGACGGGCGTGAGCCAGCGCGGCCGCCGCCCCCTCGCGCGGAGTGCTCGCTGCCGCCGCCGCGTTCTCGAAGTGAGTCGCAGCGCCGTCGGGGTCACCGAGAACGGATGCCGCCGAGCCGGCCAGCCGGTGCGCCGTCGCGTTATCGGGGTCGAGCTCGATGACCGCCGTGGCGGCCCGCAACGCGAGCCGTTCATCGAACGCCGCCAGGGCGTGCGCGGCGAGCTCGACGGTGGCCGGCACCTCGATCTGTTCGCCCAGCTCGAGCGCGAGGATGTGCGCCCGACGGCGCGCCGCCGGCGACGTCCGGGCCGCATCGCTGCGCAGCACGGTGAGCACATCGAGTGACAGATCACGCCACAGGGCGTCCGAGCACCGCCCGCGCAGATAGACGAGGTCGAGCGGATGCGACAGCACCAGCCACCCGGGCGCCGAGTATCCCACCACATCGGCGCGTGCCAGCATCCGACGCTCTGCCGTGGTGAGCGCGCCGGCGGGGTACTCGCCGGCGATACCGACCATCGTCGCCGCGTCGATGAGCGCATCGTCCAGCCCGGTGAAGCGTTCGCCGACGAGCTGTGTGAGCCGCGCGCTCGATGCCGGTGCCGCCTGCAGATCCCACCCGTGCGGTGTGCGCAGCAGGCGCTCTTGCTCGGCCGACGCGGTGAGAATCTCGCGCAGATGCAGCGGGTTGCCGCCCGACAGCGGAACGATCTGCTGGCGCGCCGACGGGGTCAGCGTGCCGCCGATCGTGTGCAGCACGAGCTCGTCGGCATCCGAATCCGAGAGGGGCACGACGCCGATCTCGGCGAGCTCGCCGCTGTCGTAGAGCGCCTCGATCTCAGCGGGCACGGCGGTGAGGTCGGTCGCGGTGAGCACGACCGGCACCGACGCATTGCGGATGAGTTGGCCGATCACGAACAGCGATGCCTCGTCCAGCTGTTCGACGTTGTCGATCAGTAGCGCCGCCGTCGTGCGGTGACGCGTGAAGTGGTCGACCAGCGCGGTCGGGGTCAGCGTCTGCTCGGGCACGACCGCCGCGAAGACACCGAGCGGAACCGACCGGCTCAGCGGCGTCGCCGTCAGCAGGGTGATGGCATCGCGCACGTTGGCGTACCGGCTACGGATCGCGCGCAGCAGGTGCGTCTTGCCGATGCCGGACGGGCCCGTCAGCAGCGTCGCATGCCCCTCGCGCAATGCCGCGGCGAGCAGGTGCGGCTCGTTCGAGGTCAGGTGGCGCACCGAAGTGTCCGGCGCCGGTGGGTTCCGGTTGCCGCCGGCGTCATTCATCATCGACAGGCGCAACAAGCTCTCGGGTGGCTGCTCGCGCAGGATCGCCAGATGCAGACGGCTGAGCTCGGTGCTCGGTTCGGCGCCGAGCAGATCGGCGAACATCGACCGCGCCCGCTGAAAGACCTCAAGCGCCTCTTTGGCGCGCCCGTCGCAGTACAGCGCCGAGATCAACTGGCCCCAGTGGCGCTCTGAGAGCGGGTCCTGCTCGACAAGAGCGTGCAGCTCTGACGTGACCGCCGCGCTGCGCCCCAGGGCGAGGTCAAGATCGATGCGGTCGGCCAACGCTGCCGATCGCACCTTCTCAAGCCGCACCGACTCGGCCCGCAGCGCCGTCAGATCCCACAGGCCCGAGTAGGCCTCTCCTTGCCAGAGCCCCAGCCCGCCGGCGATCAGATCCGCAGCGCGCGACAGATCGCCATCGGCGATCGAGGAGTCGCCCTGCCTCACCAGATCCTCGAAGCGCGCAGCATCCGTCCGCACCCCGGCAGGGTCGATGCGGTACCCGCCGTGCGAGAAGACGATCGGCACCGGAATCGCCGAACGCAGTCGCGACACGTGCGCCTGCAGTGCGTGCCCCGGATCGCGCGGAGCCTGATCGCCCCACAGTTCATCGATCAGCCGATCGGCCGTCACCGTGCGCCCCTGCGAGACGACGAGGCGGGCGAGCAGGCCACGCTGTCGGGCGCCCCCGAGCCGGTGCTCGCGCCCGTTGCTGCTGGCCCTCACGGTGCCCAGCACCGACACGTCGAGCACGTGGCATCCTCCCTCATCGGCAGATCAGGTCACCATAGCAGTGCGCGGAAAACGGCTCGTGGCCGGTTGCGGCGGGGCTGCCCGCGGCCGTCGTGAGTGGCTACCCTGACTCACATGACCGCCACCGTTCCCACATACACCGCCGCGCAGGTGCGGGCCGCCGAAGCGCCCCTGCTGGCTGCAGGAGTGCCGCTGATGCGCCGGGCCGCAGCCGCGCTCGCCGCGGTGATCGCCGAGGGGCATCCGCGGCGGATGCTGGTGCTCGCCGGCGCCGGAGACAACGGCGGTGATGCGCTGTTCGCCGCCGCGGTCCTCGCTGGGCAGGGCGTGGACGTCGACATCTTGTGCACCGCTGACCGGGTGCACGACGAGGCCCTCGCCGCGGCGACTCGTGCCGGGGCAAGGGCCATCGCCCTCGGCGCCTTCGACCCGGATGCCTACGAAGTGATCGTTGACGGCATCCTCGGCATCGGTGCCCGTGGGGCACTGCGCGCGACCGCCCGCGACGTCGTGGAGCGGCTTCAGCGGGCATCCGCGCTGGTCGTCGCCGTCGATCTGCCCAGCGGAATCGACCCCGACAGCGGTGAAAACGACGGCGTCGTGCTCACCGCAGCGACGACCGTCACCTTCGGCGCGGTCAAAGCCGGCCTGACCTCGGATGCTGGCGCTCAGCACTCCGGACCCATCGTGCTCGTCGACCTCGGGCTCGACCTCTCCACCGCTGAGGCCACGGGAACAGCATCCGTTTCAGAAGTGCGCGACGGAACGCGCTGACGGCAACGTTTCTGTGGTTGCCGTCAGGCGAGCGACCCGAACCACACGCGTCGGATTCGAGGTCATTTCGGTCAGCGTGGCCGTGAGATGCGGCTGCAATGAGTGCCCGTTTGCCTCGGATCGAGTGGTCAGCACAGCCTGCACTCGCGGATCGAAGTACCTCGTTGACGAGGGGTAGGCGAAGGGCCTGAATCCCTTGGCATCCACCCTGCATCGTCCGTCACGTCGCACAAGCCGATCCCGTCATGTCCTGTGTCTTCCGGGTCCCCACCGCGAAGGTAGCGATCACGACGATGCCTGATGCCGGGGTGATCGGGGCCAACTCTAGGTCTGGTTTGATGGAGTGATGAGTGATGAGAGCAGCCTGAGCCTCGCCCGACTGCTCCGCGAAACGGAAGGGTATCTGCTGCCGCTCTCGGAGCCCACAGCAGATGCGACTGTCAGCACCATTGACTTCGACCTCGACCTCAAAGACTGCGCGCCGGGCGCAGTGGTGTTGCTCACCCGATCGCCTAGCTCGCATGTGGAACTTGAAGAGATCTGTACGCGCTTCGCGGCGGCGACGGCCCTGGTCGCTGCGCCTGGTCTACACGAACTTCTGGACGAACATGGCATGCGAGCCGAGGACGAGGGCCTGCCCTCTGGGCCTCTTCTTCTCGAGTGCGCTGACGGTGTCACATGGGCCGAGGTGCTTATACATCTTCGGCAACTTGTAGAAGGAGCCACGAGCGCTTTGGCTTGGCCCGACATCGACGACCTTGCCGGACTTGCCTCCGTCATTGCCAACATGACAGGCGCATCGATCACGATTGAGGATCCGCAGTCACGGGTCCTCGCTCATGCAAACCGCGACGGATCAATCGATGAGATCCGGAAAGAGACGATACTGACGGGCGCGATACCGGAGTGGCGGATCGCACAACTTGAGGAGTCAGGTTTTCTCCCGGCGGTGCGCGCCGCGACAGATGTGGTCGAGCGATGCGCTAGCGACGGTGAGCCGGCGAGGTCAGTGTTGCCACTTCGGAGCGGTGGAGAACTGCTCGGGACGATCTGGGCGGCGTACGGCGACGGAGTCGATCCGGCAAGCGTACGGGAGGTTCTGCGCGAGGCAGCAGGTGCCGCGCGTCCAGTAATGCTGCGCACTCTCCGTCGGTCGCCGTTCGAAAAGCGGGTCCGTCGAGAGGCGCTTATGTCTATCTTGACCGGCGCCAGGAACCTGGCCCCGCTCGCCGCGATGCTCGCGCTTCCCTTCCGTAGTCACTACGTCGCTGTCGCGATCGCAGGGGTGCAACCGCAGCACGAGCCTGCCGTGCGATTTCATCTCCGTGCGGCTTTCGCGGACGCGGCGCTGGCGCCGGTCCCATGGCAGACCATGCCGGATGTCAGGTGCATGGCGGTTCTGGTGCAAACCTCGTCACCGCTCACACCCGAGGAAGTCCGAGACCGCATCGCAAGGATCTTGAACCGCGCCGAGGACGGGGAGTATGGCTGGTTGTTCAGCGTTGGCCGCGTCGTGGGGCGGCTTGACCAGGTGAAGGATTCGTGGGACGAGGCCGCATACGCTCTCCAAGCGGCCAAGGTTGCCGAAACTGAGTCAAGGCGCTGCGTAGCTTCACGTGTCGCGACGCCACTCGCGCGGCGGGGCTCAAGGGGGATGATTGCCACGGAACTTGAGTCGGAGATTCTCGGACTGCGGGTGGCCGACACCCTGGGCGACGCGTTGCCTGAGATCCTCCGTCCAGCGAAGGTGCTCGTTGCTCACGATCAGGCGCGCCAGGGGCAGTTGTTCGAGACACTGCGAATCTACTTCATGACAGTGGGGAACTCAGCTGAAGCATCGCGCCGACTGCACGTTCATGCGAACTCGCTCCGAAACCGCCTAGCGAGGATCGAGGAGCTGACGGGGTTGTCCCCGTTCTCTCGTGCTGATCGGCGTTGGCTCGAACTGTCCTTGCTCGTGTACGAGCGTTCGCCCCGAAGCCCCGTCGCGTGAGTTCGAGAGCCAAACCGCTGTCCGTGTGAGTGTGAGGATCACACAGTTGGTCGGCAGAAACTCCGGTGGATTGACGGTGTAGTTCCCCCCGCGGTGGCCTCTAGCATGGAGACAGTCATAGGCGACCATTCACTATTGGATCACTGAACGCCACCCAATAGTGAGGACTACATGACTTTCGCGCGCTCTTCCAGTATCGGCACAGCACTTCGGCGCGATGCCGTTGTTGCGGAAATCGCGAACGCTGATTGTCCGACTGTTGAGCTGAGCACGGTTCCCGTTCTCAGTGATGAGAACTTGGTTATCGGTCTGATCGATATCGACCTTATTGAGCAACAGTATGCCGAGCTCGTCCACGCCTTTGCCAATGGCCGGCGAGAGACACGTAGTCTTCACGCCATCGCGTGCAAAGCCGTTCCGCTACGGCCGATTCTTCGACTTTATGCCCAGCTCGGCGCAGGGTGCGAAGTTGCAAGTGAGGGCGAACTGGAGCTCGCTGTCGCGACCGGATTCCCACCGGAAAACATCGTGTTTGACTCCCCGGCGAAAACGCAGTCTCAACTGCGGCGTGCCCTTGCGCTCGGCGTCGTGATCAATATCGACAACTTCGCAGAGTTGACGCGTATCGATGCGCTTCGCGCCGAGTTGGGCGACACCGATCGGGCATCGACTTTTGGGATGCGTGTGAATCCCCAGACCGGCGCGGGGACGATCGAGGCATTGAGTACAGCCAGCCCCAACGCCAAGTTCGGCGTTGGCCTCGCCGACGAGGGGGCTCGCGAGGCCATCATCGCGGCCTTCTTGGAGCGCCCTTGGCTCACCCAGCTTCACGTGCATTCCGGATCCCAAGGAGTAGCGCTCTTGCACGCGGCCCGAGGGATTCGCGCCGTAGTGGATCTTGCATTGGAGATCAATCGGCTTACGGAAAGAATCGGACGAGGGCAGCAGGTCTCTCGAATCGATATTGGGGGAGGCCTGCCGGTGAACTTCGAAGGAGAAGACGCTGTCCCCACGTTCGCGGAGTATCGCGCCGTACTTGAGCACGTCGTTCCTGAGCTTTTTGAGTTCGACATCGTGACAGAGTTTGGTCGAGCGCTTGCAGCGAAAGCCGGCACTGTTCTCACTCGCGTGGAGTACGCCAAAGCGATGGGGGAGCGGCGGGTTGCGATCACACATGCCGGCGTGCAGGTCGCGACGCGCACTGCGTATGCTCCGGAGGATTGGCCCCTGCGCATTCTGGCTTACGATGCCTCGGGCCAACCCATTGTATCTCGCGCACTCGTCTCGCACGACGTCGCGGGACCGGCCTGCTTCTCGGGCGACTTGCTCGCTAGTGATCGGGAGCTCCCCGAGTTGCATTCAGGTGACCTGATTGCGATACCGGATACCGGAGCCTACTACTTCAGTAGTCCTTATTCGTACAACCTCCTGCCACGCATCCCGATCTATGGGTATCGCGATGGGCGCATTCAAGAAAGTGAATCCTCCCATCCGGGAAGATCCGAGTCCGCGTTTGACTATCTTGTGGTCCACAAAGGCGAAACCGTCGCTGATGTCATCAACAACGTCGGCCCACGCGAACTGGAGCCCTACGTGAATTGGGGGACACCAGACGTCCGCGTTCCGATGGTGGCGGACGGGAAAGGTCGATGATGGAGTCGGGAGATATGGTGAGCAGCGCATTGATCGTGCGCGGCGTAACCGTTCTTGATGGGAAGGGCGGGCGCTCGTCCAGCCCGCGTGACGTCCTCATTGAGGAAGGACGAATCACTGCGGTCAGGCCACGAATCAGCCCAGCCGAGGACGTACGTGAGATCGACGGCACCGGACGCTTCTTGCTGCCCGGCTTTATCGACGCGCACGTACATCTGCGCTTGCCTGGTACGCCAATCAACCCCGCGACTTCGCTTCATGAGCCGCCGACGCTGAGGCTTTATCGTGCGACGAAGAACATGCGCGCAACGCTACGGGCCGGAGTCACTTACGTGCGTGATCTCGGCGGGATTGACTACGGAGCGAAGATGGCGGTCGACTACGGCGAGATCCTCGGGCCCAGGATAGTCCCCGCCCTGCAGGCGATCGGTCCCACCGGCGGCCACACAGACTACCGGACGCTCGGCGGATTCGCGCAAGATCGCGATACACCGGGGCTGAGCATCAGCCCTCTCGCTGATGGCCCAACGGAAGCCGTCCTCCGTACCCGTGAGCTCCATCGCGCAGGAGCAGGTGTCATCAAGGTGATGGGAACAGGCGGAGTGTGGAGCCCGCGTGACTCCCCGGAACACGACGGATTCTCGCCTGAGGAGCTCAGTGCGATCGTCACAGAAGCGACCAATCGCGGGCTTCCGGTGGCAGCTCATGCACAGGGGATAAACGGCATAAAGAACTCGATCCGCGCGGGGGTGACGAGCATCGAGCACGGGTACTCCATAGATGACGAAGCTATTGAGCTCATGCGGTCCGGTGGCGTTTGGCTGGTGCCCACGCTGCTTACCGGGTTGACGCCGCCGACGGGCGATGGCGTACCAGATTACGCGCGCGCCAAGAAGGTCAAACTGCAGCAGGCGCTCAAGCAGAACATTTCTCGGGCGGTAGACGCGGGCGTGAAGATTGCCATGGGCACCGACTCGGGAGTCGTTCCCCACGGTAACAATCTCCAAGAACTCGTTCATCTTGTCGAGTGCGGTATGACGCCGATGCAGGCCATTATGGCCGGCACATCACATGCAGCCGAGCTGCTCGGCATCGACGAAACGGTTGGCTCGGTCGAGGTTGGCAAGGATGCCGACCTCGTGATCGCAGACGTCGACCCTGAGTCTGATATCAGCGCGCTTTCCGATCCTCGGCACATCAAGGTGGTATTGCAACGGGGGCGAGTAGTGCACACGAATTCATGAGTGTTCTTCTTCTGTAACCAAAAGAAGAAACCCGCGTTCAATATTATCAAAGGAGATAGGCAACCTCAGTGGGCATGCATCTTTTGAGACAAACCGGCCAGCTCGTGGCCGTGCTACTTGCAGTCTCGGTTATCGTATTTCTCAGTGTTCATCTTGTTCCCGGTGACCCCGCGAGAATTATTGCAGGTGAAGATTCTTCCGAGGCGGACGTGATGGCGGTTCGCGAAAGCCTCGGCCTGGATCGAAGCTTGATTGTTCAGTATTTCGACTACATGATGAACCTGTTTCGGGGAGACTTGGGCTACTCGTATCAGACGAATCGACCGGTGGCCGACCTGATTGCCGCGCGACTGCCAGCCACCATTACCCTCGGTGTCTCGTCCCTAGTGTTCGCAATTGTTATTGGTATTCCACTCGGCGTGATCGCAGCCGTCAAGAGGAAGACGGTTTGGGACACCCTCGCGTCGTCCACCGCTCTCCTCGGGGTATCCATTCCGAACTTCTGGCTCGGATCGATGCTGATCCTCGGGTTTGCGGTGGTCCTGCCCATCTTCCCTGTTGCCGGCTTGCAGTATCCGTGGTTCACGAGGGAGGGACTGCTGGAACTCGTGCTCCCGTCTATCACGTTGGGCACCGCAACGGCAGCGCTTCTGGCGCGCATGACCAGGTCTTCTCTGTTGGAGGTTCTCCAGTCGGATTTCGTGAGGACCGCGAGATCCAAAGGAATGCCAGAAAAGCAGGTGATCATGGTACACGCGTTGCGCAATGCAATGATCCCGATCATCACGATCATCGGACTCAGCTTTGGAGGCATTCTCAGTGGGGCGATCGTGACGGAACAGGTCTTTGCAATCAATGGGATCGGGCAGCTCACTGTTAGTGCGTTGACCAACCGAGACTTCCCCGTCATCCAGGCCGTGACGTTGATGATGGCGACCACATTTGTGCTCGTGAACTTTTTGGTAGACGTTGTCTACGCCCTAGTGGATCCGAGGATCAATGTTGTTCAATGAGAAGGCTACGGTGAACAGGGTGACGGGCCGCATTTCGCTGTTCAGGACGCTCCGGGAGAATGTGCTGGCCTTGGTCGGTACCGTCATCATCGTCATTTTCGTAGTGGTCGCACTCGGTGCCAACGTGTTGACGCCTTACGAGCCAAACGTTCAAGACCCCAATGCGGTGGGTCTCTCGCCCGGCTCTCCAGGCCATCTGCTTGGAACTGATAGCTACGGACGGGATACGGCTACACGTCTGTTTTACGGTGCGCGCATCTCACTTTGGGTCGGGATCGCCGTTGTGATCATCACCGTGGTTTTCGGGGTTTTCTTCGGAATATTGGCTGGCTACTACAAGCGTCTAGACGCCGTGATCATGCGAGGCGCGGATATTATGTTCGCGTTTCCGGACATTCTGCTGGCGCTCCTGATCATGTCAATCTTGGGCACCAACATCACGAACATCATCATCGCGATTAGCATTGGTTCCATTCCTTCGTGCGCGAGGGTCGTAAGGGGAAGTGTCCTCCAAGCGCGCGATAAGGACTATGTCGGCGCAATCCGTGCACTCGGCGGTTCAGACCTCCGCATCGCTGTAAAGCACATCTTGCCGAACGTTATGGCGCCGGTAATCGTGTTTGCAACGATGCGTCTGGGGTCCGCAATTCTGTCTACAGCGGCTCTCAGCTACCTGGGTCTTGGCGCCCAACCTCCGACGCCGGAGTGGGGCGCCATGATCTCGGAGGGGCAAAAGTATATGTTTACGCTGCCGCACTTGATCATTGTGCCTGGCGTGGCAATAGCGCTCGTAATATTCTCTTTCAATGTCGTCGGCGATGCATTGCGTGATCGCCTTGACCCCAAACTGGCAAAAGCATAAATGCTCTGAGGAGGGCAAAATTCAATGACTGTAAGAAAGATGGTTCTTGGCGCCGGTGCTTTGCTGATTGCTGGCGTCCTCGTAATGACGGGATGCAGCGCGGCAGACCTCAAGGACGGCGGCGCTGCCGGAGAGGGGACGGGCAAGATTGTTCAGCTGCAGTCTGGCCAGATCTCAGGCCTCGCCCCCTACGCGAACAACAACTCGGCGTCGAACAACGCGATGCTGCAGATCTACGAGGGCCTTGTCGCCAGAGATCTCGAAACGAATGAGGTCGCGCCGCGTCTTGCGGAGTCATGGGAGCTCACCGACGACGTGACTTGGGTCTTTCACCTTGAGGAAGATGTGACGTTCCACGACGGAACGTCACTCAACGCAGACGCCGTTGTCTACAGTCTCGATCAGGTGGAGAGCAACCCCAGGGCGTCCCGAAAGTCGATGATGGAACCGATTGCGGACGTGACAGCGCTCGATGACCTCACGGTGCAGATCACGACGAAGGAGCCGTACGGGCCGCTGCTCGACCTTCTCTCGCGCCCGCAGATGCGCATCATCAGCCCGGACGCCGATCAGAACTCGGACCTCAACCTGCATGGTGTGGGAACCGGTCCGTATGAGTTTGTCGAGTGGGTCCAGGGAGACCGGTTGACACTGAAAGCATACGGGGACTACTGGCGTGGCCGTCCTGTCGCGGATGAGTACATCATCCGTCAGGTGCCGGACTACAACACCGCGTTGTCGATGATGCAGTCCGGTGAGGCGGATTTCGTCGGGGGTATCCCGATGCAGCAGGCCGGACGCGTGGAGTCGATGCAGGGCGTGGACCTCTATGAAAGCAGAGGAACGGGCGTTCGTTACCTGGGCATGAACATGGACCGGGAACCGATGAACAACGTCGAGTTCCGTCGCGCAATCTCAATGGCAATCGATCGGGACGCCTACATCGATCACATCGGCGGTCTGGGCCAGCGCACGGACAGCTACGCAGGTACTGGCACTTTCGGCTATGACCCTTCGTCCGATGACCGTGGTGTTGCATACGACCCCGATGGTGCTCGCGAGATCATCGAAGACAACGGCTGGGTCGGTGAGAGCATCGAGCTGGTCGCAAGCAACGCCGAAGACACGGTGGACATGGCGACGGTGATCCAGGCCGCGCTGGTAGATGTGGGTCTCGACGTCGACATTCAGCTGTATGACGGTCCGACTGCCCTCGAGCGCGGCAGGGCCGGCGATCACGACATGTTCATCGCAGGATTCGCGTCTGGTGGCAGCAGCATGCTGTTCGACACGCTTCACTCGCTGAGCATCGACAACGGGAGCAATATGGCTCGGTTCTCGAACTCGGAGTTCGACGCGATGATCGATACGGCGAACGCGACAGTTGATTCGGAACAGCGCGCGTCGATCCTCGCCGAGGCGAATCTGTTTGCGATGGAGCAGATGCCGTGGGTTGTGATGCGACACGACATGAGCGTCGTGGCCATGGATGAGGAGACCTCCGAGATGATTCGTCTCGGGCCGACAGGCGACGGTCACGTTCGCATCGTTCCGGCTGACGAAGCGAACTGACGTGGCTTCGGTTCATCACTGTGAGGAGAGTTGCCGTGGCATCGCTGCTTGAAGTGCGTGGTCTAACTGTTTCGGCCGAGACCCGCTCAGGGCACCGTGACCTTGTCAAAGGGATCGACTTCACGGTCGAAGAAGGAGAGGTAGTCTGCATCGTCGGTGAGTCGGGCTCTGGCAAGAGCATGTCTTCGCTGTCGATCATCGATCTACTGCCGGCCGGGGTAATGCGGCGCTCCGGAGAGATCATGTTCGACGGTCGGCGAATCGACTCGCTTTCGCGCCGGGATATGTCTCGGCTGCGCGGTTCCGAGATCTCGATGATCTTTCAGGAGCCGATGACGGCACTCAATCCTGTCTTCGAGATTGGATTCCAACTGGTGGAGCCGCTGATGTATCACCAGGGACTCAGCCGCGCTGAGGCGCTGAAGGCCGCAATCGAGAGTCTTCGCCTATGTGGTATTCCGAACCCCGACCAGCGGGTGAAGCAGTACCCTCACCAGCTGTCTGGTGGCATGAGGCAGCGAGTCATGATCGCGATGGCCATGTCCTGCCAGCCGCGGCTTCTCCTCGCCGACGAGCCGACCACGGCGCTTGACGTAACCGTGCAATCGCAGATCCTTCACCTGCTGATGGACCTGCGAAGACGCTTCGGCACAGGGCTCTTGTTCGTGACTCATGATATGGGCGTCGTGGCTGAAATCGCGGATCGCGTGATCGTCATGAAGGCAGGTTCGATTGTTGAATCCGGGCCGGTCGTGACGGTCTTCGAAAACCCGGCGACGGAGTACACGAGGAACCTTCTAGCCGCGGCGCGTGCTGTCGCCTCGTGATCGCGCATTGAGGAAATGGAGTGAGTTTGGTGGATCCGATTCTCGAGTGCGAGTCGCTGGTCAAAACATACAAAGGTCCCTGGTCAAAGGGGAAACGACGGAACGTTGATGCATTGCAGGACGTTTCGCTGCAGGTGCGCGCAGGGGCGACCCTTGGCATCGTCGGGGAAAGCGGCTCCGGTAAGTCGACGCTCGGACGACTGTTGATCAATCTTGAGACTCCAACGTCTGGTTCCGTGAGATTCAGGGGACGTGAACTCAGAGGGGGAGGGCGTCGTGAAGCACTGGAGATGCGGAAGCAGCTGCAGATCGTTTTTCAGGACCCGTACGAGTCGCTCAACCCGCGCTTGCGAGTCGGAGATGCGCTGACTGAGGCACTGGAGATCCAGACGCGCATGACGCGTAGAGAGCGGCGGGCAAAGGCGCTTGATTTTCTGGCACGCGTCGGGCTCAGCGCCGAGGACTTCGCGAAGTTCCCGCATCAATTCAGTGGCGGCCAACGACAGCGCGTATGCATCGCTCGCGCACTCATCGTCGATCCTGCGCTTGTGGTGTGCGATGAGGCGGTGTCAGCGCTCGACGTGTCCATCCAAGCCTCGATACTTGAGCTTCTGGGTGAGCTGCAGAGAGACCTAGGTCTCACGTACGTCTTCATCTCCCATGACCTTGGGGTCATCAAGAACATCGCGGATGACGTTGTCGTGATGCAGTCGGGACGCGTCGTGGAGAGAGGAACCGTCAACCAGATCTTCGCGTCGCCGCAGACCGACTACACGCGCGAGCTTCTCGACGCCGCGCCAATCGTAGACCCACACTCCACGCGCTACCGATGACTTGTCTCACCTTGAGCGTTCAGTCGGTGTAGTGCCGTTGTTGGAGGGAGAGCGACTCGTTGGAAGAAAGAACATGACAAACACTCTGAAGTCCCCGTCATTCGACCCGACGCCGTGGGAGTCCTATCTCGCGGAAGTAGCGCGAAGATATCACGTGCCTGGAGTTCTCGCCGGAGTCGCACAGATCGATACCCGAACGGGGCGTCAGAAACGCTTCGTCGCTAGTGCGGGCCTGACGTCGCTGACAACCCGAGTTGCGACCGACCGTAGCACCGTCGGCCAGATCGGGTCCGTGACGAAACTCTTCACGTCGCTGATGATCATGCAGTTACGTGAAGAGGGAAAGCTCAACCTTGACGACAGGGTGATCGATTTCCTTCCCGAGTTTCGGCTCAGCAGTGAGTTCTATCGAGACGTGACTATCCGACACCTGCTCACGCACACGTCCGGTATCAACGGTGACGTGTTCTTCGATGCGGGACGAGGCGAGGATGCCATCGAGAGGTTCGTCGGCTCACTGGCATCGGTTGGGTCGATCTTCGCCCCGGGGCGAGGATGGTCGTACTGCAACGCGGGGTTCACGATCGCGGGACGCGTCACGGAGGTTCTCGACGGGCGCCCATGGGCTGAATCACTGGACCAGCGTGTGAGAAAGCGTCTCGGACTCAAGAACTTCTTCACGCTGCCGGAAGAAGTGATGGCTCATCGCTACCTAGTGGGGCACGTCCGCGAAGGCGGACAAGGACTCTGGAAGCCAGTCCCGGTCCCAGACATGCATCAGGGCAGAAGCCCGGCCGGGATCGTCATCAGCGACGTTGACAGCCTGCTCGACTTCGGGATCGCCTGCATGAGAGGTGGGGACGCAGGGAACGGGCAACGACTCGTGTCGCCCGAAACCGTCGCGGAGATGTGGAAACCCGCGGTGGATCTCGACGCTCGCCTGTCGGCCGCCACGTCGGCGCAGCGCACGCTGGGGTGGATGCACGATCAGTGGGGCTCTCATCGAGTGGTGGGCCACGGGGGCAGCAAGCTGGGAAACAACGCATGGTTCCGAGTCCTCCCCGACGACGGAACGGTTTTCGCTGTTCTCTGCAACGGTGGTCTCGCGGCCGACGCGGGAAACGAGATCTGCGCCGCGCTCGCGGAAACCTATGTCGGTGCTGTGGTGCCGCCCAGGTCAGCCGCCCTCCCCAACGCGAAGGTCGAGATCGAGGACAGCTGGTTAGGCACCTACAATGACGCGGTGACGACGCTGAAGGTGGCGCGCGCGGCTGACGGTGGATACTCGGTGACCGTCGATAGAAGCCGGCTTCGAACACGTCGCTCAGCCATGGCAACGTCCGCACCGCAGCAGATGATGCTGCGTTCTACGGGGATCGCGTATCAGTTCCTCGCGCGAGCAGACGAGCTCTCGAGCTTCACGCCAGTTGCGTTTACCGAGGTTGACGGCGAACGTTGCGTCTACCTCGGGACACGCTGCCTTCCACAGAACCGAGGTACCTATGAAGGCGAGCAAAATGAATCCTGACGACGTCTTCTCTGATTTCGGTGACATCGAAGCCTTCTCACGGGTATGCCGGATCGACTCGATTGCGGCGTCCGCAGCCGGAAGGGTCGTTGCGGAGGTGCGTTGGCCGGTGAGCTCCGGCGCGCGGCTGAAATCGTCGCTCTGGGAGCTTGACCCTCACGGCGAGAAGCGAGCGCGACGCATCACATTCTCGGAGGAGGGGGAGCGAGCGCCGCGATTCTGTGCGGACGGTTCGTTGATCTTCGTCTCACGTCGGCACGGTGGTGCGGGAGAGGGAGAACCGCGCCAGACGTCGCTATGGCGGCTTCCTGAGCACGGGGAGGCCCACAGGCTTGCCGGTTTTGCGGGTGATCTCACCGTTCACGGGATTGCCGAAGACGGCACCGTTCTGGCGTCCACCAGTGTGCTCGTGGGCAGCAATCTGGACAACGACGCAACGCGACGCAAAGAACGTCGCGAGTCCGAGAGGAGCACTATTCTCCACACGGGGATGCCCATCCGTCACTACGACCGGGAGTTGGGGGAGGCCTGCCCCCATCTCGTCCTGGTTCGACCTGATGGCGGCGTCGTCGACTTGACTCCCGACGTCGACGCGATCGCGCTGGTCGGGGTCACCGCTGATATCTCGCCCGACGGGCGGCGGGTCGTGACGACGTGGAAAGAACGACTCACCGGCGCTGCGACGCGTGCGAACCTCATGCTCATCGACACGCACACTCTGGAGCAGACGCCGTACCTGTCCTGTGCCGACGGGGCCGATTTCACCGCACCTGTCTTCTCGCCAAGCGGGGCGCGACTCGCGGTCACCCGCACGACACGCCCCACTCCGACCGACCCGCAGTACGCGTTCCTCGAGATCCGAACCCTCGATGGTGACGCCGACGCCGTTGTGGCCGACGTGGGAGACATGACGGTCAAGGAGTACACCTGGCAAGCTGAGGAGAATCTCCTGGCTACGGGCGACTTGCATTCGTCTGGCGCGGTTATCTCCATCGACTCGGCGAATGGGCGTTCTGTCGCGATCGTGACTGGCGGTGTCTTCGCTTCGTTGGCCACCACGGCTGGAGAAGATGTCTTCGCCCTACGCAACAGCCTGCTCGCGCCGTCTGAACCCGTTCGCCTGCGACATCCGGACCTGCCTTTTGCGTTGCCCGCGCCCGGCCGCATCGGCGCTCTTCCCGGGCGGCTGGAGCGCGTCGAGGTGGAGGTGGACGGCACCCGCGTCGGCGGATGGCTGTGCACGCCGAACTCCGCGACAATTTCCCATCCCGCCCCAGCCATGTTGTGGGTGCACGGCGGGCCCCACAGCTCGTACAACGCGTGGGGATGGCGCTGGAACCCGTGGCTGGCCGTTGCTAGAGGGTATGCAGTACTGATGCCGGACCCCGCGATGTCGACGGGGTACGGGCACAGCGGGCTGAAGCGCGGGTGGCCGAGGCGGCCAGACGTGGTGTATCGGGAATGCGAGGCGCTCTTCGATCAGGTCATTCGCCGCGACGAGATCGACCACACCCGCACGGCGATGCTTGGAGGATCGTTCGGCGGCTTCATGGCCAACTGGATTGCTGGGCAGACCGATCGGTTCGATGCGATCGTGAGCCACGCGTCGCTCTGGGCTCTGGACCAGCAACACCGCACGACGGATCTGGCAACTGACAAGATGCGCGCTCACGGGCACGAGGCCGACAACGCCGATTGGTATCGTGCATTCTCACCCAACGTCAACCTGTCTCGCGTGGTGACTCCCATGCTGATCACGCACGGAGATCAAGATTATCGGGTTCCCGTCAGCGAGTCACTGCGCATGTGGTGGGACCTTGTGTCGAGCTGGGACGGGCCCCCGGAAACAATGCCGCACCGCTTTCTGCAAATGACGAACGAGAACCACGCAATCGTTCGACCGTCGAATACGAAGACTTGGATTCAGGTCGTTCTGGCGTTCTGCGATCAGCACGTCCTGGGCGCGGGCCCTATCAGTGAGGAGCTTGTCTCGTGAACCGCGCGCCAGCTGGAAAGACTGTGCTTGGCCCAAACGGTGACGAAGAGTCACGAATGACGCCCACGGCAGACCGTTCGTTGGACGTCGTTCTGGTGAACGGTCGGGTGATTGACCCCGAGTCGGGCGTCGACGGACTGCGACACGTCGGCATCCGAGGTAGCAAGATCGTGAGCATTCAGTCGGCTAGTGAGCCTCCGCCGCACGCGACTCGATTGATGGATATCGCCGGCTCTGTGATTGCTCCCGGGTTCGTCGATGTTCACAGCCACGCTCAGACGGTGAACGGCCTGCGTCTTCAAGCGCTTGACGGTGTGACGACCAGCCTCGATCTCGAAGCGGGGGTTGGCCCAGTCGCTGCGACCCACGTGGAGGTCGCGGCGCAAGGGCGGCCGACCAACTACGGGTATGCGTCGAACTGGCTTGCCGCGAGAGTAAGCGAGATCGAAGGGATCGCTCTCGAGCCGAACGGGAACGTGAAGAACGGCTCCGCGTCTGTTCTGGGTGCGAAGCTCGGCAGGGATGCCTGGCGCCGGCCCTCTACGCCGGACGTCGTAGACAGGATCATCGACCGTGTCGCGGCGGGGGTTGCGGAGGGCGGCATTGGCGTTGGAGTTCTCCTTGGCTATGCACCGGACTCGGGAAGGGTTGAAATGCTGAAACTCGCGCGACGCGCGAGTGCTCTCGGTGTGCCGCTGTTCGTCCATGGTCGATACAAGGAAGCGGATGATCCGCTCTCCGGGATTGAGGGTGTCTTGGAGCTTATCGCTCTAGCCGCCGCGACCGACGCTCATATTCATCTCTGCCACATCAACTCGACGTACTCTCTCCAGGCGGATCTCATCCTCGATGCCATTGAGGGAGCGCAGAAGAGCGGAATTCGGGTGACGACGGAAGCATATCCATATCACGCATCCTCTACCGTCATCGGTGCACCTTTTCTCTCGCCCGAGCAGATGTCGAGCCGCGGAAAGCGGCCAACGAGTATCCGCTACCTAAAGACCGGCGAGCGGGTTTCAGACTTCCAGCGACTCGCCCAGCTGAGATCCGAGGACCCCGGAGGGACCGTTGTCGTGGACTACCTGGATCCCGATGATCCGGCACAGATCGCATTGCTCCACAAGATGGTGAGTTTCCCCGGAACCGTCGTGGCCTCCGACGCGATGCTGCTTCAACTCAACGGCCGCCGGAATGGCGCAGACATCGAGACCCGATGGCCTGTGCCGCCGGGAGTCTTCGCGCATCCGCGGACTGCTGGGACGTTCTCGCGGACACTCGGACACATCAGTCGTGAGCTCGGGCTGATGTCGTTGAACGAGGCGATCTCGCGTTGCAGTTATCTTCCGGCGAAGATGCTAGAGGGTTTCGTCCCGGCGATGCGCACCAAGGGGCGGATCCAAGTGGGTTGCGACGCGGACATCGTGGTGTTTGATCCCGAGACCATCCGTGACCGCGCCGACTTTGAGACTCTGAAACCGTCGATAGGCGTCGAACAGGTGCTCGTCAACGGCGAGTTCGTCGTGCAGAACGGCACGCTTCTTCCTGAGGCACTGCCTGGTCGCGCGATCCGGTCGGAGGTCGGCTGAAGCCACGGCGTGATTCGCCTGTATGGCTTGCGCGCATCCGCACGTCCCACCTACACCAGTACCGCTTTCTTCTCCCGTCGCATGCCGTGCAGCAGCGGCTCGGTGTATCCGCTCGGCTGGCTGGCGCCTTCCAGAATCAGTCGCCGTGCGGCGGCGTACGCGATCCTCGGCCCAGCACCAGAGAGGGGCTCGTATGTAGCATCCGATGCGTTCTGCCCGTCGACGACGGGCGCGAGGCGCTGCAGAGCAGCGTCGACGTCGGCCTCGGTGATCACGTCGTGCTGCAGCCAGTTCGCCAGCAGCTGGCTCGAGATGCGCAGCGTCGCGCGGTCTTCCATGAGGGCGACGCCGTGGATGTCGGGCACCTTCGAGCATCCGACGCCCTGATCGATCCACCGCACCACGTACCCCAAGATCGACTGCACGTTGTTATCGAGCTCGGTCGCGACGACGTCGGCCGTCAGATCGCCCGCGTCGGCGAGCGGCGGCTGCAGCAGCACATCCAGCGATGACGGCTCATATGCCGGCAGCGTCTGACGCACCTCGAACGGGTCGACCTGGTGATAGTGCAGAGCGTGCAGTGTCGCCGCCGTCGGCGACGGCACCCACGCCGTCGACGCCCCCGAACGCACGTGAGCGATCTTCTGCTCGAGCATGTCGTGCATCAGATCGGGCATCGCCCACATGCCCTTGCCGATCTGCGCCCGCCCGCCAAGACCCGACGCCAGCCCGATCGCGACATTGCGGTCTTCGTAGGTCTGCATGAACGGCTGCGCCTTGATGCCCGACTTCGGCAGGAACGGCCCGGCGTGCAGCGACGTGTGGATCTCATCGCCCGTGCGATCGAGGAACCCGGTGTTGATGAACACCACCCGGTCGGATGCTGCCGCGATGCACGCCGCCAGATTCGCCGACGTGCGCCGCTCTTCATCCATGATCCCGACCTTCAGCGTGCGCTCGGGCAGCCCCAGCAGCGCTTCGACTCGGCCGAACAGCTCGACGGCGAACGCCACCTCGTCGGGACCGTGCATCTTCGGCTTGACGATGTACATCGATCCGGTGCGCGAGTTCGCACCGCGCCGCGCGCCCGTCAGGTCGGGCAGCGCACCCAGCGCGGTCATGATCGCATCGAGGATGCCTTCGAACACCTCATCGCCGTCGGCATCGAGCACGGCATCGGTGCGCATCAGATGCCCGACGTTGCGCACGAACAGCACCGACCGGCCCGGCAGCACCAACTCACCGCCCGACGGCGTCGTGTACCGGCGGTCATCGTTCAGCCGGCGCGTGAACGACTGCCCGCCCTTGCGCACCGTCTCGGTCAGCGTGCCATCCATCAACCCGCGCCAGTTGCGGTACCCGAGCGCCTTGTCGTCGGCGTCGACGGCGGCGACCGAGTCTTCCAGGTCCATGATCGTCGTGGTCGCCGACTCCAGCACGACGTCGTGCACGCCCGCAGCATCCGTCCGCCCGATCGCGCCGTCGCGATCGATGACGATCTCGACGTGCAGTCCGTGATGGCGCAGCAGCACCGACGTCGGAGCATCGGCCGGCCCCGCGAAGCCGACGAACGTCGCCGGGTCGCTCAGACGTCGGATGCCCGATGCCGTCGCCACGGCCAGGCCTTCGGCATCCACCCGATAGCCGGTGGCATCCGCGTGCGAACCCTCGGTGAGCGGCGCCGCCTGGTCGAGCAGCGCGCGACCCCGTGCAATCACCTCGGCGCCGCGAGCGGCGTTGTACTCGCGGCCGGGGGCGAGCTCGACGGTCTGCTCGATCGCATCGGTGCCGTAGAGCGCGTCGTACAGCGACCCCCACCGGGCGTTCGCGGCGTTCAGCGCGAAGCGCGCGTTCAGCAGCGGCACCACGAGCTGCGGGCCGGCCATCGTCGCGATCTCGGGATCGACGTTCTCGGTCGTGATCCGGAACGGTGCCGGCTCGGGAACGAGGTAGCCGATCTCGGTGAGCAGCGCCCGGTACTGCGCCGGGTCGGGACGCCCGGGGGACGCCCGGTGGAACGCGTCGATGCGCTGCTGCAGGTCATCGCGGATGCGCAGCAGCTCGGCATTGCGCGGCGCGAGGTCGTGGATGATCTCGGCGACGCCGCTCCAGAAGGCGCTCGCATCGAGCCCGGCATCGGCCAGGGCGGTCTCGGCGAACTCGGCGATCGGATCGGCGACCGACAGGCCGGCACGGTCGAGGTACGTGGTCACAGTCCTTGTCCTTCCCTGCGGGCGCCCGGACGGCGCTGACTCCCACGGTAGGCAGGATGCTCGATTTCGGAGCGCCGATTTCATATCGTGGAACGTGTGACAGCATCCGACAGCTCTCCCGCACCCGCCGGCGTGCAGTCCGTCGCCCGCACCTTCGCCCTGCTCGAAGCCCTCGCCGACGCCGGGGGAGAAGAGGCGCTCGCCGCGCTCGCCGCCGCCACCGGCCTCGCCGTGCCGACCGCGCACCGCCTGCTCAAGACACTGCACGGCCTCGGCTACGTGCGCCAGCTCGAAGACCGCCGCTATGCCCTCGGCGCCGGGCTCATCGCCCTCGGGCAGCAGGCCGTGCCGCCGCTGGCCGATGCCGCACTACCCGCACTGCGGCAGCTCGAAGACGCCTTTCACGAGACCGCCAACCTCGCCGTGCTCGACGGTGACCTCGTGCTGTATGCCGGACAGGTGGCCTCGCGTCAGCGCATGCGCATGTTCACCGAGGTGGGACGGCGCGTGCTGCCGCACTCGACCGGCGTCGGCAAGGCGATGCTCTCGACCATGCCCGAACCGCACGTTCGCGCACTCATCGCCCGTACCGGGCTGCCGTGCTTCACCCCGCAGACCCTCACCGACCCGGATGCCTTCATCGCCGACCTGCGCCGATCGCGCAGCCGCGGGTTCGCCGCCGACGACAGCGAACAAGAGGTCGGCGTGCGCTGCATCGCCGTCGCCGTGCCCGGACTGGGTCAGCCCGCCGCGATCTCGGTATCGGGTCCCGCCGCCCGCATCACGGATGCCCGGGTGCCCGACGTTGTCGACGCGCTGACGCAGGCGGCCGAGCATCTGGCAGCTGCCGGCCGCTGAGCCGCGCGCCACCTGCGGTGCTCGATACACTTCCTTCGACCCCGACTCGAAGGATGCCCCGATGCCGCGTTTCGACCTGCCGCCCGAGCAGCTGCGCACCTACTCGCCCGACGTGACCGAACCGGCCGACTTCGACGAGTTCTGGCAGCGCACCCTCGCCGAGTCGCGCGCCGTCGCGACCCCGCCCGTGCTGCGCCGGGTCGACTCTCCTCTGCGCACGGTCGAGGTCTACGACGTCACCTTCAGCGGCTATGCCGGTGATCCCGTGCACGCCTGGCTCGTGCTGCCCGCGCACATCGACGGCCCGTTGCCGGGCATCGTCGAGTACGTCGGGTACGGCGGCGGCCGCGGTGTCGCCCACGAGCAACTGCACTGGGCATCGTCCGGATACGCGTACCTGCGCATGGACACCCGTGGCCAGGGCAGCGTCTGGGGCAACGGCGGCTCGACCGCCGATCCGCACGGCACCGGTTCGTCGTCGCCCGGGTTCATGACCCGGGGCATCCTCGACCCGCACGACTACTACTACCGCCGCGTGTTCACCGACGGCGTGCTCGCCGTTGACGCACTGCGCTCGCTCGACCGCGTCGACGCCAGCCGTGTCGCCGTCGTCGGCTCGAGCCAGGGCGGGGGCATCTCGATCGCCGTCGCCGGCCTCACCGAGGGGCTGATCGCCGTGATGCCCGAGGTGCCGTTCCTGTGCCACTTCGAACGCGCGATCGGCATGACCGACCGCGACCCCTACCAAGAGGTCGTCCGCTACCTGTCGGTGCACCGCGACGCCGTCGAGCCGGTCTTCCACACCCTGTCGTACTTCGACGGCGTCACCTTCGCCCGCCGGGCGACGGCGCCAGCGCTGTTCTCGGTCGCGCTGATGGATGCCACCTGTCCGCCCTCCACGGTGTACGCGGCCAAGAATGCTTGGGCGGCCGACGCCGAGATCATCGAGTACCCGTTCAATGACCACGAGGGCGGCCTCGGCGTGCACTGGGCGCCGCAGGCGCAGTTCCTCGCCGCGCACGTGGGGGAGCCCGTCTCCGCCGGGTAAACGCCCTCCCGAACGGCGACGGGCAGAGCGAAAAGGCAAGAGTGGGGCCCCTTCTCGTGGCGTAAGTGCATGCTCGTGCGTGGCGAGCTGCGCTTTTTGCTCCCAGATTTTGGTAGCAAGCCCATGCGGGCGCATACTCGTGACACCCCATCAGCCTGTTCTTGGGAATCACAATGACGTCCTTCGCACCCGCCCCGAGCGACACGACCATCGCCATCATCGGCGCCGGTCGCCTCGGCACCACACTGGCTCGTGCGCTCCGCGCCGCCCGCTTCCGCGTCTTCGGCCCCCTCGGGCCGGGCACCCCGCCCCGCGCCGACATCGCCCTCCTCTGCGTCCCCGACGCCGCCATCAGCGAGACCGCGCGCGCAACCAGACCGTTCGCCCGCCTCATCGGTCACGCCTCGGGCGCGACACCCCTCGACGACGTCGACTTCAGCATCCACCCGCTCCAGACCTTCATCGGCACCGAGCCGCCCGAGATCTTCCACGGCATCACCGCGGCCATCGCCGGACGCACTCCCGACGCGCTCGCCGCAGCCGACAGCATCGCGCGCGCCCTCGGAGCCCGCCCGATCGCGATCGATGACGTGCACCGCGCCGAGTACCACGCCGCGGCCTCGTTCGCGTCGAACTTCGTGCTCACCGTGCTCGACGCCGCCGAGCAACTCGCCGAGCGGGCGAACATCCCGCCCGCCGACGCGCGCGAGCTGCTGGCACCACTCATTCGGCAGAGCGTCGACAACTGGGTCGCCACCGGGGCGGGCCCCGTGCTCACCGGCCCCATCGCCCGCGGAGATGAGGCCACCGTCGCCCGCCAGCGCCAGGTCGCCGAGGCGGCCGGGCTCGACGAGCTCTTCGACGCACTCGCCGATCGCACCCGCGCACTCACCGACAGACCCGCCGCATGAAGATCGTCCGCACGATCGCCGAGGTGCGCGCCGCCGTGCGCGACACCCGCAGTCGTGGCGGGCGCATCGGCCTTGTGCCCACCATGGGCGCCTTCCACGACGGGCACCTCTCGCTCATGCGTCACGCCCGGCAGCACAACGACCTCGTCGTCGTCTCGCTGTTCGTCAACCCCACCCAGTTCGGCCCCGCCGAAGACCTCAGCCGCTACCCGCGCGACGAGCACCGCGATGCCGCCCTGGCCGAGCAGGCCGGCGCCGACGTGCTCTTCGCCCCCGATGTGGCCGAGATCTACCCCGACGGCTTCGCGACCAGCATCCACGTCTCGGGGCTCACCGACGTGCTCGACGGCGCCGCCCGCGGTGCGCACCACTTCGACGGGGTCGCCACGGTCGTCACCAAACTGCTCGGCATCGTGCGGCCCGACACCGCCTACTTCGGGCAGAAGGACGCCCAGCAGGTGCTCGTCGTCCGCCGCGTCGCGCGCGACCTCGACCTCGACGTGCGCATCGAGGCGCTGCCCACCGTGCGCGAACCCGACGGGCTCGCCATGAGCTCGCGCAACATCTACCTCGATGCGGATGCCCGCCGCCGGGCGACTGCACTGAACAGGGCGCTCACGGTGGCATCCGACCTGCACCGCTCGGGCGAACGCGACGCGGCCACCCTCGTGGCCGCCGCTCGATGGGTGCTCGACGCCGCAGGGATCACCCCCGAGTACCTCGAACTGCGCGACGCGACCGACCTGCGCGCGCTCACCCGTGTCGACGACGACGCCCTGCTCGCGGTCGCCGCGCGCGTCGGCGACGCCCGCCTGATCGACAACCACCTCCTCACCGCCTCGCCGAAGAAGCCGTCATGAGCACCCACGCCGCCCCGCGCCGACGCGTCACCCTCGCAGACCTCGCCGCCAAGAAACGCGCCGGCGAACCACTCGTGATGGTCACCGCGTACGACCACCCCGGCGCGCAGATCGCCGAGGCAGCGGGCGTCGACCTCGTCCTCGTCGGCGACTCGGCCGCGATGACCGTGCTCGGCTACGACAGCACCGTGCCGATCACCGTCGACGAGATGCTCGTGCTCACCAGGGCTGTGCGCCGCGGACTCGACGCGCCCCTGCTGGTCGGGGATCTGCCGTTCGGCTCGTATGAGGCATCCGACGCCCTCGCGCTCGCCACCGCCCAGCGCTTCGTGAAAGAGGCCGGTGTCGACCTGGTCAAGATCGAACGCGGCGGCACGAGTGTCGCCCGGGCCCGCGCCCTCGTCGACGCGGGCATCCCCGTCGTCGGCCACGTCGGACTCACCCCGCAGAGCGTCGCCGCCCTCGGCGGCTACCGCGCGCAGGGACGCACCGCCGAGGCGGCGATCGCCGTGATCGACGACGCCATCGCACTGCAGAACGCCGGATGCTCGCTACTGGTCGTCGAAGCCGTTCCCTCGCCCGTCACGGCGGCGATCGTCGACCGCGTCGACTTCCCGGTGATCGGCATCGGCGCCGGTGCCAGCGCCGACGGGCAGGTGCTGGTGTTCCACGACCTGCTCGGCATCTACGACGGCCCCGCCGCCCGGTTCGTCAAGCGCTACGCCCACTTGCGCGACGCCGCGATCGACGGCGTCGCTGCCTACGCGCGCGAGGTGCGGTCGGGTGCCTACCCCGCGCCCGAGCACGGGTACACGATGGCGGATGCTGAAGAGCAGCGCCTGCGCGAACTGCTCGATCGGCGCTGACGGCGGTCCGCCGTACGTTTGGCGGGAGTGTGAACGTCTGGCGGGCGACACGCCGAGTATGCCGCTGGCATCCGTACAATTCCCCGCCAAACGTACGTGACTCCAACTCGGTGCGGGTGTCACCCAGCCGAACCGGCGGCACCCGACTCGGCCGCGGCCGTGATGCGCGCCGCCATGCCGGCGAAGATGAACCCGTGGAACGGCAGCACGGCCAGCCAGTACAGCCGTCCGGTGAGCCCGCGAGGAAAGAACACGGCCCGCTGCTCGTAGCGCGTGCCCGTGGCATCCGGCACCGCTCTCAGCTCGAGCCACGCGGCGCCGGGCACTCTCATCTCGGCCCGCAACCGCAGCAGGCCGCCCGCTTCTGCATCAGCGGTCGGTTCGTGAACCGCCTCGACCCGCCAGAAGTCCACGGCGTCTCCGGGGCGCACGCGGGTGCGGCTGCGCCGCCCGCGTCGCAGACCGACACCGCCGATCACGCGATCCATGATGCCGCGCAGCGCCCACAGGAACCGTGATGAGTACCAGCCGTTCTGCCCGCCGATGCCCACGATCACCCGCCAGACTTCTGCCACGGGCGCGCTCGTGTGCACGGTGCGCTCATCGGTGAACACGGTCCGCCCCGCCCAGTCCGGGTCGCTCGGCAACGGGTCGCTCGGGGCGCCCGACACCTCGGCATCCTGCCAACTCGTCTCGACGCCATCCGCGTCGACCCGGCCGAGCGCCAGCGACACCGCCCGCCGGTAGGGCATCAGCCCGCCTTCGGGGCCGGGGATCAGGTCGTCGATCGCCCGGTTCTTCATCACGCACTCGTTCTGCAGCGACTCCACGAGCGGGCGCGCGATCGCCCGCGGCACCGGCGTCACCAGGTTGACCCACAGCGACGCCAGGCGAGGGGTCAGCACCGGCAGAGCCGCGATCGCCCGCTGCGGCAGTCCCGCTTCGAGCGCGTACCCGTTCATCATCTGCCCGTAGCGCAGCACATCGGGGCCGCCGATGTCGACCGCGGCGTTCACCGTGGCATCCACCCGCGCCGCGCCCAGCAGGTAGTGCAGCACGTCGCGGATCGCGATCGGCTGAATGCGGTTGCGCACCCACTTGGGGGCGGGCATGTACGGCAGCACCTCGGTGAGGTGGCGGATCATCTCGAACGACGCCGATCCCGAGCCGATCACCACGCCGGCCTGCAGCACCAGCGTGGGCACTCCCGAGGCGAGCAGGATCTCACCCACCTGCACGCGCGAGCGCAAATGCGGCGACAGCTCGGCGCCGTCCGGGTGCAGGCCGCCCAGATAGACGATCCGACGCACCCCGGATGCCGCGGCGGCATCCGCTACGGCGTGCGCGGCCTCGGCATCGCGGGCGTCGAAGTCCTTGCCGCCGCCCATGGAGTGCACCAGGTAGTAGACGACGTCCACATCGTGCATGGCCCGGGTGACGGCATCCGCGTTCTGCGCCTCTCCCTCGACGATCTCGACGTCGTCGCCCCACGCGAACGAGCGTGCGCGGGCCGCGTCGCGCGCAAGCACGCGCACGCGGTAGCCGGCGCTCAGAAGGCGGGGTGTGAGGCGCCCGCCGATGTACCCGGTCGCGCCGAGGACGAGCGCGCGCGGTGCGGTGCCGTCATCGCGGGGCGCCGCGCGCAGTTCGCGTTCGCGGCCGGTCGGTGCGGTCAGGTCGCTCATGCACACAGGGTAGGTCGAGTGAGCCGCACGGCGAAAGGCCGACCCGCCCTTGCCGAACGATTCATAGCGACATATCGTTAACCATCGTCCAATTCGAGGAGGACATCATGAGCAACGCATTCCCCAGTGGCGGCTTCGGCTTCGGAGCCAGCAACGGCGCAGGAAACCCGCTCGCGGGTGTGTGGGAGGCGATGGACCAGCTGCGCAGCACCTTCGAGCAGCGTCCCGGCACCTCGCGCATGGCCCGCGGCGACGTACGTGCGGCCGTCATCTCGCTGCTCGCCGAGAAGCCGATGCACGGCTACCAGATCATCAG
This sequence comes from Microbacterium esteraromaticum, assembly GCF_028747645.1. Lineage (NCBI taxonomy): Bacteria > Bacillati > Actinomycetota > Actinomycetes > Micrococcales > Microbacteriaceae > Microbacterium > Microbacterium esteraromaticum. The sequence continues at coordinate 193,657 of NZ_CP118100.1, forward strand.
CGAGATCGGCGAGCGTTCGGGCGGCGCCTGGAAGCCGAGCGCCGGATCGGTCTACCCGACGCTGCAGCTGCTCGCCGATGAGGGCCTGATCACCGCCGAAGAGCAGGGTGGCCGCAAGACCTACTCGCTCACCGAAGCGGGTATCGCCGAGTCGGAAGAGGCCGCCGCCAAGCCCGCCCCGTGGGAGAACGCCGGCAACCGCGCGCCCGGGCACCTCGCCCTGCTTCCCAAGGCCGGCATGGAGCTCGCCAGCGCCACCGCGCAGCTCGCCCGCACCGGAACCCCCGAACAGGTCGACGAGGGCGTCGCCGTGCTCGAAGACGCGCGCCGCAAGCTGTACGCGATTCTCGCCGAAGGGTGACGATCGACGAGGGGGCGTCGATGGCGGATGCCCGAGACTCGCGCGTCGCCGAACCGCGCGCCGGCAGGGATGCCGCGGGACGCGCCCGCTACCGGCGCATCCTGCGCTTCGCGGCGCGCGCGTTCGTGCAGATCTGGTGGTTCGAACTCGTGCTGCCCCGGGTGGGGATGGCGCATGTCGCCGAACGCACGCGCGACGATCGGATGCTGGCGCTCGCCCGTCGCTTCCGCACGCTCGCGGTGGCGCTGGGCGGGCTGATGATCAAGATCGGCCAGTTCATGTCGTCGAGGCTCGACGTGCTGCCGCCCGAGATCACGGCCGAACTTGCCGCATTGCAGGACGAGGTGCCCGCGGTGCCGTTCGATCAGATCCGCGTGGTGGCCGACACTGAACTCGGCATGCCGCTCGAGCGGGCGTTCGCCTCGTTCGATCGGATGCCCGTGGCCGCGGCATCCCTCGGTCAGGCGCACCGCGCCACCCTGCTGCCCGCGGATGCGGCCGAGACCGGTCTGGACGCGGTGATCGTCAAGGTGCAGCGTCCCGGCATCGACCGGATCGTCGAGGTCGACCTCGCGGCGCTGCGGCGGGTCGCCCGCTGGGCCCAGCGGGTGCGCATGGTCTCGGACCGCGTCGATGCGCCCGCGCTCGTCGAGGAGTTCGCGCAGACCTGCCACGAAGAGATCGACTACCTGCACGAGGCCGTGAGTGCTGAGCGCTTCGCGCAGGACTTCATCGATGATGACCGCGTCGGTGCGCCCGCGATCGTCTGGGAGCGCAGTACGCGCCGGGTGCTCACCCTCGAAGACGTCACGGCCATCAAGATCAACGACACGGTGGCGCTGCGTGCCGCCGGCATCGACCCGGCCGACATCGCCCAAGTGTTCGCCGGCGTCATGCTCGATCAGGTCTTCACCCACTCGTTCGTGCATGCCGACCCGCACCCCGGAAACATCTTCGTCACCCCGCTCGACGCCAGTGCGCGGGGCTGGCGGCTGACGTTCATCGACTTCGGCATGATGGCCGAGGTACCCGACGACCTGCGCGCCGGGCTGCGCACGCTCGTGATCGCCGTCGCCGCGCGCGACAGTCAGGGGCTCGTGCGCGCCGCGCAGCAGATCGGCGTGCTGCTGCCGTCGGCCGACACGGTTCAGCTCGAACGTGCTCTCACCGTGCTGTTCGCCCGCTTCGGAGGGATGGGCTTCAGCGAGCTGCGCGACGTCGACCCCGACGAGCTGCGCCAGTTCGGCATGGAGTTCGGCGACACCGTGCGCAGCCTGCCCGTGCAACTGCCCGAGAAGCTGCTGCTGCTCATGCGCGCCGTCTCGCTGACCTCGGGCATGTGCAGCGCGCTGGATGCGTCGTTCAACATCTGGGAGCCCGTCGAGCCGTATGCCACCAAGCTGCTGCGCGACGAGAGCGGAAACCTGGTGCAGGATCTCGTCGCGCAGTCGACCGCGAACATGGGTGCGCTGTGGCGCATGCCCGCACGCGTGGACGGACTCATCGACCGCTTCGACGCCGGCACCCTCACCTTCGACATCTCCAGCCTGGAACACCGACTCGACCGGATCATCCGCGTGGCGGTGCGGGCCGTGTCGGCAGTGTTGTTCGGCGGACTGCTGATCGGGGGCGCGCTTCTGCTCGGGCCGGTCACCTGGCTCGGGGTCACGCTCATGAGCGTTTCGGTGCTGCCGCTCCTGCACGCGGTGTTCGGGCGGCGGTAGGTTCTGCGGGTCGGGATGGGGCAGCCCGGGGCGCGTCAGGGCGGGGCGCGTCAGCGCTCGATGCGCGACTGCGCGCTCAGCCGGTGCCACCCGCGGTTGTGGTAGACCAGTGCGTCGCCCGGAGCACCGGGATCGACGTCGCGTTCGATGTGCGACTCGAGCGCATGAGCGGCGATGACGGTCGAGGTTCCGGCATCCATGCGATTGATGACGGCGCACCGCACCCACGCGCGCACTCCGGCGTACACGGGTTCGCCGGTGCTCAGGCGCGACCAGCGGTGCGTCTGAGCGAAGCGATCGATGCCACCGGTCGCGCCGAGCTTGGCGAGGTCGAGATCCTGCGCGTCGAGCAGGTGAACGACCACGCTCTCCGCGCGTGAGAGAACGTCGGATGCTGACGACAGGGCCGAGACCGAGAAGATCAGCAGCGGCGGTTCGGCGCTGACTGACACGACCGACGTGGCGGTCAGCGCGACCGGCCCGTCGCCGGCATCCGCGGTGATGACGGCGACGCCACCAGGGTGTCCGCGGAACAGTGCCTTGAACTCGTCAGCCGAGAGCGAGGCCGAGAAGCCGTGCGCCGACTCCTCGGCCCACGCCGCGGCGGGATACGCGTGGAACACGGTCAGACTCCTCGACCCGCGAGTTCTTCGCGAACGATGCTCGCGCCCGCGCTGAGCGCGCTGAGCTTCGCCAGTGCGACATCGCGACGCAACGGAGCCATGCCGCAGTTCGTGCTCGCGACGAGCTTGTCGGCATCGACGAACGCGAGCGCCTTTCGCAGTGTGTCGGCGACCTCTTCGGGGGTCTCGACCTGCTCGGTCGCGACGTCGATGGCGCCGAGCATGACCTTCTTGCCACGCAGCAGTTCGATCAGATCGGTCGGCACACGAGAGTGATGCGACTCCAGCGAGATGGTGTCGATGCTCGACCGCTGCAGCAACGGGAACGACTCCTCGTACTGCCGCCACTCCGACCCGAGCGTCGTCTTCCACTCGTTGTTGGCCGTGATCCCGTAGCCGTAGCAGATATGCACGACCGTTTCGGCGCGCAGCCCTTCTACCGCGCGCTCCAGCGCCGCGACACCCCAGTCCTTGACGTCATCGAAGAAGACATTGAAGGCGGGCTCGTCGAACTGGATGACGTCGACGCCGGCGGCTTCGAGTTCTCTGGCCTCTTGGTTGAGGATCGTCGCGAACTCCCACGCCAGCTTCTCGCGGCTCCGGTAGTGCGCGTCGTGCAGGGTGTCGACCATCGTCATCGGGCCGGGCAGAGCCCACTTGATGGGGCGGACGGTCGCGGCGCGCAAGAACTTCGCGTCGTCGACGAACACGGGCCGCTCGCGCGTGACCGCCCCGACGACGGTGGGCACGCTCGCGTCGTAGCGGTCGCGGATGCGCACGGTCTCACGCTGCTCGAAATCGACGCCGCTGAGGTGCTCGATGAACGTCGTGACGAAGTGTTGGCGGGTCTGCTCGCCGTCGCTGACGATGTCGATACCGCGCGCCGTCTGCTCCTGCACGGCCGAGCGCAGAGCATCCTGCTTGCCCTCGGCCAGCTCGGTGCCCTGCAGCTTCCACGGCGACCAGAGGGTTTCGGGCTGCGCGAGCCACGACGGTTTCGGCAGGCTGCCGACGGTGGAGGTCGGCAGGAGCGTGTGCGCGCTCGACGCCTCGTGGCCGGTCATGCGGCGGGGGTGAGGTAGTCGGCGGCCCACCGCTCAAGGACATCCTTGTGCGGGGTGATGAAGTGCTCTTCGGTGTACTTGCCCTGGGTGACAGCGAGCTGGCTGCGCTCGACCCGGTCGTACGCGATCCGCGTCTGCGAGTAGTCCTGCTGCTGCAGGCTCGGGCGGTACACAGCCGGAGCAGCCGCGTTGGCGTTGTAGATCTCGGGACGGTAGATCTTCTGGAACGTCTCCATGGTGCTGATCGTGCCGATGAGCTCCAGGTCGGAGTAGTCGCCCAGCAGGTCGCCACGGAAGTAGAAGGCGAGCGGTGCGACGCTGCCACGGGGCATGAAGTACCGCACCCGCAGCCCCATCTTGCCGAAGTAGTCATCGGTGAGCGACGAGTCGTCCTGCTCGTACTCGACGCCGAGAACGGGGTGGTGGTTGCCGGTGCGGCGGTACGTGCGGCTCGTCGAGACGCTGATGCAGATCACGGGCAGCTTCTCGAAGCGCTCCCGGTAGGCGTCGGATGCCAGGAAGTGCGCGAACAGCTTGCCGTGAAGGTCTCCGAAGTCGTCGGGGATGCCGGCGTCGGCGGACTTGATTGCGGGCAGCAGCACGCTGAAGTCGAAGTCGCGCACGTAGGACGAGAAGTTGTTGCCGACGATGCCGTGGTGGCGGGCGCCGGTGTGCTGGTCGACGATCCAGATGTCGAGCACCTCGAGCAGCGGGAACTCCCGGTCTTCGTCTGCTGCGGTGAACTCCAGCTGCGCCGAGACGATGTCGAGCTCTAGTGTGTAGCGGTCGCCGTCCGGGTTGTCCCAGCCGGCGAGGTCGTTGAAGCGACGGTCGATCATGGTCAGCGCATTGCGCAGGTTCTCCTGACGGTGCTCGCCCCGGGCCAGGTTGGCGAAGTTCGTCGTCGCGCGCGAGCTCTGCGAGGGGGAGTAGTCCTCGTCGAAGCGAGTGGTGGTGATGCTGAAAGCGAAGTCGTCCGCCATGAGGGGCCAATCCGGTGTCGAGGGGGCCTGGTGCGGCCTCCGGGAGAAGATTGATCCATCGTGCGTGAGGCACTCGGATATCGGGTAACTCGACTTGGGTATGGGTTGCCATAGAGTTTGCCTATGGCACAAGGATCGAGTGGTCTCACGCTGCAGCAACTGCGCTATTTCATCGACGTCGCAGCGGAGGGGTCGATCTCTGCCGCGGCTGATCTTCTCTTCGTCGCGCAGCCCACGATGTCGGCGGCGATGAAGGAACTCGAGGCTCGTGTGGGCCGGGCACTCCTCGTCCGCTCTGCGCGCGGCGTCACCTTAACGCCTGATGGTGCTGAGTTTCTGGGCTACGCACGGCAGGTCGTCGAGCAGGTGGCGCTCCTGGAGCAGCGCTATCTCGGTCGGGCGCCGTCCCGGCGACTGCTCGGCGTCTCGACCCAGCACTACTCGTTCGCCGTCGACGCGTTCGTGCGGATGGTGAAGGCCAGCGGCGCGGCCGAATACGAGTTCTCACTGCGCGAAACACGCACGTGGGACATCATCGAAGATGTCCGCACATTACGCAGCGAGATCGGCATCCTGTACCGAAACGAGTTCAACCGCCGGGTCATCGACAAGCTCCTGCGCGATTCGGGGCTCGTGTTCCACCCGCTCTTCCTCGCCGAGCCGCACATCTTCATCTCGCGGGGCAACCCCCTGGCCGCGCAAGAGCGGGTCACGCTCGACGACCTCGCCGAGCTCCCCCGACTCACGTTCGATCAGGGCGTGAACAACTCGTTCTACTTCGCCGAAGAGATCCTCTCGACGCTGTCGAGCAAGCAGGAGATCCGCGTGTCCGACCGGGCGACGATCTTCAACCTGATGATCGGTCTCGGCGGGTACACCATCTCGACGGGCATCATCAGCGACGAGCTCGACCCCGCGATCGTCGCCATCCCGCTCGACGTCGACGAAAGCATCGAGATCGGTTGGATCGACCATGCCGCGATCCCGCTCACCGAGCAGGCGCAGCGCTACCTCGCCGAAGTGCGAGCGGTCGTCGCGGGGTTCGGTGTCGAGGTGCTCGGCTGAGGCAGAGGTTCACCTGCCGTTCGCGCGGCGGATGCAACCGGTTCGTGTGCTCACCCTACGGTCGAGCGAGTGCGCGTACTGACCCCTGCCTCTGCTCCTGTCACTCGTGGTCGTGCCTTTCAGCGCGACCGGCCGCGCGGGGTCCGCGCGGGGCGACGCGCGGGGGCGATGGTCGCCGGCTCGGTCGCGCTCGGACTGGTGGCCACGCTGCTGACCGCCCCGACGGCGCACGCGGCCGACGCCGCGATCGATGGCACCAGTGCGCATCCGACGTTCCTGGGCAAGACCCACTACACGGGAGAGTTCCACTCGCACACGTCGATCAGCGACGGGGTGAAGCTGCCTGAGGACGCCTACACCTACGTCGCCGAGAACACCGACGTCGACTTCTTCTCGGCCAGCGAGCACGACGTGACGATGGACGTGCGCTCGGCAGACGACTGGGTCGACGATCACGAGCACGCGCACTCGAACGAGTGGAAATACCTCAAGAGCGGCGCGGAACGCCACAACGCCTCGGGCAATAGCGACCTGGTGGCCGTGCCCGGCGAAGAAGTCACCTGGTACGACTCGACCGGACACATCAACCTGTTCAACGCCGAGTGGTTCGTCACCGCACCCGGCTACGTGCGCGGGTCGGGCGACAACCTGGGAGGCGCGTTCCCGGTCGGCGACTTCATGTACGACCTGCCCACGTTCTATGCGCGCCTCGCGGCCGACGGTGAGGTCATCGGCCAGTTCAACCATCCCTCACCCACCGGCAAGGGCAACTTCGACCACTTCGCGCACCTCACCCCAGAGGCTGACGCGCGCATGTCGTTGTTTGAGCACAAGGGTCCCGCCTATGACGCCCAGTGGCAGCTCGCCCTCGACAACGGATGGCACATCGCACCCGTCTTCAACGGCGACGAGCACAGCGCCAACTGGGTCAGCGCCAACCCGGCACTGACGGGTGTCTGGGCAGACGAGAAGTCGCTCGACGGCGTGCACCGGGCGATGAACGAGCGCAGCATGTACTCGACGCTCGACGAGAACGCGATTCTCGCGTTCAGCGCGAACGACCAGATGATGGGGTCGATCCTTCCCGCCGACACCGCCCGGATCGATGCGGTCGTGCAGGTCGCCGATCCGGATGCCGATGACTCGTTCACCCGGGTGCAGATCATCAGCAACGCCGGCCGCGTGGCGCACGACTTCGGAGCCCTCAGCGGTGCCGTGCAGAACCTCGACGTGACCCTCGACGTCGCAGACGGCGACTACTACTTCGTCAAGGCCACACAGGCCGACGGCGCCCAGCTGGTCTCGGCCCCGATCTGGGTCGGCGAGACGGTGCGCGGTGCCGACTACGCACCGCAGATCATTGTCGATGCCGCCGCACCCGAGCATGCCGAAGAAGGCGAGCGCATCACTCTTCCGTCCTTCACTGCCACCGACGACAGTGGCACCGACCCGGCCACGACGGTCGAGGTCTACAACTCCGAGCACCGGCTCACGGTGACCGACGGTTCGTTCACCGTGGAGGGCTACGACGACCACTTCGTCGTGATCAAAGCCACCGACAACAAGGGCAACACCGCGGCGACGGTGCACCGCATCCAGGTCGCGGCCACCGACCTCGATCCCGAGGCCGTTTTCCGCCACCTGGGCACCGTTGCCACTGTAGGCGCCGAGGCCGGCGAGGCCGGCCTGAGCGTGGCCACCGACATCGCCGTCGAGAAGGCCTGGGCCAAGATCGCGCCCGTCGGTGCACTGTTCGGCCTGGGGGCTGAGACAGTCGCATCGTCCAACGACCGCGTCTTCGAGGTCAACTCCATCGCCACCGAGGCCGACACCTACCTGGATAGCATCACTGCCCATGCCCTGCGCAGTCACGAGTTCGACCTGAGCGGCCTCGACGACGGCGCCCGCTACGAGTACCGCTTCGGCGTCACCGAGAATGGCCCGTGGACCGACGTGCGAGGAGAGTTCGTCGCCGGTGGTGCCGAAGACGCACCCGTGTACGTGCTCGGTGATGTTCAAGTCAACAGCGGCGCGCAGGCCGACTTCGAACTGCCGGCGCAGATGCTTGACCAGCTGCGCGCGCAGCGCGCCGGCGGCGACACCGTGATCCAGGTCGGCGACCTTGTCGACAACGGCGGCAACGCCGCACAGTGGCAGGGTACGTTCGACCATTCGCTGAAAGACCTCGACCTGCAGTTCGCCCCCATGGTCGGCAACCACGAGACGTACGGCGACCGCGAGACCAGCGCAGCGCTGTCGGTCGAACGCAGCCGCATCTTCAGCTCGATGTTCGACCTGCCCAAGAACGGCAGCGAGATCGGTGAGAGCAACTACTCGTTCGACCGGGGCAGCATCCACTTCTCGGTGCTGAACTCGAACTACGACCTCGACACCCAGCTCGCCTGGCTGGAACAGGATGTGCGCGCCAGCGACGCCGAATGGAACGTCGTGATGGGGCACTTCCCCTACTACGGAGGCCGGCACAGCGGCGATGCCGGCATGTCGGTGGCCCGCGCCAAGATCACCCAGACGCTGCACCAGCTTGGCGTCGGACTGCACATCGGCGGTCATGACCACGTTTACAAGCGCAGCACCATGCTTGACGGTGAGCTCGTGACCGACGACGCACTCAAGGACCGCGGCACCACCTTCGTCACGATGGGGTCGAGCGGCCCCAAGTTCTACGACAACCAGGCGCAGTGGTGGGACGACACCGTGTACGACGTCGACACGCAGACGGGCCTCGTGCTCGAAGCCGTTGAGGGTGAACTTCAGGCCCGGGTCTACACGATCGACGGCGAACTGGTCGACGAGTTCGCGGTGAGCAAGCCCGAGGCGGAGTTCCGCGTCACCTCGCACGACGTCGTCGATGGCTCGCTCGCAGAGATCGGTGTGCTCAGCACTGAGGGCGCCCGCGACGACGCTACCCTGATCGCTGCGGCCTACGACCTCACCGGCGAGACGCTGCTCGATGTGCGCACCGCCACCGTAGAGCTCGATCACCGCGGCACCGAGCAGCTCGTCGCGTTCGACTCGCCGCTGCCCGTGCGCTCCGACAACACGGTGCGCCTGTTCGCCTGGGACGGCCTCGACACCGGACGGCAGCTCGCCGAGGGCATCCTCGTACGCGAGGGAATGCCCGGCGAGGGAACCGCCGAGAGCCCGTACGAGCTGCGCACCTGGACCGACGTCGAGAAGATCGTGCACGCCCCCGACGCCCACTACGCCCTGATGAACGATCTGCAGCTCGACGGTGAGGAGCGCACCCAGATCGGCTCGGGTGCCACACCCTTCAACGGTGTCTTCGACGGTCGCGGCCACACCGTCAGCGGCTATGTGTCGTCCGGACTCAACGGCGCCGGGCTGTTCCAGACCAACGACGGCACGATCCGTGATCTCGCAGTCGTCGGCGCGGATGCCTCGTCGGCGATCGGCCCCGTCGGCATTCTCGCCGATGTCAACAACGGCACCATCGAAAGGTCGTGGACGAGCGGTTCCATCACGGCGCCGTCGCGCGCCGGTGGTCTCGTCGGTGACTCGTCGGGGCAGATCCGCGACAGCTACTCCACCGCCGACGTGCACGTCACGCGCACCGAATCGGGCGGACTGATTGGAGTGGCGCTGGCCGGCTCGACCACCGAGAACGTCTACTCGTCGGGCGCGGTCTCGGCCGATACCCGCAACACCGGTGGTGTCGTCGGATACGGCTACAACGAGACCAGCATCCGCAATGCGATGTCGCTGAACGTCGCGGTGACCGCGCCCAGCTACGCGCATGCCGTGCTCGGCAGGGTGCTCTCGGGTCACCAGGCGACACTGGAGAACAACCACGCCTCTGACGAGACGTTTGTCTCGGCCGAATCGCTGTCTGACGCCCCGGCCGCCGACAACCTCAAGGGTGCCCGTGTTTCCGCAGCCGTTGCCGGCACGCCCGAGCACTTCGGCACCACCCTGGGGTGGAACCTGGATGACGTCTGGATCTGGAACGCCGACGCCGAGCGCCCGGTGCTGCGCTCGAACCCGGAAGAGTACGTCAAGCCCGCACCCGATCTGCCGACCAACGAAGACGGCTTCTTTGAGGTCGCCGATGGCGAGCAACTGCGCATGATGGAGGAGTTCCCGGAAGAGCGCTTCGTGCTCACCGACGACATCACGTTCACCGACGAGTCCTTTGCGCCGCTTGCCGCACGAGTGCCGTTCACCGGCGAGCTCGACGGTGCAGGCCACATCATCACCGGTCTGCGGTCCCAGGCGGGCGGCCTGTTCGACAAGAACGGCGGCTACATCCACGACCTCGGCATCGAGGACGCCCAGGTGAGCGGTTCGGTGGCGCGGGCGGGCATCCTCGCCAACGTCAGCACCGGCGTCGTCGAACGGGTGTATACCACGGGAGAGATCACCGCGCCCAGCCGCGTCGGTGGCATCCTGGGTGACTCCAGCGGAGAGCTGCGCGACGCCTATACGACCGCGACGGTGCATGGTACGACCACTGAGGTCGGCGGTGCGATCGGCGTCGCCCTGGCCGGTTCGCTCAGCGAGCGGGTGTACGCCAGCGGTTCGGTTGCTGCCGAAAGCCGCAACACCGGCGGCGTCTTCGGATACGCATACACTGGCACGGCGATTCGCGACAGCCTCTCTCTCGGTCAGACGGTGACGGCCCCGTCGTGGGCCCACCGGGTCCTGGGGCGGGTGTTGGCGGGCAACACCGCGACACTCGAGAACAACTGGGCATCGGATGCCACCACCGCGGCAACTCAGACCGACACGGCTGCGCCGTCGACGACGAACCTGCACGGCGGAACCGCCACGACCGCTCAGCTGGAGAGCTTCGGCTTCTATCGCGAGACCCTGGGCTTCAGCGCCGACGTGTGGCAGTGGAGCAACGAGCGCGAACGACCGCTGCTGATCGGGGTCGGTGACGCCCGTGGGCGCGACGACAGCGACCAGCAAGAGCCAGGGGAGGCCGGGCCGAACCTGCCGACCGGCGAGCAGGGCGAGTACCTGATCGACGCGGCGGCCGACTTCGCCGAGATGGCCGCATATCCAGGACAGCACTACCGGCTGGTCGCCGACATCGACCTGAGCGGCAGCGACGTGCGCGTCGCAGCGACGTTCTCGGGAACATTCGATGGCGGCGGTCACACGCTCAGCGGCTACACATCGTCGGCGGGTGGGCTCTTCGCCGAGGTCACCGGCACGGTGCAGAAGGTGGCGCTGGCGGATGCCGCCGTCTCAGCGTCGTCGGCCGAGGTGGGCCTGCTGGTCGATCGCCTAGCCGAGAGCGGCGTCGTCTCCGAGGCGCTCACGAGCGGATCGATCACGGGCGCATCCACGGTCGGCGGTGTCGTCGGGTACCTCTTCGGAACGGTGCGCGACACGTACTCGCAGGCCGACGTGACGGCGAATGCCGGGCGACAGGCCGGCGGGATCGCAGGAATCGCGGGCCGTGGCAGCCTGACGCAGCGCGTGTATGCGACCGGCGCCGTCGAGGTCGTCGCGAACCAGAACGCCGGTGGTCTGGTGGGGTACTCGTACGCCACCACCACCGTGGCTCAGTCGGTGGCCCTCAACGCGTCGATCACGGCGTCGTCGCACGCCGGACGCATCGCTGCGCGCGAGCTCGGCACCGAGAAGGCCACGTTCATCGACAACCTCGCCGTCGACACGATCGCCCTCACGGGGCAGACCGTCACCGATGAGGGGCGCGAGACCCGCAACGGTGAGACGGTAACGGCCGAGGCAGCTCAGTTGCAGGCCACCTACGAAGGAATCGGCTGGGACTTCGAGGGCACCTGGCGGTGGGATGCCGACACGCAGCGCCCCGCACTGGTCAACGTCCGATAGTCGTCGCAGAGGCGAGGAGAACACACTCATGAACATCAAGAACACCATGATGCGCGCTGGTGGTGCACTCGCTCTCGGTGCCGTGCTGGCGCTCGCCGGAGCACAGGCGGCAGGCGCCACCGAGCACGAGGCGACGACCAGCGAGGGCGTCGCCGAGGTGCGGATCGCTTTCGGGACGGAGTTCGCCGGGGCCACCACGACGGTGCTCGTACTCGACGCGGATGCCGATCCGCACGCGCCGGCGCAGGGCGACATCGCCTACGTCGCCGAGGTGGTCGCCGACGCCGAGGGTACCGCGGCCTTCCGTGCGGCGCTGCCCGCCGGGCTCAACTACTGGCTGGCCAGCACCCCGGCAGAGGGGGAGCGCTATGTCGCCATGCTCGACGGCAGCGCCGGTGGTGGCGATGGGGGCGACGGCTCCGGCGGCGACGGTGACGGCTCGGGCGGCGACGGTGACGGCTCGGGCGGTGAGGGCGATGGCTCGGGTGGCGACGGCTCGGGTGGCGACGGTGAGGGCAACGGTTCCGACGGCGACGCTGACGGGTCGGATGCCGGCGGCGACGGATCGGATGCCGGCGCCGAGGGCGACCTGGCCACGACGGGCCAGGCCGCCTGGCTGCTACCGCTGGGGATCGTGCTCGCCGGAGGGCTGATCACCACGGGTGCTGTGCTCTACCGCCGCCGCTCGGTCGACTGAGGCGGGCCGGTTGCGGCGTCTGCGCGCCCGAAACAGTGGTTCGGTCGCCGCGAGTTCATCTTCGGTGGCGACCCGGAAGACACCGGCCGCCTGTGTCTGCACCTCGTGTCGGCCCTGCCCGCGCGTCGCGCGCAGGCTGGCGATGATCGAGACGGCGATGATCGTGGCGACCACGACGAGGCTGACTGTCGTCGGGATGTAGATGACATCGAGCAGCAGCATCTTGATGCCGACCCAGACCAGCACGAACGAGAGCCCCGCCTTGAGGTAGACGAAACGGTGCACGAGGTCGGCCAGCAGAAAGTACATCGCCCGCAGGCCGAGGATCGCGAAGGCGTTGGCGGTGAACACGAGGAAGGGCTCGTTGGTGACGCCGAAGATGGCGGGGATCGAGTCGACGGCGAAGATGATGTCGGTGACCTCGACGAGCACCAGAACGGCGAGGAGGGGAGTGGCGACGATGGCCCCCGCCCTGCGGATGAGGAATGTCTGCCCGTGGTACGCATCGGTCATCGGAACCAGTCGGCGGAACACCCGCAGAATCCGCGACTTCTCGGGCTGAATGTGCTCGTTGCGCGAGCGGAACATGTGCCAACCGGTGTAGATCAAGAACGCGGCGAACAGGTACAGCACCCACGAGAAGTTGTCGATCAGTGCGGCACCCGCGGCGATGAAGATGCCGCGAAAGACCAGGGCCCCCAGTACTCCCAAGAACAGCACCCGGTGCTGATACTCACGAGGAACAGCGAAGGCGGCGAAGATGATCGCCCAGACGAAGACGTTGTCGACGGCGAGCGACTTCTCGATCAGATACCCGGCGAAGTACTGCTGACCGAACTCGGCACCCCACAGCGACCATACGACGACGCCGAAGCCCACTCCCAGAGTCACCCAGACGATCGACCAGGCTGCGGCTTCGCGCACGCCGATGACGTGCGCCTTGCGGTGCGCGACCAGATCGGTCGCGAGCATGGCGAGGATCACGCCGAAGACGGCGAACCAGGCCCACAGGGGAACAGACATGACAAAGACCTCCACGAGAATCGTGAAGGTCTCATCGGCCCGGGGGCTCTTCGCACCGGATCCCACTCGGGAGCGTACTGACGATGCGAAGCGAGGATTACTCCCCTTCGAAACGATGAAAACACGTCAGCGTTCTTGCCGTCAAGTGGGCTCCCACCTCTTGACAGACTCCTTCTCGAGGCATAACGTACAACCAAATGGTTGCACAACGAGAGCTCGACGAGACGGAGGTCGACCGTGTCTTTCACGCACTGGCGGCGTCGACACGGCGCGACATCCTGCGCCGCACCATCGAACACGAGCAGTCGGTCTCAGCACTCGCCGGCGACTATGACATGTCGTTCGCTGCCGTACAGAAGCACGTCTCGGTGCTCGAAGCCGCCGGCCTCATCGTCAAACGCGCCGAGGGACGCGAGCGCCTCGTGCGCGCCAACCCCGAGATGATCGCGAAAGCGCGGGCTCTGCTGGCCCGCTATGAAGAACTCTGGCGGGCGCGCATCGCCAGACTCGACGACCTGCTGGCGCAGCCCGCGCCAGAGACGAATCCACCAGAGCAGCACCAGGGAGAGTGAAATGCCTGTAACCGAGATTCTCACCGACCGCGAGAACCTGACGATGACCGTCATCGCCGACCTCGCCGCCCCCATCGAGCGTGTCTGGAGCGTCTACAGCGACCCGGTTCAACTCGAGCGTTTCTGGGGCCCTCCAGGCTGGCCCGCCACCTTCACCTCGTGGGAACACCACGTCGGCGGGCGCGCGACGTACACCATGCGCGGTCCGCGCGGAGAGGCATCTTCGGGGTACTGGGAGTTCCTGGCCATCGAGCAGCCCCACCGCTTCGAGGTGCTCGACGGCTTCAGTGACGAGCACGGCACGCCCAATGCTGATCTGCCGGCCATGCGCATGGAGTTCTCCTTCACTTCCACCCCCGAGGGCACCCGCATGCACAACACCAGTTACTTCCCGTCGCTGGAAGCACTCGAGCAGATCGTCGAGATGGGCGCCATCGAGGGCACGCGTATGGCGATGTCGCAGATCGACGCCGTGCTGCACGACCTGCGCGAGTACGCCCAGGGCAAGGGCACGCGCGTCGAGCTGCTCGACGACACCCACGTGCGCATCACCCGCCTGGTCGACGGGCCGCGCGAACTGGTCTGGCGTGCCCACACCGAGCCTGAACTGATCCGCAAGTGGATGCTCGGACCCGACGGGTGGGAGATGACCGAGTGCATCGTCGGCAACGCCCCCGGCGAGAGCTACCGCAACTCGTGGGCCCCCGTCGGCGACACCGAGGGCGAGCCCTTCGGCTTCGAGGGCGAGACGCTGCTGGTCGAGGCGCCGCGCCGGTCGGTCACCACCGAGCGCATGCAGGGCATGCCCGCCCCCGAGACGCTCAACGATCTGAACCTCTACGAAGAGGACGGCGCGACGCTGATCACGGTGCTCATCGAGTATCCCGACAAGGACACCCGCGACATGATCCTCGGCACCGGCATGGCCGACGGCATGGAGGAGTCGTTCGCGCGTCTTGAGCGCGAGGTGCTCGCGGGCTGACGTTCACAACTCCGGAGAAACCGGCCGGTTCCACCCGGAACTGGCCGGTTTCTTGTGTGCATCCCCGAGATTTCCGGAGTTGCGAACGGGGCACCTAGGGTGGACGGATGATCGATTGGACCTCCTGGACCGGAACCGGCGTCGCCATCGGTATCGCCCTCGTCGTCGCCTTCGCCATCGTGCTGGGTCTGCGGCTCGTGGCACGGCTGCTGAGTCGCCGGGTGCCGTGGATGCGCGACCTCGATCACCGCGTGCGCCGTGCCTGGGTGACATTCTGCATCGTCCTGGCCATCTGGATCGCCGGCGCCGTGACCGCACCGGGCCGTCAGGAATGGTGGGGGTCGGCCTCGCATGTGATGTTCATCGCCGCGATGGTCACGGCCGGATGGCTACTGGCCGCGCTGGTCTCGTTCGGCTTCGAAGGCCTGATCGCCCGCGAGCAGGTCAGCTTCTCGGGCGCCGACCTGCGCCGCCGCCGCACTCAGCTGATTGTTCTGCACCGGCTGACCCTCGTCGTCATCGGCGTGATCGCCGTCGGCGCGGTGCTCTTCTCCTTCCCGGCGCTGCGTGTGGTCGGCACCAGCCTGCTGGCATCCGCGGGTATCGTCAGCGTCATCGCGGGCCTCGCGGCGCAGTCGATCTTCGGCAACCTCATCGCGGGCATCCAGATCGCCTTCACCGACACGATCCGCGTCGGCGACGTCGTGGTCGTCGAGGGCGAGTGGGGCACGATCGGCGAGATCAACCTGTCGTACGTCGTCGTCTACATCTGGGACGAGCGGCGCCTGGTCGTGCCGTGCAGCTACTTCACGACCAAGCCGATCGAGACGTGGACCCGCAAGTCGGATGCCATCCTCGGCACGGTGTTCCTCGATCTCGACTGGCGCGTGCCGATCGATGACGTGCGCGCGAAGTTCGAGCAGATCATCGAGTCGCTGCCGGAATGGGATCGTCGTTCGTCGAGCTGCTGGGTCACCGACTCGCAGGGCGGCCACGTGACTGTTCGACTGGTGATGTCGGCGAAGGACTCCGACGACCAGTGGGTGCTGCGCTGCCAGGTGCGCGAGCAGATGGTGACCTGGCTTCAGCAGGAGCACCCCGAGGCGCTGCCGCGCACACGCGTGTCGGTCGAGAGCTGATCCGCGGCGTCAGATCAGGCGTCGCAGGGCCTCTTCGAGCGAGATGCCCTGTGCGTCGGCGCGGTCGCGCAGCCGGGCGTGCTCGGCGGCGGTCAGTGAGACGGTGAGCTGCGCGGGAGCGGATGCCTCGGGGTCGTCGAAACCCGAGAACAGGTCGGTCGTCTCAGCCCACACCGGCGCCGAGAACTGCGATGCGGGCGGCAGCGGCGCGACCGGCTGCGGTGCGGGTGGTTCGGGGACGGCGCCGGCGAAGCCGGGCCCCGTGCGCGGTTCCTCGCCCTTCTGATAGGCGCGCGCCGCCGCGTTGGCGCGCTCGTCGGCGGCCTCGTTGAGCGGATGCCCGGCATGCCCCTTCACCCAGGTGAACGTCACGTCGCGCCCGCGCATGGCCTCATCGATGCCCTCGAGCAGATCGCGGTTCAGCACCGCGCCGCCATCGGACTTGCGCCAGCCGCGGCGCTTCCACCCGGGCATCCACTTGGTGACCGAGTCGATCACGTACCGGCTGTCGCACTCGATCACGAGGGCTTCATCGGTGCCGGCGGTTGCGCGCAGCAGTTCGAGCACGGCGCGCAGTTCGCCCTGGTTGTTCGTGCCGTGCGCCGATCCGCCCGCCGCCCATCGTGCGTCGTCGATGTACCAGGCCCAGCCGTTCGGGCCGGGGTTGCCGAGTGCGGAGCCGTCTGCCGCGGCGGTGATCGTCATCCTTCAACCGTAGGGCGTGCGCGGCGGGCATCCGCACTTGGTACCGTCGGGGGATGTCCGGATTCGCGCTGAAGGCCGTGGTGATCGTGATCGTGATCGCCCTGATCGGGGTGATCGCGGCGCGGGCGTTCCGGCGCGTGCGGCCGTCGAAGCCGGCCGCGGCCGCCCCGCCGGCGAAGGCCGGAACGCTGGCTCAGCGGATGCCCGTGCTGTTGCTGCCGCTCGCCGGAGCGGTGCTGGTCGTCGCGGGCTTCTTTCTGGGGCTGATCTCGTTCACCTCGCGGTACACGGCCGACCTGCTGCCGCTGCGGATCGCGGCGGTCGTGCTGTTCGTCGCCGGTATCGGTGTGCTGCTCGTTGGGCCGCTCAGACGGCGCGGAAGGTGAAGAACGCCTCGATGCCGCCGTGGTTGACCACGCCTTCGCCGGTTCCCCATATGCGTGATGAGGTGGTGGCGCCGCTCTCGACGAACGCGTAGCCGGTGTGCTCCAGCCGCCACCCGACGCGCTCGACCTCGCTGAGGAAGTAGCCGACGTGGTCGTCGCGCTGCATGCGGTTGTCGGCCGAACCCCACGACGAGGCCTGACCGGTCAGATGGGCGATGTCGATCTGCAGGTGCAGTAGGGCGTCGCCGCGGGTGCGGGCATCGTGGGCGAGACGGAGCAGGCGCGTGGCCTCGTCGGCAGAGGGCATGCCCACGATCCTACGGGCCGACAGCGCCGGCCTATGCGGGCAGGTGCACGTCGAACCGGCATCCGATGTCTTCGTTGCGGGCCGTGATGCGCCCGTTGTGCGCTTCGACGATGCCCTGGGCGATCGCCAGGCCCAGACCCGCCCCGGTGTGTCCGCTGCCGGGCGGCCGCGGGGTGCGCGCATGCGTGCCGCGCCAGCCCGGATCGAAGACGCGATGCAGGTCTTCGTCGGCGATGCCGGCGCCCGAATCGTGCACCGAGAGGGTGACTGCATCAGACTCGCGGGCCGTGCTGATGCGGATCACCCCGCCCTGCGGGGTGTGCTCGATCGCGTTCATCAACAGGTTCGAGACCACCCGAGACAGTTCGGCGGGGTCGCCGACGACGACATGATCAGAGCTGGTGCTCTCGACCAGCTCGATGCGCTTGGCATGCGCGACCGGTCCGAGCTCGGCGGCGATATCGCTGACGATGTCGCGCAACGACAGCGGTTCCAGCGTCAGCACGAGCGTGCCCGACGAGATCTTCGACAGCTCGAAGAGGTTGTCGACCAGCGAGGTCAGGTGGTCGACCTGCAGGCGCATCTGGCGGTGGAAGCGCGCGGGGTCGTCGGCGAGGCCGTCTTCGAGCGCCTCGGTCATGGCGCGCAGGCCGCTGAGCGGAGAGCGCAGGTCGTGCGAGATCCAGGTCATCAGTTCGCGGCGCGACTCGTCGATCGCCTGCACTTGAGCGCGGGCCTCGGCGAGTCGGGCGCTGGTGGCGGCCAGTTCGTCGGCTACCTGCTGCAGCTCGCCGCCTGCGGCCAGCGCCGCCCCGCTGGTGACCAGTTCGCCGTCGCCGACCGAGTGCGTCAGGGTCTGCAGGGTGTGTGCGGCGCGCGAGAGGCGCAGGCCGAGTACCAGGGCGATGGCGACCGCCATCAGTGTCGAGACCACCGTCACCACGACGACGACGAGAAAGTCGTGGGCCGAGATGTACATGGCCTGGGCGACGGCCAGCACGCCCGCCGCGAGCGTGAGCGCCTCGGCGAGAACCACGACGCACAGCTGTACGATCAGCCCGCGTCGACGCGCGAGGTGGAGGGCTCCCAGGCCGAGCGCTCCGACGAGCAGGGCGGCGCCGAGAGCGAGGCCGATGATGGCGAGCAGGTCGGGTAGTGGCATCAGGTCTCCTCGATGTCCAGACGGTAGCCGACGCCCCAGACCGTGACCAGCAGCGTCGGATGCGCCGGGTCGGCCTCGATCTTCTCGCGCAGCCGGCGGGTGGTGACGGTCACAGTCGAGAGGTCACCGAACTCCCACCCCCACACGCTGCGCAGCAGCGTCTGCCGGTCGAACGTCTGGCGGGGATGCTTGAGCAGAAAGGCGAGCAGATCGAACTCGCGCGCCGACAGCACCAGTTCGGCGCCGTCGCGGCTGACGCGCCGGGCCGAGGCGTCGAGGTGGAAGGGGCCGATGTCGAAGGGTGCCTCAGGGGTGTGCGGGGCGAGACTGCGCCGCAGCACCGATTGCACGCGCAACACCAGTTCACGGGGTGAGAACGGTTTGGTGAGGTAGTCGTCGGCGCCGGCTTCGAGTCCGGCGATGCGGTCTTCGGTCGACCCCAGTGCGGTGAGCATGATGATCGGCACCGCAGAGGTGGCGCGGATGCGCCGGCACACCTCGGCGCCGTCGATGCCCGGTAGCATCCGATCGAGCACGATCAGGTCGGGTGGGGTGCGCTCGACGGCCGCGAGTGCCGAGAAGCTGTCGGATGCCACATCGGCGAGCAGTCCGGCGGTGCGCAGGTAGGTCACGGCCACTTCGGCGACGGTGGCGTCGTCCTCCACGACGAGAACGCGCCGGTCGGTGAGATCGACGCCCTGTTCACCATTGGACAGGAGGGACATGCCCTCAGAGTAGGCCGCCGAGGGCGCCGGGTGAGGGCATCCGCGCCCCGCGCAGCGACCCTTCTTCACTTCGTAAGGAATGGAGCAACCACGCCGGGGTGCAACTTTCTACGGTCAGAACATGGAAATCGCCGTCGATGTCGTGCTCCCGTGTCTCGATGAGGCCGAGGCGCTGCCGGGTGTGCTGGCGGGGCTTCCCGCCGGGTGGCGCGCCATCGTCGTCGACAACGGTTCGACCGACGGGTCGGCCGCGGTGGCTGAGCAGCACGGTGCGACGGTCGTGCATGCGGCGCAACGGGGGTACGGCGCGGCCGTGCATGCCGGACTGATGGCGGCCAACGCGCCGATCGTCGCGTTCAGCGATGCCGACGGCTCGTTCGACCTGGCACAGCTGGCGGCTGTGGTCGGACCCGTGCGGTCGGGGGATGCCGATCTGGTGTTCGCGCGGCGGGTTCCGGCGCGGCCGGGGGCGTGGCCGCCCCACGCGCGGGTCGCGAATGCGGCGCTGCTGTGGTGGGTGCGTCGACGGATGGGCGTCGACGTGCATGACCTGGGGCCGATGCGGGCCGGGCGCCGGACCGACCTGATCGGACTCGATCTGCGTGATCGGCGCAGCGGGTATCCGCTCGAGCTGCTGTTGCGGGCGCACCGTGCGGGCTGGCGCATCGATGAGGTGCCGGTGCCGTACCTGCCGAGGGTGGGGCGTTCGAAGGTGACGGGCACGGTGCGCGGCACGGTTCAGGCCGTGCGCGATATGACGACGATGCTGCGGAGGTACGCATGACCACTCTGATCGTGATGGCGAAGGAGTGCATGCCCGGGCGGGTGAAGACGCGTCTGCACCCTCCGTTGAGTCTGGCGGATGCTGCGCGGCTCGCGCAGGCGTGTCTGGACGATACGGTCGCCCGCACCCGTGTGGTGGGTGAGCGCCGGGTGCTGTGCCTGCAGGGCAGTCTGCCCCCGATCGCGGGATTCGCGCAGGTGCCGCAGGTGCCGGGCGATCTCGACGAGCGGATCGGAGCTGTGCTCGACCAGGTGCGTGGGCCGGTGCTGTTGATCGGCATGGACACCCCGCAGGTCGATCCGGTGCTGCTGCAGCGCCTGGCCAACGAGTGGCCGCGCGACGTGGATGCCTGGTTCGGGCCCGCCGCGGATGGGGGCTTCTGGTTGCTGGGGCTGTCGGAACTGCCCGGCAGGAGCCGGGGGGATCTGGTGCGCGGCGTGCCGATGTCGCGCAGCGATACGGGGCGCAACACGCGTGATCGGCTGGTGCGGGCGGGACTGCGGGTGCGTGATGCGCCCGAGCTGAGCGACATTGATGACATCGCGTCGCTGCGGGTGGTCGCGCGCGAGGTCGATCCGGCGGGCCGCGTCGCTTCGGTGCTGCGGGAGTTGCGTCGGGAGGGCGCGCTCGATGGTGTCGTGGCGCCGCGCGGGGGTCTCGTCGCGCGACGTGGGGCGGAGGTCGCGTGATGCGCCGCGTGGTCGCTCCGGTCGATGAGCAGACGGTGGTCGACGCCCACTATGGCGCCGGGGGTGACGCCCCGTACGAGCTCGCGTTGCGAGGTGGGGGAGGGATGCTACAGATCATCGAGCACGGTGCCGCGGACGGTGGGCGCCCGGTCGAGCTCGGGCGGTTTCTCTCGGCGGCCGACCATGCGGATGCCGCGGTGATCGCGCGGGCGCACGGCACGGTGCTCGATGTCGGGTGCGGGCCGGGACGGATGATGCGCGCGTCGATCGTCGCGGGACACCTGAGTCTGGGGCTCGATGTGTCGGCGGCGGCCGTCGAACACGCGACAGCGCAGGGGTTGCCCGCACTGCGGCGCTCGGTGTTCGACTCCGTTCCCCGCGAGGGCGAGTGGGACACCGTGCTGCTGATCGACGGCAACCTCGGCATCGGCGGCGATCCCGTGGCATTGCTCGCCCGCTGCGCCGAACTGCTCGCTCCTGGTGGCTCGGTGCTGGCTGAACTGCACGCCGATAGCCGCCGCGACCGTGGGTTCGCGGCGCGGCTGGTCGACACCGACGGCAGAACCAGCGCGCCGTTCCGCTGGCACGAGGTCGGGCGTCGTCCACTGCCCGGCTACGCCCGGCGTGCCGGCCTACAGTGCGTCGAGGTGTGGGCGGATGCCGGACGCGTGTTCGCGCACCTTCGGCGATGAGGGTTCGGCGGTGCCGTAACTACAGGAGAACGCTCAGCGCCGCGAGAGCGGCACTGATGATGATGGCCCCGACCCCTACCCGTCGTCGGTGACGTGCGGGAATCAGCACAGCCGCCAACGTCACGATGAAGCTGAATGCGAGCACGAACGGCCCCATCACTGCAATGGCATACAGCGCGTGCGACCCGGGTGCGACCACACCGAGCACTGTCCAGAGTGAGGCACCGCCGAGTAGCACGATCGCTGCGGCGAAGAGCGGGGCGACGATGCGTGGCTGGCGGAATGCGTGCTGCACGGCGATCGCCGTGCCTCCCACGGTTCCTGCCGTCAGAGCCCAGACAGCGGTGAGTTGAAGTGCGCTTAGCGGATCGGTCGGGGCCTGCGAAGCGAGGAAGAACAGTGCCGGAGGTACAAGGCCCAGCGCGGCCGAGAACCCCGCGGCTGTCGGGAATCGTGTTCGGAATCGTCGCCAGCGATCGGCGACAGACGTGCGCCAGGAGGTCACTTCGCTACGTCCTTTTCGGCATACAGGTCTCGTGATCGAAGCATCTTGTCACCCCCTAGCGCTGAGACTAGACGCTACCTCGTCAGTGGAGTGTCGCCGACTAGGCTGGCGCGATGACCGCCGCTTCCGGAGAGATCACTTCTGCGTTGGTCCAGTCCCTCGTGTCGGAGCAGTTCCCTCAGTGGGCGCAGCTGCCGATCCGACCGGTCGAAGCTCAGGGGTGGGACAACCGCACTTTCCGGCTTGGCGACCGCATGGCCGTGCGTCTCCCGAGCGCTGATGGCTACGTCGCCGGCCTGGTTCGGGAGGAGCAAACCCTCGCGACCCTCGGCTCGCGGATCAGCGTGGCGATCCCCCGCGTCGTAGCGACCGGGGCTCCCTCGGCGGCGTTCAACCGGCCGTGGTCAGTGCGTGAGTGGATTGACGGACACACTCTGGCTGCGGTTGACGCGTCCGACCGAGAGCGCGCCATCGATAGCTTGGGCGACGCCTTGGCGAAGTTGCAGGCCTGTGACACGGGCGGAGGCCCGTGGGCGGGAAGGGCATCTGCCTACCGCGGCTGTCACGTCAGTAGCGTCGGTGAGGACGTGCAGGGTTGGCTCCCGCTTCTGAACGGACGTGAAGCAGACGGATGCCGGAAACTCTGGGATGCGTCAGTGGCCACGGCGTGGACAGGTACGCCAGTGTGGGTGCACGGCGATGTCGCGCCAGGCAACATGTTGTTCGACAGCAAAGGTCAGTTGGCGGCGCTCATCGACTTCGGACAGACGTGCATTGGAGACCCTGCTTGCGACCTGGCCTTCGCATGGTTGAGTTGCAGTGCCGGTGAACGTGATCAACTGCGCGACAGGCTGACACTGCCTGAGGGTGCCTGGCTGCGAGGTGCAGCCTGGGCGCTGTGGAAGGCTCTCATCAGTTCCCCCGAAGACGTGCTCGCCAGGTACGGGCGCTCGCGTGACGCCGTGCTGAGCGATGTGGCTGACTTGACAGCGGGCTAGGACTGCCGCTCAGACGCCGGCGAGGAACCGCTCGACCGTGTCAGCGAAGCCTGAATGATCCTGTGGTCTGTGGTTGGCGCCGCGTAGCTGAACGTGAGTCGCGCCTTCCTCTATCAAGACACCCGCTATCGTCTCGTACTCCGCATTCCACCCTCCCGTGATGACAAGCGTTGGCACCCCGACAATCGCGGAGCTTGCCACGCCGAATCCCCATGGCGGCTGCTTCGCCTCAAATCTTTCAGCGGTCTCCCGCTCTTCGTCCCACCGAGAACGCTCAGCGGGACCTCCGAACATGAGCGGGCGGACGATCGACCAGTAGCCGAACAGGTCACCACCCCGAGAAAGAGCTCGGGCGCGCGTGATCGCATCGATGTGATCTTCGATCACAGGTACGCCCCTCGCAACGTCGTACAGCGCAGGCTCTACGAGAACGAGGGCACGTGCGGCTATCTGACGCGCCTGTACGGCCAGAAACACGGGCACGGCGCCAGCCGAGTGTGCGAACACGACCGAGTTGCGCGGAGTGAGCGCCGCGAGGGATGCAACGTTCGCGTCCATCGGCCCGGTGAAGTCAAGACTCGCAAAACGCGACCCCTGGTCAGAGGTCGAAGGCCAAGCGTCGCGGCCTTGACGACCCGCGCCATGAACATACACTCGCATCCGCCCAGGGTAGTGCTGGCTTCCGGATTCCCTGCCGAAGCCGACCTGCGGCGATAGTTTCCGGTGCGCCCCACGAAGCGAGCGCAGCTCGAGCTGATAACGATCATTACCGGCGCGGCCCATTTCTCCGTCGTCGCCGCTGTTCTCGTCGTCTACCTTGTTCATGGCCAGCTGATGCGAAATCGTCCATTGGAAACTTGCGAGAGTGGTTGAGAGTCGCTTGGGACGGTTCGGAGTGTTCCTGCCATGTCTGTTGTGAAGGCGGATGAGGAACGGAGCGACCATGAGCAAGATGTTGATGTCAGCGATCGAGGAAGCCGACCCCGTGCGCGAGGACGAGGACCCCACCCGACGAGAGTTGGTGCGGCGACTGAGCGTGCAAGCCCAACGAGCATCGGTGGCGGTTGAGCGAGCGCCGTGGTGGAAGCGCCGCCGCACGATCATCCCCCTGGGCATCACCAGCGCTCTGGCACTTACAGGTGCAGCGGCTCTCGCCCCTCTCAACTTGGCAGTCAATGGCACCCAGGTGAGCTTCGACATGGAGATCCCGATCATCTATACGACAGACACCGGCGTCGACGTCAGCTGCCGGCTCGCCCTTTACTTCGGAGACCCGCTTGCGCGGACACCAGCCGACGAAGAGCTCGCTGAGTTTGTGAAGGGCCACGACTGGTCGGGGATCGGGCAACGCATCTATCGCGAAGCGATGTCGAACCCGTTCGTCCCTGGCCCAGATGATGACATTCAGGGCGACAGCCAAGAGGTTCGTGACGACTTCTCGTTCTCCCGGGCGATGGACTTGATCTGGGAGGAGATACCGGCCGAGATGCGCCAGGACGGGCTGGACGGTGGAGGCAGTTCCGACTGCACGGGGGTGCTGCGCTGATGCATCGCTCGCTTGCCCCGGAGATCAGAGAATGGGTCGAGTTGGTCGTCGCAGAGAACGCCGATGATCTCTTGCGCTATCTCCTCCGTCGCGTCGACGCGCCGGAGGACGCCGCCGATCTGCTCGGTCGTGTGCTCCTTGCGCTCTGGGAAGGCGGCGCGAGAGTGCCCACCGTCGACCCGGACGCGCGGATGTGGTGTTTCGGTATCGCCCGCAACATCCTCCGCGAGCACTACCGGCACAGCCAAAAGCGCCTCGCACTGGCTGACGATCTTAGAGATCATCTGCGCGACCTCGCGATTCCGGACAACGCAGCGGACACTGCTGCGGAAGCTCAGATGCGCGCCCACGCCGTCAGAACCGCAGTTCTGGCACTCGATGAGAGATACCGAGAACTGGTGATGCTCGTTCACTGGGACGGGTTCAGCTTGGCGGAGGCCGCGCGTCTTCTCGCTTTGAACGAGTCCACAGCGCGAACACGTTACGCCCGGGCGCTCCGGCGCCTCGAAGAATCACTGAACGAGTACGCAGCAGCGCATCACACCGATCACGTCGGCATGAAGCCGGAGTGCGTTTCCGGTCTCTGACCGGCTCAGACCTGCGTCTCTCGACCGGCGACCGGAAGCTCACTTGTCCGGCGCTGATATCGGAATCGCGCTTGCTGTCGACCCGAATGAAGTTGGCCTGTCCGACACCAGTGGGCTCGATTTACTCGGCGGCGCAGACGTCCTACCGCACTACACGGCGGACCAGCGAGAATCAGCCCGATCACACGCCATACGAACGTCTCGACCCGTTCTGTGTCTGCCGGAGGCGAGCGGAGCGGTAGTCCGCGAAGGACGAATACGAAGCGCGGGGCCGGAGCCGATCGAAATAGTCGACCGCCAACGGGTTCGAGTTCTCGTCGTGGAAGACTGCCCATGCGATCTCGGCCATATAGAGCCTCCGGCCTGACCGACTGGTGGCATCCGCCAAAACCGTCGTTCTGGGCAAGATAACGTCGGTGTTCGCCGAGCACCGCGCGTTGGCGACGAGCGCTTAAACGGCCGAGTTGGATGACTTCGCTGTGTTCCTCACCGCGAGCGTACGAGACAAGCTCTACCTCGGTGACCGTCTCGTGCAGCGGCTGTTCGAACTCGTGAACTCGTGCGGACTCGATTGCCTTCCAGCGTTCACGCGACTGCGTTTCGCCATAAACGATGGACATATGGAAGGTCCAGTCGGCCAGGGGCAGGTCACCAAGTCGACGAAAGCTAGTGGCGTCCAGCATGTCGGTCAATGTCGCGTAGGCGGAGACGAGGGAACTGCTACGAGCGAGCCGAAGGATGAGGATCTGCCAAGGGGCCGGGAACGCATCGACTGCCTGGCCGATGATCTCGATTGGCTGTTGCTCACATGCCCAGGCGTGCACGAGCGCGCTGAGTTCCTTGAGGCGCGATGGCTCGTAGAAGCCTCGTAGCGTCACATGGCCGCTGTGCGGGTGCGGAAGCCCCGCTAGCCCCAACGCCTTGCCCTGTTCCGTTGCGTACCGATCCGCCAGCCTTGAGGTAGGACGGAGCACGAGGTACTGCTGCCCATCGAGAGACTCGAGCTGCCTCGGTGTATTCATGAACGGTTTCCGCATGGGATGACGCTACTCGGCAGCCCGGAGAACTCGGATCTCATTACGTGGCTACCGCTCATGGAGCAACTGCTGTCGAGGATTGCTCTACAGCGCGTGGCACCTGAACTATTGCGCCCTCAGCTGTCGACGAGGTCCTGTCGTGAACGGTCCTCTACGACAGCGGCAGCGGCTGTGGGTTCGTCGTTTGGAGAGGTGGTGCCCTCGGGGCGTTCCGCCAGGTAGGTTCTCAACGATGCGCGTGCGCGGTGATAGCGACTCCGGACCGTTCCCTCCTTCATGCGCATGATCCGCCCTACATCCTTGAGCGAGAAGCCCTCCCAGTGCACGAGGCCGATGATGTCGCGATCAACCTGTTCGAGACGTATTAGGGCGTCTCGAAGGTCTGCATGATCATCACGATCCGAAAAGCCGGGACTTTCTGCGACGGTCAATATGCTTCGTAGTCGATCAGCCACAGCATGCTTGCGCTGCATGGTTCGATGATGACGAAGCAGAACCTTCCGCGCGATCCCGAACATCCATGGACGAACTTCGGAGTCATCGGAGGGGAGCGCTGTGATCCGCTTCCATACGATCAGGAGCACCTCGGACAATAAATCTGCAGCATCCTCCGGTGAGTCGACGCGCCGAGTCAGGTAGGCCAGCACATCGGCCGCGTGCGCGCGGACCGCGGCCGTGGCGCGAGACTTGCTCGTGCTCATCCCGCAGCACCACAGATCATGCCCATAGCGTCCACGGTTCGGGCGTCCGAATCTGGAAGGGGGCCTGCACGGTGGCCCTCGCTCAGCCAGTGAATGTCGTCAAAAGCCTGTTGTACGAATGCGCGGAGGATCGGCTCCAGGCCAAGGGCGACGCGGCTTTCGCCATCGCTGTCACCCTCCCTAGGAGGTTCTGTGTCGTATAAGTGCTGCCCCAGTCCTGTCCAGTTGTGCGAGACGATCGCGTCGTCCAGAGTCGCGTCATCGCCTCGATGGGGATTGCGCACCTCGATCCATACCCGACAGTTCTCCGTGTGACCGTCTTCAGTGACCCACGTCACCGGAATCGGTGCCGTGTTGCGCACGTTTCCGAGCGGCATGCTCACTCCTGCCCAGTGCGACATTGCAATCACCCCGGTACTCGCACCAGCGGTTAGCAAAACCCCGCCCGCGAGACACGCCGGAAGTAGCCATCTGCCACGCACATTTCTGCCGGCGCTGAGTCGCTTCGGCATCGTCTCGTCAGCGATACGTTCGGCCTCGGACACCACCGAGCCAGACAGGCTCGTTGCCATGCCATCAAGCGCTTCGTCCAGATTCGTACGAGTCATGACCCCTCCTAGAGCATCTACCAATACATGCCCGGGATTCGTGCAAACGTTGCAGGAGCTTCCGAGGTGGGGATTGTCGACCTGTGAGCAAGGTCGCGTCGGTGATCTCGATGGGGACGGCTTCGGCGCGCTTCTCGCGCGCAACCCGTCTCCTGTTCGCGGCCGAGGCCGTCCACCGAGCGTGCCCGACATTGTTCGGACAGTCCGAGCGTCGATCAATCGCTCGGAGAGTTCTCTGCCTGACGGGCGGCCTTTCCTGCCACCACTGATCCGATGACGAGCCAGATCGCGATCCAGGCACAGCCGACGGCGGCCGCACCGATGGCGTAGTCCTCACCGACGAAGACAGCGGTTGCGGCCGCGGCGATGAGGCCGAACCCACCTATCGCAATGGGAACCGCGGCGGCGGCGTGTCCGTGACTCCAAGCGTCCTCGGAGCGAAGTGTCGTTGTGGTCCTGATGCCTGTCCAGAAGTTCATAGGGAGGGCGCGACGGTAAGCCCGATAGGCAGTCCACACCATGATGACCCCCGCGATGAGCAGAGGGATTGCGGTGCTGATGGCGATGATCATAGAGAGGAGCTCCGTCCGTGGTCTTCGAATGTTGTGGCGGCATCGCTGCTCTTGGGTTGCGTCACCGGGCTGCCGTCTGGGCCAGAGCAGACTCGCACCGTCGAGCGCCCGCCGGGTCTTCCGGCGGATGGGTGGTGCATGAACTTCCATCCTGGAAGACCTCGACGTCTATCCGCGAACCAGCCGCCGCCCCTCTGCTACACCCTCAGAATGTGAAGAGCTACGTTTCCGGTAGCGCCAGATCGCCTCGACCGCCGTCGACTTCGGGGCCTTCCGTTAGACCCCTTGAACGTGCGCGTCAACTTCCGCAGCGATATCGGAATCGAGCTTCATCGACGTCCGCCAATCGTCATGGAGCAGCGCATGATCGACGTCGTCGAGTGCGATTATCTTGGCGTTCGTACCTTGCGCAGCCTCCGGTATCCAGTGGCGATCCTTCGTCCCGCCGATCGCGAGGTGCCTGTGGTCCGCCGCACGCAGCGCCGAGGCGACCTCCGGCTTGTTGAGCAGAGGCGTCAACCACACGCCAGCGATGCCCTCGTCAACGCAGCGCGGCAATGCGAGAGTGCCAAGAGACTTGGCGACCACCAGATCAATCCCGGTGGAAGACTCCGCCGCGTGAACCTCGAAAGCGCGATCGATCAACTGATACGGATTTGCGAAGTCTCCATCACCGTCTTCCCACTCCGCCACGCACACGCACCATCCGTGGGAAGCGAGTGCGGCCGCGGACCAGTACAGTAGCGGTGCCTGTGCAGGGTAGTCAGCTCCCGGGAGTAGCAGCGCTGAACGTCCAGTTGTTGCGGCTTCGTTGCCCAACCGCTTGATACGCACCATGCCCCGACGATACTCGTCGTCAATGTGGCGCTGAAGACCAACGTATGAGCCGCCACGCGCGATGAGCGCGCATAGTGTCGATCCCGCAGGCGGCGTGATAGTGAAGAGCCGTTGCGACAGCAGCAACGGGCCATCGATCGAAGACAGACGCACTCGATTCTTGACGCGTGGCCTAGCCATGCCGGTTCTCCTCCGGTGAGCCAGCGATGTCTACGAGGGCGGTAGAAACTACTGCAGGCGCCGTCAACTGAAGACCGTTGTTTCCCAGGCGATCTAGATACGCTGCAGAATCTCGGACACGACAGAAGCCTTCGCTCTGGTGTACTCACCCCAGTCCTTCGCCCGCGCTGAGGCTTCCTGCTTGACGGCGAGATACCTCTCTCGGCTCATCTCGTCTGCGAGCAAGATATCGCGGAACCGTACCCGCTTGGTCCATTCCTCGCCCCGAAACTCGAGCACGTGGACTACGTAGGCACGAGCGGAGCGAACCGGGAAACTCAGCCACGCGTGGTGGCTGCGCTCACCTTCAAGATCAAAACCGTGCTGCGCCAGTTGGTGAGCGGAACGCGATACCTCGCGAGCACTTACGCCGACCGCGAGATCAACGACGGGCTTCGCCGGTAGCCCAGGAACAGCCGTCGATCCAATGTGCTCGACTGAGGCAGAAGGCAGAACTGAGAGGATCTCCAGCGACATCCGGGCTGCTCGTCTTGCCCACTCCGCGTGCCCACCGTCGACCAGAACCACGCGATCGTCGGATGCCATCCGATGAGTGTTGCATGAGGCGGCCTGCCCCCTCAGAGTCGCTGCTCGTGTCGTCTTGGTTTCAAACGTCCGGGGGCGTTGGTCGCGGTGGGAGAATCACACGTGAACCAGCCCTCATACCGGTCGGAGAATGGGGCGTTCCCGAGATCGGCCCAGCGGCTCAGCCAGTAGGCTCACGGAATGAAATCGGCTCCGCCCTTCGACCAGGCCGCGTGGGTGGCGAACCAGAGATCAGCCAAGCGTCGACGCGCAATATGGACCGCGCTCATCATCACGGCCTTGCTGCTGGCATTGTTCTACGGTGGACGCGTCGCGTGGCTGACCATGATGGCAACGGGGGGCGACGTCCCACCGGCGTCCTCGGTCCCGCTACCGGAGGGGGCGGAGATTCTGGGTGACAGCATCGGCTGTGGAAGCGGAGGCTGCTCGGTCACCTTCACCGTGCGTCCTCCCTCGGGGCAGTCCCCGGAAGCCCTCGCGGAAGAGATGGGCGCAACCCCGCAGATGTCGGTATCAGGCACCTTCTGGGATCCTCGCACCGTTTGGGTGTCAGCGCGACCAGCGGGCAGTGTCTTGAACCTCGTCGTCGACTACCGGTCCGCCGAGTGGGTTCCGTAAAGATCAAGGCCCGCCACGCCAGTCACCCTCGCGCGCGGGATCTTGACGTCGGCAACTTTTTCGACCGTCTGACGGCGCTGCCGTCGATCAGGTAGACGAGTCACACGGCGCCTGCCGCAAACGATCGTTGCCAGATGGCCGGAGCCCTGCGCGTATGGATGCCGCCGCAAACCTGAACCGAAACCGTGGACCTGTAGGTCAGGAGGTCAATGACACCCGACCCGAGACTCGCACCCCAACGGTGACGACTGCGGGGAAGGGCAACTGCTCCCAGAATGCCACGGCAGAGCCGCCGGGCATGACAACTCCGGCCGACACCAACCATGCGGTCAAGACCATGCCGTGGGTGCCGACGATCACGTGCGGTGCGTCGTAGCGTCGCAGCCCGTCTGAGAGCCGGTGCGCCGCAGATTCCAGCGATTCCCAGCCGTCATGTCGGCGGTCAAGCTCTCCGGAAACCCATGCACGGCGTGCCGCACGATACCCATCGTGAACGTTCTCGATGCGATCCACTTCACGGAAAGCCGGATCGATGAGAACGGCGTCCTCTGACAGACCTGTTGCCAATGCGACCGTTTGCAGGGCTTTGAGTTCGGGACTAGAGACGAACTGCGCGCTGCGAGCAAGCTTCAATGCCGTGGCAGCCTCAACACCAGCCTGGGTGAGCGCCCACTCGGAGGGTTGTGCTTGCGGGTCGACCTCAGGGAGCGCGTGACGGACGAAAGTGATCGTCTGGGCGCCGTGCTGGCTATTCATCGCGCGGATCATTAGACGTGGCGGCAGTCAGGGGATGCTTCCTTGCATTGAGCTGCAACTTTGCCTCAGCGGCGTCGAGCAGATCTATCTCGACGTGAGCGGCAAGCTCGATCAGATAGATCAGCACGTCAGCCAGTTCCTCACGGAGTTGTTGCCGGTGGCTCGATGAATCGTCCCGCAAGTGGGTCTGCTCCTCGGGTGTGAGCCATTGCAAGACCTCAGCGACCTCTCCGACCTCACCGACGAGCGCCAGAGCGAGACTCTTGGAGTCGTGTAGCGCGTCCCAACCCCGTTCCCGTGCAAAGTCGTTGATCTGCAAGCTGAACTGCGTGAAGCGATCCATTGCCCCTCCGATGGTCTCTATCGACGCTAGCAGCGCGTCACGCCGCCTTCAGGTCGGCTGTTGGAGCACCGAGAACGATCGTTTTTTCATCGGAACTCTGGAGCGCCGATGGCCCACCGATAGAGTGAGCGCGTGCTTCTTTCCCGTGACTGATCGGTGATGGCGACCTCTGACGTCGCTCTCCCAACCGATCATTTCTCTTCAGCGCGCTGACAGCGCGCTATTTGGCTTGGAGTCACCCATCATGCAGTCCACCCGGACGGCACGTTATATCGACGTGCTCAGATTGCCTCGAGTTCTCGGAACCTTCGGGGCCGCCCTCATCGGTAGAGGAGCCTACGCTCTTGTCTTCCTCCCACTGCTCTACGCGGTCACCGACGCCACCGGCTCAGTGGGACTGGCCGGTATCGCCGTCGGCTTGTACGGCGCGGGAGCGAGCTTCCTTGCCCCCGTACGTGCGTGGTTCATCGACCATTTCGGGGCCCGGCGCATCCTTGCGATGTTGGTCGTGCTTTTCAGTGCCACGCTCGCCGCCACCGCTCTGTGAGCTCTTTATCAACTAAACGGCACGACGCTTCTCGTTCTCGCGGCTGTTGCTGGATCCGTCGCGCCACCGCTTGGGCCGACCATGCGCGTCGCGTGGGGACGACTCGCGCCCACGAGTGATCTTCTGAAGAAGGGGCTCAGCTTTGATGCGGTTGTCGAGGAGTTGCTCTATCTCGGCGGTCCCGCCGTGACAGGCCTTGCCCTCGCATTCATCGCTCCCGGCGCAGTACTTCTGGTCCCAGCCGCTCTCGTTCTCGTCGGCGGGCTTCTCTTCGTCACCACGCGCGCTGTCGGGGATATGGGGCCACAACTTCCACGGAATAAGCGAGGGCCCCGCGAACGGCCCTTGCTCCTCGAACCCCGGTTCGTTGCGATCTTGATACCCACACTCGTTGCGGGAGCGATTTCCGGCAGCCTCAGCGTCAGCGTCCCCGTTGTCGTCGCCGGCGCCGGCGGCCCGGCAGCAGCAGGCATCGCACTCGGTCTGTTTGCCGGAGGTAGCGCAGCCGGCGGGCTTCTCTATGGAGCGCTTCGCGTACCCGGGTCACCGATGCGGCAGCTTCTGGCCTTAACGGCCGCTCTGGTCGTCGTGAGCTCCGTCATTGCGCTTGTGACCGGGGCTGTTGCCGTGTCCGTTGTTCTTGCCGCAGCTGGCTTGTTCTTCTCCCCAGTGATGATCGTGGCCTACTTTGCCGCCCACCAGGAAGGTGGCGAGCACCGCCAGAACTCAGCGACAACCTGGGCCAACACCAGCCACAACGTAGGAGCAGCACTCGGCAGCGCTCTCGCAGGCATCATGATCCAAGCTACGACGGTCCCCGCCGCCGTCCTCGGAATCGCCACCGGCTCAGTGATCCTCATCATCGCCAGTGCTGTATTGAGCAGAGCGAGCGTACGCTCCAAACGATAGCCACCTGCCGGGGCGGATGAGTCACATCTGCCCCGGCACAGCAGTCTCACGAATCCCACCGTCCGCCGCGGCCCGGGCACCGCGCGAACAAGCCGAGCGCGTCTCACAAGATCCGCCGACAACGTCTGCCGTTCGGAGGTCATGACAAGCATCTGCGGCAGCCGTTTGGAAGCGGATGGCGGAAAACTTGTCTGAGACGATCGTTCTCGGTGGCGAGGTTGCCGGTCGTGAGCGCCAGGGTCCAGAACCCGAGCTCACAGCCGCGTAGCGGCTGACGATTTCGATGGGAAGGTCGCCAGGCCACGGGCCTCACTCAAGTGCCGCCAGACCCGCTTCGCTAGGCCTGCCCTGCGGCCGCCGTCAGACGGAGCGCCGGACTGCAAGGTCATTCTGATGACGCTGATGACGGTTGTCCATCGCGGGTCGGCGCGGGCAGACTGGCAACCATGCTTTATGACCGCGTTCTGGACCTCGCGGATGCCGAACAAATGCGTTCCGAAATTGCTGCGTTGGCTGCGCCGCGCACTCTCATGGTCGAGGGTGTGAGTCAGGGTCGGCTTGGGATCGAGCAGTTTCGATTCTGGGTGAGCGAACCGGCAGCGGCCTGGGAGATGGTGCGCGACAACGGAGCGAGGTGGTCCTACGTCGAAGGCGTCGTCGATTACGGGGGCGGCGAGCCCCGTCAGCTGGATTTCATCGCATCTCTACCAGAACAGCTGAAGATGCTCTGGCCAACCGAGTTGTTGCTCTGGGGGAATCGTCCTACGCACTTCCGTCCGGTCCTTCTTCAACGCATCGGCCAAAGCTCGCTACTTCTCACGCTTGAGCACGGGGAAGACCCCGCAATGCGACAGACGATGGTGGTGGATCGGTTCACCGGCATCGCCACAAAGCGAATTGAGTACGACCGCGGGCTGATACTAACGAGCGTCGTTGCCCTTGGTGAAACGCCGCCGAATCTTGACGCTACCTTCGAACCCGTCACCGATTGGATCCGCTCAGAATACTGAGCGCCCGTCGAGCAAAGGCCCGCGTACGGGTTTCTCGGTTTGTGGCGCAACACGCGCGAGGAGGGGGCGCGGACTCCGTAGACGATCGTCATGACTGCCGGTCGGCAGGGTTTTCCGGCGGACGCGGTTCCGCGGAGATTCACACACTGCGTACCCGGGGCACATGGGACAATCGTGCGTGCTCTCCGTTACTCATGAACCGGCTGCTTACGTATGCCCCTTCTGTGGACTTCAGCGGGGCATCTTCAATGAGCGGAATCAACCTTCGGATGTCGTTGCCGTCACGGAGCGTGCTTTTGCGCGTATCGCGCCGAAGTGGTGGCCGGGTAACGCGGGTGCGGTTCTCGTGATTCCGCGCACGCACGTTGAGAACATCTACGCGCTCACCCCGGAGGACGGTCAAGCCGTGTGGGAGCTAACGCAGCGCGTTGCGGTAGGTATTCGATCTGCATACGGGTGCGAGGGTACTTCGATCCGGCAACACAACGAGCCCGCGGGAGATCAAGACGTCTGGCACCTACACGTACATGTGTTTCCTCGGTATGACTCCGACGATCTCTATCGGCGCCATGATCAGTCCAGTTGGGTTACACCAGATGATCGAGAACCGTACGCGACGAGGTTGCGTGAAGCTCTAGGCATGCCGTCTTCGTTTGAAGGCTCAGAAGGGCACGGGCGGTGTGAAGCGAAACACGTTGGTTTCGCGTCGCACGAAGCCCACTGACTCATACAGTCGCTGTGCCAGCTCGCGCGACGGCCGTGATGTGAGGTCGAGGGTTCGGATCCCGCGTTCAGTGGCGAGTTCGGTCATCCGAATCAACAGAGCTCGGGCGATGCCCTTCCCTCGCATTTCGTCGTCTACGACGACGTCGTCTACGTGACCCCGAAGTCCTGTCGGCAGGGGGAAGGTCACGAGGGTTGCGGCACCAACGATCCTCTCGTGATCGCGTACGACAAGCAGCTCCGTCTCGTGGTGAGTGACGATCGCTTCCCGACGAGGCCGGTCAACCGTAGCCGTCGTTGAAAGTTGGGCGAGCAGATGCGCGACGTCCTTTGCGTCGGCGTCAGTGACGGACGACAGCACTTCGACAGTTGCGGCGATTCCACTTACTCCGACACCATAGCCAGTCATCCATACGTTAACCCCCTGCCGAAACCATTGCCCGCCGAAAGACCCTCGGCACCGTTTTCGGCCGGCGTCGCGCCAGCATCCGACACCGCCCGCTCATGCCTGCGTTACTGCTCTCGCGCGCGGCGCCGGCGCGCGGCGTCGCGCACCGCGTCGACGCCACGGTGCGCTGCGGTGAGCAGCGGCACGAGCAGGGCGTCGTGCACGACGACCGCCGCGACCAACCAGATGGCGACACCGAGCAACTGTTGCAGGTTCTGCGTGGTCACCAGCAGCCACGCGCCGTAGGCGATGCCGGCGGCCCCCACCGCCCACAGCAGCATCCGCGCGGCACCCATCAGAGCACCTCGATCGTGTGCAACCACTTGGTCTGCAGCACTCCCGGCCGCCCGGGCGCGATCACACGTGCCGGGTAGCCGTGATCGAGCGAGAGGCGCTCGCCGTTGAGGCGCAGGGCGATCAGAGTGAGCGGATCCCGCGCGTACACGGCAGGCATCGTCGTCACCGAGAACGCTCCGCGCTGCTGCAGACTGCGCAGGCGCAGGTCTTCGCCGGGCCCCGCTCCGACCAGCATCATCAGCTCAGCCAACCGCACCCCCGACCAGTCGGCCACCGCCGTCCACCCCTCGACGCACGCGATCGGCAGCGTCTCGGTGCGCTGCGGCAGCCCCGCCAGCTCATGCGCCGACAGCACGGCCGTACGGGCCCCGTTGCGCAGTGTGAGTCTCCAGTCGGGATCGGATGCCAGCGCGACCGCTCCGGCCTGCGCAGCCGTGCGGTTCACCGGCACCCGCTGCGGCGCATCCAGCCGGCGCCGCTCATCGGCGAGGCTGAACGGCCCCCACGGCAACACGCTGTGTGTCAGCGCCAACGCCCCCATCGCCGCCGAACCCGCCGCCACCCCCGTCAAGAACCGGCGACGCGAGACACGCTCATCGGTCATCGTCGGCCTCCTCGCCCGCATCGCGCCGCCAATGCCGCCGGATCGCCGGCAGCTGCACGCCGATGTGCACCAGCAGCGCGCCCATCAGCATCCACGACAACGCGAAATGCGTGCGCCGAAAAGAGAACGTCCACGGATACCACTCGAGCGCATTCAGCACACCCGTCACCGGCACCACCAGCGCGGTCGCCACGAGCACGGCGATCGACGCCCGCTCGACCAGATCGGCCACGCCGCGCACCGGCGGCCACCGGAACAGTCGCGGGTACACCGTCCACAGCTTCGCCAGCAGTAGAGGCAGCAGCATGCTGCCCGAGACGACATGGATGCCCTGCGTCCACGCATACAGACCGATCGGCCGTGTCGGCAACGGCAGCCACGGCAACGGGCTCTGCAGCAGATGGCTGTACACTCCGGTGGCGAAGCACGCCACCAGCGCCAGCGCCAGCATCCGTCCGATCACCACCGCCATGCGCGTGTCACGCACCGGTGAACGCAACAGTTCCTGCACCTGCTGCGATCGCCGCTGCAGCATGCCAGACACCCGGTCGACGACCGAGACGGTCGCGCCGGAGTCTGCCGCGTGGGGGGCATCCATGACGACAGTGTGCGCCGGTGCGATCCGGGTGGCATCGGGCATCCGCTTACGAGACCGTGACAGTCACCCCTCGCGGGCGCTGTCACCGCGCTGTAAGGAACAGGGGTACCGCGACGCGCCACCCCGACCCATGCTGGACACATGCACCCCGCGCACACACCCGTCGACATCGCCGTCGTGGGCGGATCCGGCCTCGCCGAGATCCCGCTGGACGATGCCCGTGCCCTCCTGCCTGTCGCGACCCCGTACGGTCCCGTCCCCGGCATCACCGTCGGCGACCTCGCCGGCCGCCGCGTCGCGTTCGTCGCCCGCCACGGGGCCGGCCACCGCGTGCCGCCGCACCGGCTGAACAGCCGTGCGCACCTGTGGGCGCTCGCGGCGCTCGGCGCGAAGACCCTGCTGTCGACCAACGCCGTCGGCGGCCTCACCGCGACCCTGCGCCCCGGCGACCTGGTGCTCACCGACCAACTCATCGACCGCACGCACGGCCGCGCCGACACGTACTTCGACGGCGACGACAGCACCGGCGGGGTGCAGCACCTGCCCTTCGCCGAGCCGTACAGCCGCCGACTGCGGCGTCACGCGCACGCCGTACTGGTCGGCATGGACGAGCGCGTGCACCCTGCGGGCACGAGCGTCGTCATTCAAGGCCCCCGCTTCGCGACCCGCGCCGAAGCCGACTGGCACCGCGCGATGGGAGCCGACCTGGTCAACATGACCCAGCTGCCCGAGGCCGCGCTCGCCGCCGAACTGGGCCTGGAGCACCTCAACATCGCCGTCGTCACCGACACCGACACCGACGCCGGGATGGGCGACGACGACACCTCAGCGACCGCCGAACGCGTCTTCGCCGTCATGGCCGCGGCCACCCCGCGGCTCATCGCCGCGGTGCGCACGATCATCCCGGCCCTGCCGCTCGACGGCCCGCCCAACCCCGCTCTGCCACCCGAAGCGACGCACGCCATTCTGGAACGGCAGGTGGGGGCGGGGTCACCATGAGCACCATCGGGCGGATGCTGGTCACCGGCGGCGCCGGCTTCATCGGCGGCGCCGTCGTGGCGCAGGCGCTCGCCGCGGGGTGGCAGGTGCGCGTGCTCGACTCGCTGCGCGCCGACGTGCACGGCAGCACAGCGGATGCCGAGCCGCCTTCGAATGTCGAGACGGTCATCGGCGATGTGCGCGACCGCGACGTGCTGGATGCCGCCCTGCGCGACGTCGACCTGGTCTGCCACCAGGCGGCCAAAGTCGGACTGGGCGTCGACATCGCCGACGCCCCCGACTACGTCGCCTCGAACTCGCTCGCCACGGCCGTACTGCTGACCGCGATGCGTGACGCCCGTATCGACCGGCTCGTACTGGCCTCGTCGATGGTCGTCTACGGCGAAGGGCTCTACCGCGACGGCGATCGGCTCGTCAACGCACCCCCGCGCGCACGGGCAGATCTCGAGCGCGGCCTGTTCGAGCCGCGCTCGGCGTCTGGCCGGCCATTGCAGCCCGAGCTCATCGACGAAGACCGGCCATGCGACCCGCGCAATGTGTACGCCGCGACCAAACTCGAACAAGAGCTGCTCGCCCGCGACTGGGCCCGGTCGACCGGCGGCCGGGCCGCGATGCTGCGGTACCACAACGTGTACGGGCCGCACATGCCGCAGGGCACGCCATACGCCGGGGTCGCGGCACTTTTCCGCACGGCGCTCGAACGCGGCCAGACGCCCCGAGTGTTCGAAGACGGCCGCCAGCGCCGTGATTTCGTGCACGTCAGTGATGTCGCCTCAGCCAACCTGGCCGCCGCGCGCTGGACCGACGAGCAGGCCGCCGGCACCAGTCGCGCCTTCAACGTCGGCAGCGGCGACGTGCACACGATCGGCGAGTTCGCGCAGGTGCTCTGCGATGCGCTGGGTGCCCCCGCTCCGCAGATCACCGGCGAGTTCCGTATGGGCGATGTGCGGCACATCACCGCCTCATCCGCCCGCATCCGCGCCGAGCTCGACTGGCGGCCCCAGGTGCCGTTCGACGCGGGCGTGCGGGCGTTCGCCACCGCACCGCTCCGTCCCGCGGCGGTGCGGGTGTGACCGCGCAGAGGACTGCTACCGGGTCGGTCGCGCCGCACACCGCAGAGCCGAGCGGGCGGCTCGCGCTCTGGGGCGGCGTCGCCGCTCTCGTGCTGATCGCCGCCGCGATCGCCGTGCCCGCGATCACCGGGTGGAACGTGCACGTGCGCTGGTTCCCACCCCTGCACGCCGAATGGGCACCGCGCGTCGGACCCGGCCTGCCCGCCGCGATCGCCGTGGGAGTGCTCGTGATCGCCTACGGCGACCGGGTCGCCCGCACCCTGCGCTGGGGCGGCCTGCTGCCCGTGGTGTTCGCCGCCGCTCTGGCCTGGTTGCTCTCGCTTGCGCTCATCGACGGCCTCGACGGCATCGGCACGATCCTCGATCACCGCTACGAGTACCTGGGCACGGCCCGCGAGGTCACCGACTTCACCGCCACGCTGCGCGAGTACGTCTCACGCATCCCGTTCGCACATCCCGACAACTGGCCGGTGCACATCGCCGGCCACCCGCCCGGCGCCCTGCTGTTCTTCTACCTGCTGGTCCAGCTCGGGCTGGGCAGTGCACTCGCCGCGGGGTTCGTCGTCACCGTGATCGGCGCCACCATCCCGATCGCCGTACTCGATACGATGCGCACACTCGGCGCCGAGACCCATGCGCGCCGGGCAGCACCGCTGCTGGCCATCGGCCCGGCGGCGATCTGGATCGCTGTCTCGGGCGATGGCATGTTCGCGGCCGTTGCCGCATGGGGCATCTGGGCACTCGCGCGTGCGACGCGCGCTGGGCATCACCGACGGGTCGGAAAGACGATGCTCTGGGCGGTGCTGGCCGGCCTGCTGCTGGGATACTGCGTCATGCTCTCGTACGGGCTGCCCCTGCTGGGCGTTCTCGCGGTCGCCGTGCTGATCGCCGGTCGCAGCTGGTGGCCCCTGCCGGTCGCGGCCGTGACCGCTCTGGCTGTTGTGCTGGCATTCGCCGTCGCAGGGTTCGCCTGGTGGGAGGCATTTCCGGTGCTGCACCAGCGCTACTGGGACGGCGTGGCATCGAACCGGCCGGCCGCCTACTGGTTGTGGGGCAACCTCGCGGCCTTCGCCATCAGCGCCGGCCCCATGGTCGGTGCCTCACTGGCCGGCGCGGTGGGTACCGCCGCGCGCGGCTTCCGCACGCCCCGCGACGAGCATCCGAGTGGCATCCGAATCGTACTGTTGCTCACCCTCGCCGGGTGGCTGATGGTGCTACTGGCCGACGTCTCGGGCATGAGCCGCGCCGAGGTCGAACGCATCTGGTTGCCGTTCGTGCCCTGGGCGCTGCTGGGGCTGTCGCTGTTCTCACCGAAGGTGCGCCGGGTGGCGTTGGCCGTGCAGGTGGTGTTCGCGATCGTCGTGCAGTCGCTGCTGCAGACGGGGTGGTGACCGCGGAGGTTCAGTCGGCGGGGTCGCCGGACGCCGCCGAATCGGATGCTGCTCCGCCGGCCTCGTCAGCCGTCGGCGTCACGGTGATCGGAACCGTCACGTGCGTGGTGCCGAGGTCGATGCCGAGCAGATCGACGGGCGGGGCCTCGTCGAGACGCTCGGTGGTGTCGTTCGGCTCCAGCGGTTCACCGGGCAGCGCGGCCCATGCGCTCGGTTCCTGCGGCTTCTGCGTGAACATGCCCATCTGACCATTGTCGCGCGCACCTGCGCCGGGTGGGTCACAGAACGGCGTCAGCCGCGGGCATCCACGCCTCTCCCGGCATCCGCATCACGCACGGCGTCGACGAGGTCGCGCCACGGGCCGCGCAGGTGGGAATCAGGCACGACCTGCTCGAGCTGTTCGTCGCGCTCTGTGGCGTTGACCCGCACATGGATGGTCCAGACGTAGCGGTCGGCGCCCGGCATGTCATCGCCGGGTGGGTTCTCGGGGTCGTCGTTCCACGGGCACCGGTCGACCAGCGTCTTCCACTGCGGGGTCTGCGCCGGTGGGGGCTCGGCTCGCCAGCGTCGCCGCAACCCGGCGATCCCGCCAGTGCGCACCACGGCGATCACGAGGTGCTCCGGCTCGCCGTCAGCGGGGGTCTCGGCGGGCATCCGCTGCCCCTCTCTGCTCATCGAGCACTCCCACCGCGATCCACGCCTCACGCACTGCCCTCTCGACGGCGTCGCCGACGGTAGAGGCTTCGATCAGTGTGCGCTCGGCGAACTGCACGAAGTCGGCGTCGGCCGGCAGGCCGCCCGTCAGCGTGCGGTACCAGACCTGACCCGCACCCTCCCACGCGTACCCGCCGAGCGTGCGAGCCGCCAGCGCGAACGCACGATTCGGGATGCCCGAGTTGATGTGCACACCGCCGTTGTCTTCGGCCGTGTGGACATAGTCGCGCATGTGCGCCGGTTGCGGATCACGGCCCAGCTCGTCATCGTCGTACGCCGTGCCCGGGTGGAGCATGTCGCGCAGCGCGCGGCCATGCACGGCATCGGTGAAGATGCCTTCACCGACCAACCAACTCGCCTCGTGAGCGGCCTGCCCCTGAAGATGCTGCTCGGTGAGCGCCCCGAGCACGTCGGCGACCGACTCGTTCAGCGCGCCCGGCTGCCCCTGATAGATCAGGCCGGCGCTGCTCTGGATCACTCCGTGGCCGAGCTCGTGCGCGATCACCGACACCGAGCGGGTGAACCCGCCGAACACCTCGCCGTCGCCGTCGCCGAACACCATGCGCGAACCGTCCCAGAACGCGTTGTCGTAGTCGACGCCGTAGTGCACCGTCGCGTTCAGCGCCGCACCAGCCCCGTCGAGCGAGTCACGCCCGAACGCGTCAAGCAGCAGATCGAACGTCGCCCCGAGCCCATCGAACGCCTCATTCACCGTTTTGTCGGAGACGGGTGGGTCGTCTTCGCCGCGCACTCGCACACCCGGCAGTCGTTCGGTGTTCTGCGCGTCGAAGATCGTGCGGGTGGGGGCGGCCGTCACCTCGGCGACCAGCGCTCCCGAGGCGTCGATCGACAGCTCGAGCGTGGAGTGGTACGGCGGACGCCCCGCGATCAGCGTCTGCCTGGCCGCCTGCGCGGCGTGCGAATAGCGCCCCGACGCCGCCAGACGGGCCAGCAGGTACCCCGGCACGATGCCCTGTCTCGAATACGGCCGGATGCTGTCCATGCGCCCGACGATACGCCTGGTCGCCGACGCTGTCAGGGAGCGGCGTGTTCGGAGACCGGCACCAGAGTGCGCCCGGTGAGAAACGTCGCCGGCAGTACCTCGCGCACCGGGGCGTCGTCGCCGGTGCCATCCAACTGGGCGGCCATCACCTCGACGCCGCGCGCGCTGATACCCTCCACCGGCAGGCGAACGGTGCTTAAACCCAGCAGCGAGATCCCGGGCAGAACACCGTCGACCCCTGTCACCGACAGGTCGTCCGGAACCCGCAGGTCGGAGTGCTGCACAGCTTCGAGGAACGCCAGCAGGCTGCCATCCGAGGGGAACATCGCGGCGGTCACGCGTTTCTCACGGGTCAACGCCACGATCCCGGCGATCACCGCGCTCATGGGCGTCTGCGCATCGCGCGGCACCGGCACCGGCCGGGCACCGCCGGCGCCGAGCCGCTCGATCATCGCTTCGGACCGTGCATTCTCGACGAACGACGCCTCGCTCGCCGTCGCGACAACGGCCACGCCGCGGTGCCCGCGCGCGAGCACCTCATCGGCCGCGAGGTACCCGTTGGCGCGCTCGTCGTAGGCGATCGAATGCACATCGCCGAGGTCGGTCGGGCGCCCGAGCACGACCATCGGCACGAACGCCGCGAACGCTGCAGCGCGTTCGAGCGGCAGCGTTCCCGTGGCGATCAGCAGCCCGCGAACCCGCTGCTCGAGCAGGTGGTCGAGGCCGATCACCTCTTCATGGAAGTCCTGCGTGAACGTCGGCGAGACCGTGAGCAGGCGCAGGCCCCGATCAGCGACACCGCGCTGCAGCTCGGAGTGCATCAGACCGTAGTAGGGGTTGGCGACGTCGCGGATCAGCAAACCGAGCACGTCCGAGCGGCTGCCCGCGAGCTGGCTGGCCGCGCCGTTGCGGATGTACCCGGTACGCCGCACGGCCTCCATCACCGCCGAGCGGGCCTCGGCGGACACGGTGGATGCGCCATCGAGAACGCGTGACACCGTGGCATCCGACACGTTCGCCTCGCGCGCCACATCCTTCATCGTCACCCGGGGCCAGGCGCGAGGGCGGCGACGTTCGTCGTTCACGTGATCGCCCCGGTTCGTGCACCGCGCTGCACCAGGTAGTCGTGCAGCAGCGTCGGCCAGTCGGTCTGAATCACATCGGCGCCGAGGTCGACGAGCGGCCCCCACCCGGCATCCGGTCCCTGCAACACAGCCATGGTGTCGTCCCACCCGCCCAGCAGATCGTTGCCGTTGCCCAGATCGAGTGCGTTCACATACGAGAAGGTACCGCGTTCGTGCAGATGCGCCGCCCAATCCGGAGAGCAGAACGGATGCTGCCGATCGGCGGTGACGGTCTCGATGCCGATCACATTCAGCTCGGCGTCATCGAGCAGGCGCTCTGCCTCGAGAACGGTCGTCGCGATCGGCAGCAGCGGGTACTTGACCGCGTGGCTGCGAGCGGCGGAGATCGCCCGCTCGTCACGGGCATCGACCTTCATCAGCAGCCGGTCGGCGAGGTCGAACCGGTCGAGGAAGGCCAGCAGGCGTGGCCAGTACCGCCAGGATCGGTCGATGTTCAGAGCGATGTCGGGCATCTGCTGCAGGATCGTCTCGAGCCGTTCGACCCGCGCAAGAGGCGCCACGCTGCGATGAGGGTACGCGAGTCGCTCGATCTCTGCGGTCGATAGCGTCTGCAGGTTGCGCTCGATGCCGAAGTGCTGCCGTTCGTACCCGTCGTGGTAGGCGAAGAAGTCGCCGTCAGTCGACTCGACAACGTCGATCTCGACCAGGTCGCCCCCACAACGGGCCGCCGCTGTCACCGCCGCTGCCGTGTTCTCGACGACCATCCCGAGCGCGGTGCCGCGATGCACGGCAATGAGCGTGCCGCGCACCTGCAGGCGGGCGTTCAGGTAGGCGTTGACCCGGCGATGCCGGGGATGGCCGAACTCGGCCTCGTGGACGCGGGACGGGGCGGGCGGCGGCGGGGGAGTGCGGGTCACAGTGCGGGCTTTCGGTTGTCGACGGAGGCGGGGATGGGGGCGGGAGCGGATGCTGGCGCGCGGCGGCGCCGCGGCGCACGCCCGTACACCAGCCACAGCACGAGCGTGGAGATCACCATGATCAGCACGGTGTACACGTAGATCAGTGCCGTGCTGTCGCCGATGGTCTCTGAACTGGTGGCGTTCTTGATCACCACGCCGAGGGGCTGCAGCAGCGGGTGCGACAAGAAGATGGCGGAGTCGTAGTCGTCGAGCAAGCTCGTGAAGTTCAGAGCGGTGATGGCCGCCGCCGTGGGAGCCACCAGAGGCAGCAA
The DNA here is from genome assembly GCF_028747645.1 of Microbacterium esteraromaticum. NCBI lineage: Bacteria > Bacillati > Actinomycetota > Actinomycetes > Micrococcales > Microbacteriaceae > Microbacterium > Microbacterium esteraromaticum. Next base: position 237,689 of record NZ_CP118100.1, read on the forward strand.
CACCCGCCGAAACGTGTGCAGCTGACTCGCGCCGAGCATCGAGGCGGCCTCTTCGAGATGGTCGGGTACGCCCGAGAACGCCGCCTTGAGCAGCCGGAAGGTGAACGGGATCTTGCCGATGATGTACGCGATCGCCAGAATCCAGAACGTGCCGGTGAGCACGGTGCCCAGTACCGGAACCTGGGGCACGTTGAAGGTGACCAGCAGGCCCAACGCGATCAGTGTCGAGGGCAGGAACCAGGGGATGTGCAGCAGGTACTCGAGCGCCCGCGTGACGACGTTGCGATTGCGTTGCACCATGCGCGCGGTGAACAGCATGAGCACAATCACGGTCACCGACGCCACCAGCCCGTACGCGACGCTGATCAGGAACGGCTGCAACCCCTTCTGCGTCGAGAACACGGCGACGTAGTTGTCGAGAGTGAAGCTTGCGGGCGTGATCACTCCCGCGTTGATCGCCTGCACATCGGTGAACGAGTACAGCACCACCAGAGCGGGTGGCAGCACATAGATGACGAACAGCGCGTAGGCGAGCACGTGCACGATGGCGTTCGCGAACGGGTTGCGGATGCGCTGCTTCGTCAGTGGGGTGGGAGCCTTCGACACCGACAAGTACACGCCCCCGCGCTCGAGCCGGTTCAGGGCAGCCAGCAGCACGACGGTGACGATGCCGAGCAGGATCGCCAGTGTGGCGGCCAGGTCGCGGGAGGTCGAGGTGGTGGCGAAGGCGAGGATCATCGGGGTGATCGTCTGGAAGTCGCGCCCGCCGAGCACCTGAGGGGCGGCCAACGCCCCGAGGCCGCCGAGGAAGGTGAGGATCGTGATCGCGAAGATCATCGGTTTCAGTTGGGGCAGGATGATCCGACGCAGGATGTGCAGGTCGCCGGCCCCCATCATGCGGGCGGCTTCGAGGGTCTGGGCGTCGACCTTCGCAAGCGCTGCCGAGAGGAACAGCAGGTGGTTGCCGGTGGAGGCGAACGTCATCACGAGCACCACGGCGAACATGCCCGAGAACCAGTTCGGGTCGATGTCGGGAAACACTCCCAGAACTGCGCGGGTGACCGCGCCGGTGGGCCCGTACACCTGTTTGTAGCCGAAGACCAGCACGATACCGCCGCAGACCAGAGTGCTGGCGTAGCCGAGCCACAGCAGACGGGCACCGCGCACGGCATACAAGCGGGTCACGAGCACCAGGAAGATCCCGACGGCGTTCACCGTGGCCGAGAGGATCGTGGCCAGCAGCAGGCTGTTCCACAGCGAACGCATCGCGCGTTCCGAGCCGAGCAGGCGCTCTACGGCGCGCAGGCTGACACCGCCCTGACCGTCGGAGAAGACCTGCCCCAGCAAGGTCAGGTTGGGAAGGACGAGAAACGTGCTGATGCCCCAGATCAACACGATCGTGACGATCAGCCACAGCGGGTTGCGCAGCATGCGCAGCACGCCGTTCATGCGACCGCCGCCGTCTCGCGAACCGGAGGAGTCGATGTCGGGTACTGCAGCAGGTGTTCGCTGGGAACCCCCACGCGCACACGGCGGCCCACGTCGTACGAGGTCGCGCCGTCCTCCCGCACGATCGCACGAAGGCGCCCCAGGTCGCCGCAGTCGACCGTGTAGGTGGAGTCGGTGCCGTGGTAAACGCGGCCAACGACTGTTCCATCGACCGCCGGCAGAGGGCTCGCCTGGTCGGGGTCGAGCAGCGTCGATTTCTCTAGACGCAGGTACGTCGCTGCATCGGCGTCGAGCGCGACGTCGCGGTGTGCTGTGGCACGCAGGTGGGCGACCATCGCCGGAGTGAGCCGGTTCGCCTCGCCGATGAAGGTGCACACGAACTCGGATGCCGAGCGTGCGTACACCTCCTCGGGCGTGCCGATCTGTTCGATGCGCCCGCCGTTCATCACGGCGATGCGGTCAGACATCGCCAGGGCTTCGTCCTGGTCGTGTGTGACGTAGACCGTCGTGATGCCGAAGTGCTGCTGTAGGTCTTTGAGCTGCTGACGCAGCTGATGTCTCAGCTTGGCGTCGAGGTTCGACAGCGGCTCGTCGAGTAGCAGGATCTTCGGTCGCAGGATCAGCGACCGGGCGATGGCGACGCGCTGCTGTTGGCCACCCGAGAGCTCGGAGACGTTCTTGGACAACTGCTCAGGCCGCAGATCGACCTCGGCGGCGATCCGCCGCACGCGTTCGGCGACCTCGGCCGCCTTGACCCGCTGCGTCTTGAGCCCGAATCCGATGTTCTCCTCGACGGACATCGAGGGGAACAGGGCGTAGTTCTGAAAAACCATGCCCAGATGGCGCTGGTCGCTGCGCAGTCGGGTCACGTCTGCGCCGTCGATGGTGATGGTGCCTGACGAGGGCGCGGTCAGCCCCGCAAGTGTGCGCAGTGCGGTGGTCTTGCCGCACCCTGAGGGGCCCAGGAGGGTGAAGAACTCACCCTCCTGAACCGTCAGCGAGAACTCCGGCAGGGCGGTGAACTCTGAGAACGTCACGGTGACGTCAGAGAAGGTGATCATGGGGTTCGCCAATCCAGCCGGAGGTCCGACTCGTCGTTTCGGGCCGTTCAGCCCAGGTGGTTGAGCTCGATCTCTTCGATCCAGGCCGGCAGGTTCTCCGAGACGAAGGCCCAGTCGATGTCCTGCGGGGTGAACGAGCCGGTCATCTCGACGGCGTCCTGGTCGGCGTTGGCGAGGGCATCGGCGTTGGTCGGTGCAGTGAAGAACTCCTGCGACCAGGCGGCCTGCACCTCGGCGCTGCCGAACCAGTCGATGAACTCCTGCGCCTGGTCGTTGTTGTCGCTGCCCTTGACCAGGCCGATGCCCTGGTTGACGATCGGCACGCCACCGGCAGGGCGGATGGCCTCGGTCTCGATGCCGTACTCGACCTCGCGGGAGGCCTTGCCGGCCAGCCACATCTGCCCCAGGTCGACATCGCCGGCCGACATGCGGGCGTAGAGGTCGGTGCCCTCGACGGCGGGCGAGCCGTTGGCGAAGAAGGCGTCGATGGCGGCCCAGCCCTCGTCGCTGATGCCGAGTTCGCCGCTGTCATCGCGGTACCGACTGAGCAGGCTGGTGATGACGAGCTGCGTGGTGCCGCCGCTGAGCGAGGTCTGTGTCTCGTAGCGACCGTGGTACTGCTCGTCCTCGAAGAGATCGGTCCAGTCGGTCGGTGCACCCGCGCCGTTGGGGAAGGCGGCCGTGTTGTAGACGACCATGATCGGTTCCTCGACGATCGAGTGGTAGGTGCCGTCGGGGTCGATCTCGTCGACCTTGTCGGCCCAGGCGGGCGTGTACGCCTCGAGGGCGCCGGCGGCCTTCATGCTCTCGAAGTTGACGTTGTTGGGGCCGAAGACGACGTCGGCGATCGGATTGGCGGACTCGGCGATGATGCGCTCGGTGATGGCGCCGCCGCCGGCGTCGACGTACTCGACCTCGAAGCCGGCCTCGGCGGCCTGCTCGATGAGCCACTCGCCGCGACCGTCGGAGACCGAGTTCGAGTAGACGACGATCGCACCGGCGTCGGCGGCGGGGGTCTCGGCGGTTGCGCCGGCGCAGCCGGTGAGCAGCAGTCCGGTTGCGGCGATGCCTGCGGTAGCGGGCAGAAGACGATGCAGGTTCATGGGGTCCTATCTGAGAGGCACGACGGAATGTATGCGCATACATACGGAGGCGGTGTATGCGCATACATGACTGTGCCCGTGCGCTGTGACCGGACTGTTCACGCCAGATGAACAGCAGGCGAACTCGCGCGGCTCGGTGGGCAAGAGGTGGTGAAACGGCGAGCAAGAGCTGGCGAAACGGCGAGCGCAGGGTGGTGAAACGGCGAGCAGGAGGTGGTGAAACGGCGAGCGGGGCGTAGAATCACGCCATGTCAGCATCCGAAATCATCCCCAGGTTCGTGCTCTCGCGCGTCGAGGATGCGCTGGCAGATACCAGGATCGTCGCGCTGCAAGGCGCGAGACAGGTTGGCAAGTCGACACTGTCCCGGCTGGTGCTCGCGCGGCGCAATGGCGTCGCTGTGACGCTGGACGACCCTGCCTCGTTCGACTTTGCTCGGACTGATCCGACTGCGTTCGTCGAGCAAGCTCCGGATCGGCTGCTCGTCATCGACGAACTGCAGCGCGTGCCTGAGCTGGTGATCGCGCTCAAAGCCGCGGTTGATCGTGACGAGCGTCCGGGGCGCTTCCTCGTCACGGGTTCGGCGAACCTGCTCGAGCTCTCGGCAACGCATGAGTCGCTGGCAGGGCGGGCGGAGCACATTGACTTGTATCCGCTCAGCCGCCGAGAAGTCGAAGCGTCTCGCGGATCATTCATCGACATCGCGTTCGTCCCCGAGGCACTGTCGCAGCATGAGAGCGCCCTCACCCGAGACGGATATCTGGACTACGCATGTGCGGGTGGATACCCCGAAGCGTTGCGCCGCACCCCAGTGCGCCGCCGAGATTGGCATGACGCCTACCTATCCCAGATCGTCAAGCGAGATGCCATTGACATCTCCGGCCTACAGCGGATCGCCGATCTGCCACGCATCCTGCGTCTCATCGCCGCTCGCATGGGCAGCGCTATGGTGTGGACGTCGCTCGCTGCAGACGCGGCGATACCGAGGCGAACGCTCAATCCGTACGTCGCGCTGCTTGAGACGCTGTTCTTGACGCATACGCTGCCAGCCTGGTCCGTGAACCTCACGTCGCGCGAGACGAAACAGCCCAAGGTCTTCCTCGTTGACTCCGGCCTGGCGGCTTCGCTGCTCGGGGCCTCGCGGGAAACGCTGGGACCGACGTCCGGACTCGTCGGAGCGTTGCTTGAGTGTTTCGTCGTCGGAGAGCTGCGTCGCCAGCAGACCTGGGCGCGGCAACGTGTCTCTCTGCATCACTACCGCGATAGTCGAGGCGTAGAAGTCGACGCGGTGCTGGAGACTCCTGACGGGCGGGTCGTCGGCATAGAGGTGAAGTCGTCGGCAACGGTGCGCGCGAACGACGCCTCTGGGCTCATCGCTTTGCGCGACCGTCTCGGCGAACGGTTCGTCGCCGGGTACGTGCTGCACACCGGGCGCTCTACGGCGATGGTCGCCGAACGCATCTCGGCTGTGCCGATGGATGCGCTGTGGGCCGTGCACACCTGAGCCGCGTAAAATCGGCCCAATGACCGATGCCTCTTCTGCATCCCCGTCCGGCATCGACCCCGACGACCTCGCAACCACGCTGCGGGTGCTCGGCGACCTCGACAACGTCGATCAGCAGCATCCTGACTACATCGCCGTCCGACGCGCGACCGCGAACATGTTCAAGGCCGTCAAACGGGCCCGCCGCAAAGAGATCCGCGACGCGATCGCCGAGGCCGACAAGGCCGTTGTCGCGCGCACCGCGACGGGTGCCCCCGACCGCATCGATGACGAGACGCGCGGCAACGATCTCGCTTCCAGCGTCGTCGACGCCCCCATCGCGGGCGAGTTGCTCAAGCCCCGCAACTGCTACATCTGCAAGCAGCCGTACACGCTCGTCGACGCCTTCTACCACCAGCTGTGCCCCGACTGCGCGCGCTTCAGCCACGCCAAGCGCAGCGCCCGTACCGACCTGACCGGTCGCCGCGCCCTGCTGACCGGCGGTCGCGCCAAGATCGGCATGCACATCGCCCTGCGCCTGCTGCGCGACGGCGCGCACCTCACGATCACCACGCGCTTTCCGCGCGACGCCGTGCGCCGGTTCTCGGCGCTGCCGGATGCCGCCGACTGGCTGCACCGGCTGCGCGTGGTCGGCATCGACCTGCGCGACCCGGCGCAGGTGATCGGCCTGGCCGACTCGGTCGCGGCCCAGGGGCCGCTCGACATTCTCATCAACAACGCCGCGCAGACCGTGCGCCGCTCGCCGGGTGCGTATTCACTGTTGGCGGATGCTGAACTGCAGCCCCTCCCGGACGGACCGCTGCCCGAGATGGAGACCTTCGGGCACACCGCCGATCCGCACCCGCAGGCGCTGCAGGCCTCGGTCGACGCGCATCCGCTGCTCTCTGTGGCGGCGCTCGGCGGCACCGTCGCCGAGCAGGGCGGACAGGCGCTGACGGCCGAAGACCTCGCGCGCCTGGCTATGGCCCCTGGCTCGTCGTCGCTGCAGAAGCACGCCGACGGCACGGCCATCGACGCCGGTGGGCTGGTGCCCGACGTGAATCGCGTCAACAGCTGGGTGCAGTCGGTCGAGCAGGTCGATCCGCTCGAGATGCTCGAAGTGCAGTTGTGCAACACGACGGCGCCGTTCCTGCTGATCAGCCGCCTGCGGGCCTCGATGGCGGCCTCGACCGCCCGCCGCACCTACGTCGTGAACGTCTCGGCCATGGAAGGCCAGTTCTCGCGCCGCTACAAGGGCCCGGGGCACCCGCACACCAACATGGCCAAGGCGGCGCTGAACATGCTCACCCGCACCAGCGCCGGCGAGATGCTCGAGACCGACGGCATCCTGATGACCGCGGTCGACACGGGCTGGATCACCGATGAGCGCCCGCACTACACCAAGGTGCGCCTCGCCGAAGAGGGATTCCATGCGCCGCTCGATCTCGTCGATGGCGCCGCCCGTGTGTACGATCCGATCGTGCAGGGCGAGGCCGGAGTCGACCTGTACGGCGTCTTCCTCAAGGACTACAAGCCCAGCCCCTGGTGATTACCCAGCGCGTCGCCTGAACCCGCTACGCTGTGCCGCTATGACCAGCGGCACCATGGCACAGCAGCAGGGAGTCCGGCGATGAGCATCGTCCGACCCGACCTCAGCGTCCACGCGCGCGTGCGCGCGGCGGCATCCGCACTCGGTCCCAGCGAGGGCCGGGTCGCCGCGGTGATCATGGAACGCCCCGACGATGTCGTCGACTGGTCGGCCGCCGAACTCGCGGCAGCGGCCGGTACCTCGACGGCCACGGTGATCCGTGCCTGCCAGAGCCTCGGGTTCCGCGGGTTCCAGCACCTGCGGCTCGAACTCGCCCGCTCGGCGCCGCTGACTCCCCGCGACAGCGACCCGGTCGCCGCCGGCGGCACCTTCGACGATGCGGTGGATGCGCTGCGCCTGGCGCAGGAGAGCGTCGATCCGGAACGCGTCGACGCGGCGACCGCCGCCCTACGCGGGGCAGGGCGGGTCGTTCTCGTCGGCAACGGATTCTCGGGGCCGCCACTGCAGGACCTCGCGATGCGGCTGAGCAGTGTGGGGCGCGCCGTCGAAGCGCCCGTCGACCCGCTCGCGCAGCAGTTCGCGGTGCACTCCCTCTCGGCGGACGACGTGTGCCTGGCGTTGAGCTACTCGGGCGCCAACGTGCAGACGCTGCGCGCGTGCACGGCCGCGTCCGAACGCGGTGCGACCGTCGTGCTGGTCACCAGCTACTCCCGCTCGCCGCTCGGGCGGCTCGCCGACATCGTCATCGCGACCGGGCCGGTGGGCTCGGCCCATGACCTCGACCCCTATCTCGCGCGGCTGGGGCACACCGTCGTGCTGCACACGCTGCACGGCGCGCTCGCCGGTGACGCACGTCATGCCGACGTCGCCGATCTGCGGCACGTCGTGGCCGACGCGCTCAGCGAGGACTGACCGAAGGCGCCTTCTCGCGCGCCCGCAGCCTCGCGCTCCAGCCGGTTCTGGGGCGTTCTCCGATCGGTCGCGTGTGCTTCACCTGCCGTACACCTGCGGCTGTGATGGTTCCCATGTAACGAGATTCCAAGCGCGGTGAAACGCGCGAAATCAAGAGGGTGCACATGCAGACGATCGCCATCGACGGGCTCTTCAACGTGAGGGCCACCAGCCCCACCGAGCCGTGGCTCGTACGCACCGGCGCACCCGAGAACGTCACCGCCGACGGCGTGCGCGCGCTGCGCGACCTGGGTGTCACGACGATCGTCGACCTGCGCGAGCCCTCCGAAGCCGGCGCCCGCTCGCACGACATCCCCGTGCAGCAGGCGGGCATCTACGGCGCCGAGCCGCCGGCATCCGGCCGTCTCGAAGACATCTATACGCTCATGCTGCGCGAGCGGGGTGGCGCGCTCACCGCGGCCGTCGCCCTGATCGCCGACACCGAGGGTGCCGCGCTCGTGCACTGCACCGCCGGCAAGGACCGCACCGGCCTCGTCGTCGCCCTCGCGCGCCTCGCCGCCGGCGACAGCGCGGATGCCATCGTCGACGACTACGTGCTCTCGGCCGAGCACGTGCGACCGGTGCGCGAACCCGCCGTGCGCGACCTCGTGCTGGCGCTGCCCGAGACCGAGCGCGCCGAAGCGCTGCGTCTTCACCTCGACAGCCCCCGCGAGGCGATCGTGCACGCACTGGCGATCATCGATGAGCTCGGCGGCGCGGGCGCCTACCTCGCCCGCCACGGCCTGACCGACGCGCAGCTCACCCGGCTGCGTCACAAGAACGAGGATGCCCGATGAGCCGCGCCACCGGACGCTCGACCGTGCTGCACATCAGCGATGTGCACGTCACCGAGCGCGGCCTGCTGTACGACGCCGTCGACGGCATCGCTCGGCTGCGCGCCGTCGGCGACTACGTGCGTCGCTCGCAGATGACCCCCGAGGCCGTGCTGATCACCGGCGACCTCGCCCAGCGCGGCAACCCCGGCGCATACGGCGCCCTCCGCGACGCGGTGAGCGAGCTGCGTGATGCCGTCCAGGCTCCCGTGCTGACGATCATCGGCAACCACGACGACACCGAGGCCGCGCGAACCCTCGACGGGCACGAGCACTCCCACCACCGCACGGTGCTCGTCGATGGCATCCGCTTCGTGCTGCTCGACTCGTCATCGGGTGAACTCGGCGCCGCCCAGCGGCAGTGGCTCGCCGACGAGCTCGCCACCCCGCACGGCGAGGGCACGGTCGTCGCCGTGCACCACCCGCCCCTCGGTTCCCCTCTGCCCACGCTCGCCAAGGCGGGTCTGCGCGATGCCGAGCAGCTGCTCGACATCCTCGTCGGCACCGACACGCGCGCCGTGCTCGCCGGGCACTTCCACCACCCACTCGCCGCGCACGTGCGCGACATCCCCGTGATGGTGGGGCCCTCCCTCGCCTATCACCAGGTGATGGACGGCCGTGCCGACCGCATCAGCGGGCACGACCGCGCGATGTTCTCGGTCGTGCACCTGCACGCCGATGCCGTCACCGCCACCAGCGTCAGCCTCGAGACGCCCACCCCGCTCTTCTCCTCCTCCGTCGCTGTACCCCCAACCCTGCACAGATAAGGAAACCCATGTTCCGCTCGCACAGCCCCGCAGCGTTCGCCGTCCTCGGCGTCGCCGCACTCGCCCTCACCGGCTGCTCGACCGCGTCCACCGCCGACGACGCCCAGCCGTCGGCCGGCGCGCTGGAGTCGACCACCATCACGCTCTACACCTCGGAGCCGCAGGAGAAGGCCGACGCACTCGTCGAGGCCTTCAACGAGGTGCACCCCGAGATCACCGTCGAGGTGTTCCGCGCCGGCACCGGCGACCTGACCACCCGCGTCGCCGCCGAGAAGGAGACCGGCAAGATCCAGGCCGATGTCTTCCTCGCCGCTGACGCCGCGACCTTCGAGAACTACGCCGCAGACGGCATGCTGCTCGAGCACACGCCCGCAGACGTCGACGCTCTCGACCCCGCCGTCGTCGACCCCGAGGGCTTCTACGTCGGCACCCGCATCATCCCGACCGTCATCGCCTACAACACGTCGATGGTCGACGCGGCCGACGTCCCCGCCTCGTGGGCCGACCTCACCGCAGCCGACTACGCCGACCGCATCGTCATGCCCAACCCCGACGTGTCGGGCGCAGCCGCCTACAACGCGGCCGTCTGGCTCGACGAAGACACCCTGGGTGAGGAGTGGATGACGGCGCTCGCCGCCAACCGCCCCGTCATCGCCGACAGCAACGGCCCCGTCTCGCAGGCCGTCGCCACCGGCACCCAGCCGATCGGCATCGTCGTCGACTACCTGGTGCGCGAGCTCGCCGCCCAGGGATCGCCGATCGCCGTGTCGTACCCCAGCGAGGGCGTGCCGTTCGTCTCGCAGCCCGCCGGCATCTTCTCGGACACCGAGAACGCCGACGCGGCCCGCGCGTTCGTCGACTTCCTGGTCAGCGCTGACGGCCAGAAGCTCGCCGTCGAGCAGTCCTACCTGCCGGTGCGCGGCGACGTCGGAAGCCCCGAGGGCGCCCCCGAGCTCGAGCACATCGCGCTGCTGGCCCCCGAGCTCGAGACGATCCGCGCCACCCAGCCCGGCGCCGTCGAGACCTTCCGGGAGCTGTTCCAGTAGTGAGCACCATCGCCACCGCCCCGGGTCCGGCCATTGGCCGGGCCCGGGGCCTCGACGGGGTCAGTGCCCTGACCGTGACCCTCTGGGTCGCGTGCGGCGCACTGATCCTCGTACCCCTCGGAGCGATCCTCGCCCTCTCCGCGGGCGGATCCCAGCTCAACGTCCTGCTGCAGGGCGACGTCGTCGAAGCCGGCATCAACAGCCTCGTCTCGGCGACAGCATCCGCCCTGTTCGCGGTCGCCATCGGCGCCGCCTTCGCGCTCATCCTCGAACGCACCGACCTGCGCCACCGCGGCGCCCTGCGCATCATCGCCCTCACCCCACTGCTGATGCCCCCGTTCGTCGGCGCGATCGCATGGCTCGGCGTCGCCGGCCCGGCAAGTCCCCTCAACCTCTGGTGGCGCGAGCACTTCGGCGGTCCGCTCTGGTCGATCTACGGCGCCGACGGTGTCATCATGCTGCTGACCGTGCACAGCTACCCGCTGGCGATGCTCATCGTCTCAGCGGCACTGCGACGCATCCCCTCCGACCTCGAGCAGGCCGCCCGCATCGCCGGCGCCGGACCCGCACGCACCATGTTCAGCGTCACCGTGCCGCTGCTGCGGCCCGCGCTGCTGTCGTCGTTCCTGCTGATCGCGGTCGGAAACCTGGCCGACTTCGGCATCCCCTCGATCATCGGTCTGCCCGAGCGGTACGTCACCCTCGCCACCCTGGTCTACCGGTACCTGCAGTCCGGCACGGTCGACGAACCCCTCGCCGTGGTCGCCACCATCGGTGTCGTGTTGCTCGTGCTCGCCATCGGCGCGCTCGTGCTGAACGCCCTGGTCAAGGGCAGCGGGTGGGAGCTCGACGCCTCGAGCACGCCCGTACAACCGCTGCCGCTGGGGCGCGCCCGCACGCCGCTCGGCATCGTCATGTGGACCGTCGTGCTCGGCATCACCCTGCTGCCGCTGCTCGCCCTGCTCACCCAGACCCTGCTGCGCGCGCCCGGTCTGCCGCTGACCCCCGAGAACCTCACCCTCGACAACTTCGCCAAGGCGCTCACCTCGAGCACCGCCCTCGACGGGGCGGCCAACTCGATCATGCTCGCCACCGGTGCAGCCCTGATCTGCGGCGTGCTCGGGCTGGCCATCGGCGTGGTCACCACCCGCGTGCGCACCCGGTGGACGCGGGGACTCGGTCCGGTCGCGATGCTGCCGCAGGCCATCCCCGGCATCGTGATCGCGGTCGCGTGGCTCATCATCGCCCCGCGTATCGGTCTGTTCAATACCCCGTGGCTCATCCTGGCGGCCTACATCACCTCGTTCACCGCGTTGGTGGTGCAGTCGGTGTCCGGGCCCTTGGCCAGCACGCCGTCCAGCGCCGAAGAGGCGGCCCGCGTCGCCGGCGCCGGGCGACTGCGCGCCCTGATCGACATCTCGTCGCGCATGGCCCTGCCCGCAGCGATCTCGGGAGCCGTCGTCGTCGCCGCCACCGCCGTGCGCGAGCTCACGCTGTCGGTGCTGCTGCTCTCACCGGGCTCGCAGACCCTGGGCGTGGCGATCTTCAACTTCCAGCAGGCGGGCGCCTACAACACCGCGGCCGCATGGTCGCTGGTCGTCGCCGTCGCCGGCATCGCCGTGATCGGACTGGCCACGCGCCGGCCCAGAGACACAAACTGAGAGACAACCTGAGAGGCCACCATGGCATCCGTCACCCTCGACTCCGTATCCGTCCGTTACCCATCCGGGGCCAGCGGCCTGGTCGGCGTCGACCTCACCATCGCCGACGGCGAGTTCGTCGCCCTGGTCGGGCCGTCCGGCTCGGGCAAGACCACCCTGCTGCGCACCATCGCCGGGTTCCTCACACCCACCAGCGGAGCCGTGCGCATCGGCGACCGCACCGTCGCCGGCGACGCGCAGTTCGTGCCGCCCGAGCAGCGCGAACTGGGCATGGTGTTCCAGCAGCACGCCGTCTGGCCGCACTGGAACGTCGGCCGCAACGTCGAGTACCCGCTGCGTCGCGCTGGCGTGCCGCGCGATCAGCGCAAGACGCGTGTCGCCGAAGCACTCGACCTGGTCGGACTCGCCGGCTACGAGAAGCGCGACCCCGCAACGCTCTCGGGCGGGCAGCGCCAGCGCGTCGCACTGGCGCGCGCCCTGGTCGCACGCCCGCGCGTGCTGCTGCTCGACGAAGCGCTCTCGGCCCTCGACGAGCCCCTGCGCGACCGGCTGCGCCTCGAACTGCAGACCCTCACGCGCGAACTCGGACTCACGGTCGTGCACGTCACGCACGACCGTGCCGAGGCGTTGGCGCTCGCCGACCGGGTGGCCGTGCTCGACGGTGGGCGCATCCAGCAGGTCGGCGCACCCGACGAGCTGGTCACCCGGCCCGCCAGCGGCTTCGTCGCGCGCTTCCTCTCCGACGCCACGCTCGTCGACGGAGTGCTCAGCGACGCCGGCTTCCAGGCCGACGGGCATCCGCTGTCCGTGCCGCGCGACGCCTCCATGCCGGCGGCGGGACGCGCGACCGCGGCGATCCTGCCCGCCGCGGTCACGGTGACCCCCTCGGATGCCGGTGACGCGGTCGTGCGCTCGTCGCTGTACACGCCCGACGGCGGCGACGCCGTCATCGACTGGGCCGGAGTGACGCTGCGCGCGCGCACCCGTGGCATCCGCCTAGCGGTGGGACAGACGGTGCGCGTCGACGTCGACCGTGTCGTGGTCTACCCGGCCGAGTCGCTCGACGCGGCCGCGTCTGCCGCGCCGACGCTGGTGAGCGCATGACCGTCGCCCTCGTGCGTCACGGCCGCACCGCGTGGAACCTCGCCCGCCGCATGCAGGGCCGCACCGAGGTGCCGCTCGATGACCACGGGCAGGCGCAGGCGGACGCCGCTGGGGCCCTGCTGGCCCGCGCCGAGTGGATGCACCTGATCGCCTCGCCCCTCGGCCGAGCCGTCGACACGGCCGACCGCATCGGCGAGCACGTGACGGGCGTGGCGCGCGAAATCGACGACCGGCTGATCGAACGCGACTACGGCGCCGCCGAGGGCCTCGCTGTGAGCGAGGTGCACGAACGGTGGCCGGACGGCGGCTATCCCGACGCGGAGCCGCTCGCCGCCGTCGCCGCGCGCGCGGGTTCGGCGCTCACCGAGATCGCCGCGCGACGGGGCAACAGCATCGTCGTCGCCCACGGCACGCTGCTGCGCGTCGGCGTCGAGACGCTCACCGGCAGTCCGTGCCCGCGCATTCTGAACGGACAGATCGTGATGCTCGAAGTCGAAGAGGCGGGCCGGTTCACGGCCCGGTTCCTCACCGAGTAGCGATCGCCCTCAGGGGCCGAGTGACCCTTTCCGGAACGCCCACGCTGTGGCACTCTGGCAGGAATCACGCATCGGTACCCAAAGGAGGGCGATCGTATGCTTTTTGCGACATCTGCGCTGGTCTTCGGACCGCCGGAGTGGCTGTTCACCGGCTTCATGGCCATGCTGATCCTGGGGATCGCCGGCCTCATGAGCTACGTCCGCGTCAAACGCGAGCGACATGCGCTCGAGCGAATGCACCGCTTCGGCGGGGTGAGCACGGTCAGAGGCGATCGACACCGCTGACCGCGATGACGGCCTCGCCGGCCTCGTCGGATGCCACCAGGTCGACGGTCGCCGTGATGCCCCAGTCATGATCGCCGGCCGGGTCGTGGAGGATCTGGCGCACCGTCCAGGTGCTCGCGCCCTGTTCGATCAGGAGCAGCTGCGGGCTGCGGGCGTCGGCGTCGGTGAGGATCTCGTCGTGCTCGGCGAAGTAGGCATCGAGTGCGTCGTTCCACCCGTCGGCACCGAAGTCGGCATCGAGCGAGGCCAGCTGCTCGACGTCCTCGCGCGCCGCGAGCAGCACACGACGGAACATCTCGTTGCGCACCAGCACACGGAACGCCCGCGTGTTGGCCGTCAGTCGCTTGGGGGCCGGCGGCACCACCGGCTCGTCACCGGGCCGGTCGAAGGCGCCATTATCGGTACCGTCGATCAACTCCTGCCACTCGTCGAGCAGGCTCGAATCGACCTGGCGGATCAGCTCGCCCAGCCACTCGATCAGGTCGTGCAGCTCGTCGTTCTTCAGGTGCTCGGGAATCGTCTGCGAGGCCGCGCGATAGGCATCCGACAGGTACCGCAGCACGACGCCCTCTGACCGCGCGATCTTGTAATAGGCGACATATTCCCCGAACGACATGGCCCGCTCATACATGTCGCGCACCACCGACTTCGGGTGCAGCTCGAAGTCGCGGATCCAGGGCTGCGATGCGCTGAAGGTGTCGAAGGCCGCGCTCAGCAGTTCCTCCTGCGGCTTCGGGTACGTGATCTGCTCGAGCAGCTCCATGCGCTCGTCGTACTCGATACCCTCGGCCTTCATCGCGGCAACCGCCTCGCCGCGGGCGAGGAACTCCTGCTGGCCCAGCACGGCGCGCGGGTCATCCAGGGTTGCCTCGACGATCGAGATCATGTCGAGCGCGAATGTCGCCGATTCGGGTTCCAGCAGCTCGAACGCCGCCAGCGCGAACGGCGAAAGCGGCTGGTTCAGCGCGAAGTTCGGCTGCAGGTCGACCGTCAGACGGATCTGACCGTCGACGTTCTCGACGATGCCCGATTGCACCAGGGTGCGGTAGATCCCCAGGGCGCGCACCGCTAGCATCCGCTGTGTCGAACGCGACTCGTGGTTCTCATATACCAGCGTACGCATATTGCCGAACACGTCGCCGCCGCGCGCGATGACGTTCAGGATCATCGCGCTCGTGATCTGCATGTGCGAGGTCAGTGTTTCGGGCTGCGACCCCACGAGCTTCTGGAACGACGGCTCGCCCCACGACACGAAACCGTCGGGAGCCTTCTTGCGGATGATCTTGCGCTTCTTCTTCGGGTCATCGCCCGCCTTCTTGAGCGCAGCGAGGTTCTCGGATTCGTGCTCGGGCGCCTGCGCGACCACCGTACCCGCGGTGTCGTAGCCCGCACGTCCCGCACGCCCCGCAATCTGATGGAACTCGCGGGCGTTGAGCTGCCGCATCCGCTTGCCGTCGAACTTCGTCAGCGCGGTCAGCAGCACCGTGCGGATGGGCACATTGATACCCACCCCGAGCGTGTCGGTGCCGCAGATGACCCGCAGCATGCCGCGCTGCGCCAACTGCTCGACCAGTCGCCGGTACTTGGGCAGCATGCCCGCGTGATGCACCCCGATGCCCAGTCGCAGCAGCCGTGACAGCGTCTTGCCGAATGCGGTGGTGAAACGGAATCCGCCGATGAGCTCGGCGATGGCGTCGCGCTGCTCGCGCGTGGCGACCTTCGCGCTGGCCAGCGCCTGGGCGCGCTCCATCGCCGCGGCCTGAGAGAAGTGCACGATGTAGATCGGCGCCTGGCCGGTCTGCAGCAGGTCGTCGATCGTCTCGTGGATCGGGGTCGTCTCGTAGTAGAAGTGCAGCGGCACGGGCCGTTCGACGCCCGTCACGACCGCCGTCTCGCGTCCGGTGCGGCGCGTGAGGTCGGATGCCAGCTCGCTGACGTCGCCCAGCGTCGCCGACATGAGCACGAACTGCGCCTGCGGCAGCTCGAGCAGCGGCACCTGCCAGGCCCACCCGCGGTCGGGGTCGCCGTAGAAGTGGAACTCGTCCATCACGACCTGCCCGATGTCGGCATCCGCGCCCTCGCGCAGCGCGAGGTTGGCGAGGATCTCGGCCGTGCAGCAGATGATCGGCGCATCGGCGTTGACCGATGAATCGCCCGTGATCATGCCGACGTTCTCGGCGCCGAACACATCGACCAGGGCGAAGAACTTCTCACTCACCAGCGCCTTGATCGGTGCCGTGTAGAACGTGGTGCGGTCATCGGCGAGCGCGGCGAAGTGCGCGGCGATCGCCACCAGAGACTTGCCGGTGCCGGTGGGGGTCGACAGGATCAGGTTCTGGCCCGAGACGATCTCGATGACCGCCTCGTCCTGCGCCGGGTACAGGCTGATGCCGGTCGACTCCGCCCACTCGACGAAGGCCAGGTAGATGGCGTCCGCATCGGCGTCGCGCAGGGGAGTGGGATCGAGAACCATGATGTCTCGATCCTTTCATCCCGTGCGGGTCGCCGCCGTTCGCCGTTCGTAACTCCGGAGAAATGCCCCGTTCCGGTGCGCAGGGGCCCGCTGGTGCGGGATCAGCCGTGGTATCTCCGGAGTTGCGTGCAGCGGGGCGAGCCGATCAGGCCTTCTTGACCAGGCTCGACTTCAGCAGCATCGCCCCGAAGCCCTCGACGCGGCAGTCGATGTCGTGGCCGTTGACGGGATCGATCAGGCGGATGCCGCGCACCTTCGTGCCCGCCTTGATGCCCTGCGGCGACCCCTTGACCTTGATCGAGGTGGTCACCACGACGGTGTCACCGTCGGACAGCACGTTGCCCACGGCGTCCTTGACGACCCGCTGGGCGGGGTCGTCGTCCGGTGTCGCAGCGCTCTCCTCTGGTGCCCATTCGTGTCCGCACATCGGGCACACCAGCAGGGCGCCCATCTCATAGGTGTGCTCGCTGGAGCAGTCGGGGCACGGGGGAAGGGAATCAGCCATGTCTCGATGGTATCGCGATATGATGAATCCGTCAGATCACTGCCCGTGCAAGAGAGGCCTTCATGCTCAGCGACCCGAACCGCCCGCTGTACGAGGTCAAGGCAGGACTGTTCAAGGGGCTGGCCCACCCGATCCGCATCCGCATCCTCGAGGTGCTCTCGGGCACACCCGAGGCCACCGTCAGCGACCTGCTGCGCGTCGTCGAGCTCGAACCCTCGCACGTCTCGCAGCATCTCGCGGTGCTGCGCCGCAACCGCCTGGTCGTCTCCGAGCGCCGGGGCAGCCTGGTGTTCTACCGCCTGGCCTACCCGCAGGTGGCAGACCTGCTGCACGTGGCCCGCGAACTGCTCGGTGAGATTCTGCACACCACGCAGCAGCAGCTCGTCGAGAGCGAGCACCTCCCGCACATCACAACACCTCGCCCATGAACGCCTGGTCACTCCGCACTCTGCTGCCGTCGGTCGGTGACTACCGCGACCTGCCCCGCACCTGGCGCGGTGACCTGCTCGCAGGCGTCACCGTCGGCATCGTGGCGCTGCCCCTCGCCCTCGCCTTCGGCGTCAGCTCGGGCGCCGGCGCCGAGAGCGGATTGGTCACGGCCATCATCGCCGGGGTCGTCGCCGCCGTGTTCGGCGGGTCGCACGTGCAGGTCTCGGGGCCGACCGGCGCCATGGTCGTGGTGCTGGCGCCGATCCTCGCCGTGCACGGCGCCGGCGCGCTGGCCGCCATCTGCCTGATGGCCGGTCTGCTCGTCCTGGCCGCGGGGGCCCTGCGCCTGGGGCGTACCGTCGGCTACATCCCATGGCCCGTGATCGAGGGGTTCACCCTCGGCATCGCCGTCATCATCTTTCTGCAGCAGGTGCCCACCGCCACGGGCGCCCCGCCCGGCGAGAGCACCAACGCTCTCATCTCCGCGGCGCAGTCGCTGAGCTCGCTGTCCTGGCCGAAGGTGGCTTGGTCGCTGCTGCTCGTGGCGGTCGTGGTCATCATCATGGTGATCTCGATGCGCGTGCACCCGCGCTTCCCGGGGTCGCTGCTGGCGATCGTCGCAGCCTCTCTCATCGCCGCCGTCGCGGGGCTCCCCGTCGACACGATCGGCGAACTGCCCGCCGGGCTGCCGTCACCGACCCTTCCGACGATCGACGCAGCGACGACCCTGGCGCTGATCGGCCCGGCGGTGGCGGTCGCCGCGCTCGCCGCCATCGAGTCGTTGCTGTCTGTGCGGGTCGCTGCGACCCTCGCCGACACCGGCCCGTACGACGCGGACCGCGAGCTGGTCGGACAGGGGCTCGCCTCGATCGCCGCCGGCCTGTTCGGCGGCATGCCCGCCACCGGCGCGATCGCCCGCACCGCCGTCAACGTGCGATCCGGGGCGCGCACCCGCATGGCCGCCATCGTGCACGCCCTGCTGCTGCTGGCGATCGCCTCCGTCGGCGCCGCGGTCGTCGCCCACATCCCCCTGGCCGCCCTCGCAGGCGTGCTCATGGTGACAGCGGTACGCATGATCACCCCCGCCACGGTGCGCACCGTCATGCGATCCACGCGTGCCGATGCCGCCGTGTTCGTCGTGACCGCCGTGGTCACCGTGAGTGTCGACCTGATCTATGCCGTGCTCATCGGCCTGCTGGCCGCGGGATTCTTCGCCCTGCGTCAGCTGGCAAAGGCCAGCGGCGTGCACCGCGAAGAGCTGCCAGCACCCTCGCAGCCGGGCGATGAGCGCATCGCCCTGTTCCGCCTCGAAGGGGCCCTGTTCTTCGGAGCCGCCGAACGGATGCTCGAACGCGTCGCCGAACTCGACGACATCGAGGTCGTCGTGATCCGCATGGCGCAGATGCGCATGCTCGACGCCACAGGGGCGCAGGTGATCACCGAGTTGATCGGAACGCTCGAGCGCCGCGGCATCACGGTGCTCATCAAGGGCATCCCCGCAGAGCATCTGCCCCTCGCCGAGCGGGTCGGTGTGCTGTCGTCATTGCGGCACGAGAACCACCTCTTCGACGACCTCGATGCGGCGATCGCGCACGCACGCAGTCATGTCTCCCGGTCATGACCCGCCGTGCAGCAACGGCGAGAATGGAGGGATGAGCTCCGATCTCGCGGCGATCCTGCGGGCGATCGGCGACGGCGCGACGCCCGAGCCCGATCGCATCCGCACCGCTGTCGGAACCGACTCCGCCACCGCGGATGCCCTGGTCGAGCTCGCGTATCGCGTCGAGGGGCTGCGCCAGCGCAGCGCCGAACTGCGGGTGATGATGTCGTCGACCCGTGAACTGCTCGCCGAACCCGACGCCGATCTGATGCTGCAGCGCATCGTCGATCACGCGCACGAGCTGATCGCGGGCGATGTCACCTACCTGTCGGTCTACGACCCCACGCGCGACGAGCTGCGGGTGCGCGCCGCGAGCGGCACGATCTCGTCGCGCTTTCTGGGCATGGTCGTGCCGGCCGGGGTGGGGCTCGCGAGCCGCGCCGTGCACACCCGCCACCCGCAGTGGGTGGAGGACTACACGACGCTGACCTCTGTTCCGCACGATCCGACGATCGACGCCATCGTGCACGAGGAGCGGCTGCGATCGATGCTCGGCGCCCCACTGGTGGTCAAGGGTGAGGTGCTGGGTGTGCTGTTCACCGCCGGGCGCGACGCACGTGCGCACCGACCCGATGAGATCTCGCTCCTGTCGGCCTTCGCCGGGCACGCCGCGCTGGTGCTGCATCTCGCCCGGCTGCTCGGGCGGGCCACCGATGCCACTGAGCAGGCCGCCGTGCGCCAGCGTCAGGCCGAGTGGGCGGCGGGACTGCACGAGGAACTGACCCGGTTGGCGGTGACCGGCCATGATGCCGAGGGCATCGCCGCGGCGCTCTCTGACGCGCTCGGGCGCCGCGTCACCCTGCGGCGCGCGGGCGAGGGCGGCGACCCCCTCGGACAGGTGATCCGGGCCTCCGGTGATGGCGGACGCAGCACCGTGCTCGACGACGGGCCGATCGAACTCGTCGCGCCGATCCTCGGCGCGACCGAGGTCAGCGGAGCGCTGCTGGTCGAGCGCGCTGGTGAACCATTGACGGCCGTCGAACGGCGCACCGTCGAGCGGTCGGCGCTCACCGCGGCGCTCGTGCTGCTGCGCCGCGACGCGCTCGCCGACGCCGAGGAGCGCGTGCGGGGCGAACTGGCCGCAGAACTGCTGGCCGACCCGGCGCGCCGAGAGGCGGCGCTGGCGCGGGCGGCCGGGCGCGGGCATCCGATCGCCGCCCCCTGGACCGCCCTGGTGGTGACGTGCGCCGCCGAACAGCGCGCATCCCTGCTCAGTCGCCTGCGTCTGCGCACGGACTGGCTGGTCGCGCCTCACGGCGACGGGATCGCCGTGCTCGCCCCCGGCGACCCCGAGCCGGCGGTGACCGATGCCGAGGCGACCAGCGGCGTCGATGCCGCGCTGCTGGTGTTCGGTCGCGCCCGCAACCTCGACGAGGCCGCTGACGCGGTACGCGACATCGGGCTCACCGCGCGCCTCGCGCACGGTCTCGGCATTCGCCGAGGACGGATGGAAGCTGCCGTGCTGGCCCCCTACGCGCCGTTGTTCCACGGCGACGGGGCGCGGCTCGCCCGCTTCGTCGACAGCATGTTGCATCCGGTCGTCGACTGGGATGCCGCCAAGGGCACCATGCTGTTCGCCACGCTCGTCGCGCTGTTCGATCAGCGCTGGCAGCTCGCGGCGACCGCCCGCGAGCTGCACGTGCACGTCAACACCCTCGCCCAGCGCATCGCCCGGTTGCGGCAGATGCTGGGCCCCGTGCTCGACGCGCCCGAGGCCCGCTTCCGGCTGGAGATGGCCGTGCGGGTCGAGCAGGCGCGCAGATCACTCGAACAGACATAGTCAAGCGTCCAACAGTGTGCGAATCGCACCTGTTCCGGCGCGCACTGCACTGGTTGGCTGTCGATCTGGCGGAGGGCCCGACCCGAACGGTGCTCCGCCGGTCCGGCAACGGCGCCCACCGGGAGCCGTCCGGCCGCTCACAAGGAAGGACGACGACGTGGCCACGACATCACGGCTCAGCGGACTGCGGAACCTCAGCATCGCCGACCGGCGCACCGCAGTGACAGACGCGATTGGCGGGCAGCCCGAACTGCTCACCGCACTGGACCCCACCTCGGACGAGGCGCTGACCATGGCGCAGGCCGATCGCATGGTCGAGAACGTCATCGGACAGATCGGCATCCCCGTCGGCGTGTGCACGAACCTCGTGCTCAACGGCCGCGAGGTGCTCGTGCCGATGGCCACCGAAGAGCCCAGCGTCGTCGCGGCGGCCTCGAACATCGCCCGCATGTCGCGCACCCTCGGCGGCGTCACCGCCACGTCGTCCGAGCCGGTCATGCAGGCCCAGGTGCAGCTGCTCGACGTCGCAGATCCGCAGGGCGCCCGCGCACGGATCCTCGAACGCAAGGACGATGTGCTCGCCCTCGCCAACGCCCAGGACCCCAAGCTGGTCGAGGTCGGCGGCGGCGCCCGCGACCTCATCGTGCGCACCGTGCACGGCCTGCTCGACGACCACCTCATCGTGCATCTCGTGGTGAACGTCGGCGACGCGATGGGCGCGAACGCCGTCAACACCATGGCCGAGGCCATCGCCCCGCTGCTGGCCGAGATCGCCCAGGGTCGGTCGCTGCTGCGCATCCTCACCAACCTCGCCGACATGCGCATCACCCGCGCCCGCATCGCCATCGCCCCCGACCAGATCGGCGGCCCGCAGGTGATCGACGACATGATCGCCGGTGCCGCACTCGCCTATGACGACCCGTACCGTGCCGCGACCCACAACAAGGGCATCATGAACGGCATCTCGGCCGTCGTACTCGCCACCGGCAACGACACCCGCGCGGTCGAGGCGGGCGCCCACGCCTACGCCGCCCGCGACGGACAGTACCGGGCCCTGTCGCGGTTCGAGAAGGACAGTGCCGGCAACCTCGTCGCGACCCTCGAACTGCCCATGGCCGTCGGGCTCGTCGGCGGAGCCACCAAGTCGCACCCCACGGCCCGTGCGGGCGTCGCCATGACCGAGGTGACCACCGCACGTGAGCTCGGCGAGATCATCTGCGCGATCGGGCTTGCACAGAACGTCGCCGCCGTGCGTGCGCTCGCCGCCGAGGGCATCCAGCGCGGACACATGGGGCTGCACGCCCGCAACATCGCCGTCGCCGCCGGGGCCACCGGCACCGAGGTCGACGACGTCGCCGCCGAACTCGTCGCGCGCCGGGCCGTGCGCGTCGACGTCGCCGAGACGGTGCTCGCCGAACTGCGCGCACGATGAGCGCGGTGCGCCAGCTCGGCCTGCCCATGACGCAGGCCGACCCGGGCATCGACGTCGACACGGTCGAGATCTGGGAGGTCGCCCCGCGCGACGGACTCCAGGCCGAGAGCGTCACCCTCGACGCCGACACCAAGGTCGAGCTCATCGAGCGGCTCGCGCAGGCCGGGGCGCGGATCATCGAGGCGGGCAGCTTCGTGCGCGCCGACCGCGTGCCGCAGATGGCCGACTCGGCCGAGGTGCTCACCCGCACCGCGGCGCTCGACGTGCGCACGCCCGTGCTCGTTCCGAACCTGCGCGGATACGAACTGGCCCGCGCCGCGGGCGCCGACGACATCGCCGTGTTCCTCAGCGTCACCGAATCGTTCTCGCAGCAGAACCTCGGCGCCGCCCGGGCGACCATGGAGGCGGCGGCCGGCGAGGTCGTCGCGCGAGCCATCGCCGATGGCGTGCGAGTGCGCGGCTATCTGTCGATGGTGTTCGGCGACCCGTGGGAAGGGGCGGTCGCGACCGACGAGGTCGTGCGTCTGGCATCCGTCATGCGTTCGTGGGGTGTCGAACAGCTCTCGCTCGGCGACACGATCGGCGTCGCGACGCCGGGGCGGGTGCGCGGGATCGTGCGCGCTCTCGTCGACTCGGGCATCCCCGTGGGCGAGATCGCCCTGCACATGCACGACACCTACGGCATGGCCGTCGCCAACGTGCACGCCGGCCTCGAAGAGGGCGTGCGCGTCTTCGACGCCGCCGCCGGCGGCGTCGGCGGATGCCCCTTCGCGCGGTCGGCGACCGGCAACCTCGCCACCGACGACCTCGTGTGGATGCTGGAAGGGCTCGGCATCCGCACCGGCATCGACCTCGATGCCCTCACCGAAACGAGCATCTGGCTCACCCGGGCGCTGGGCAAGGCGCCCACGTCACGCGTCGCGACGGCGCTGAGCCGCTGAGAAAGGAACTACCCGTGCAACAGCAACGACTGCTGGAGGTGTGGGGCGACACGGTCGACAGCCGGCACCTGCTCGGCGCCATCGGCCTGGGCGTCGGCATCGCCGTACCCGTCTACCTCTTCGCCGAGTGGGGCTTCGCCCAGCTCACCGACGGTGACGCCGTCGGACGCTCCTACGCGCTGGTGACGGGCCTGGCGGCCTGCATCGTCGCCGCCGTGATCGCGGCCAACCTCTTCAAGCCCAAGCGAGTGGTCACCATCGGTGCCGCCGCTGCCGGCGGTCGCGAAGACGCGATGGACGCCATCGAGGCAGAGCTCGGCCCGCTGGGCAACCCCGACGAGCTGCCGGCCGCCGCGCTGGCCGAGGTCAAGGAACTCGGGCTGTACGACGATCTGCTCGCCCAGCATCGCAAGAACCAGGCCCGTCAGGAGGCCGCACGATGATCGACACGCTGCTCGAACCCACCCTGTGGGCGCTCGGCATGGCCCTGGTCGGAACGATCGTCTTCGCCCTGATCGGCCTCGTCTCGGGGACGGATGAGACCGCCACGATCGCTCCGCTGACCCTGCTGGTGATCCTGCTCGGCGTGCCGCCGGCGGGCGTGTTCGCCTTCTTCATGGCATCCATCGCCGCCAAGCACATCACCCATGCGATCCCGACGACCCTGCTGGGGATCCCGGGCGACACCATGGCCGCACCGCTGTTGCGCGACGCGCAGATGCTGCGCGAGCTGGGCGTGCCGCACATCGCCCTGCGCAAGGCGATCTCGGGCGGTGTGATCGCCGCGGTCATCGCGGTGCCGATGGCGGTGTTCTTCGCATGGGTGCTCACGCCGTTCTCCGAGGCGATCAGCGCGGTCGCACCGTGGCTGTTCCTCGCCGCTGCGCTGCTCATCGCCGTGCTGTCGAAGGGACGCTGGGCGGCACTGATCGCTCTCATCCCGTTCGTGCTCGTGGTGGTGGGTCTGCAGAACTTCGCCGTCGGCGCCCTCGGCAAGGGCCTGTCGATCAGCTTCTTCCTGGGCATCGCGATCGGACCGCTCATCCTCGACCTGTTCCTGGCGTCGAGCCCGGCCGGTCGTGCCGGCCTCAAGCGCGACGCTCCGCGGTCGTTCGAGCTGGCCGCCGATGTGCGCACCTGGAAGGGACGCATGCCCAACCCGATGCGCGTGCTCGACCGCACCCAGCTGGGTGGCACGGCGGGAGCCGCGGTGATCTCCAGCGCGACGTTCGTGTTCTCGCCGGTGGCGATGACCGTGCTGATGGGTGAGCTGTTCGGCGGCCGCATCAAGAACGGCTACCGTCGTCTGACCACGATGATGGCCGTCAAGAACGGCACGACCGAGTCGACCTACATCGCCGAGACGCTCATCCCGCTGATCGCCATCGGCCTGCCGCTCTCGCCCATGGCCGCCGGGCCCGCGAACCCGCTGTTCAACGCCCCGCCGGTGTTCACCATCAACGCCGAGACCGGCGAGACGAACAACCTGCACGACATGCTCGGGCCGTGGGAGTTCCTGGTGTTCGGCCTCGCGGCGGTGCTGATCGCCCTGATCATCACGTATCCGTTCGCCATGACGCAGGCCCACAAGGCTGCGGCCTGGATCATGAAGAAGGTCTCGCACGAGGCCATCATCGGCGCCTTCGCCGGACTGATTGCCGTGATCTGCCTCTACGAAGGTGGCGTGGTCGCGCTGCTGGTGGCGATCAGCATCGGTCTCGTCGGTGGCCTGCTCAACCGCATGTTCCACATGCACACGGGCGTGCAGTTCATGGGCTACTACGTCGCGGTGCTCACAGTTCCGGCGGTCACGGCCCTGTTCGCCTGATCGACCCCCCGGGGTGACAGGGCTCCTCGTGCGTCGCACGGGGAGCCCTGTCGCATTCCGGCGGATCAGTCGCCGGCCAGCTCGTTGTGGATGCGCCGCAGATCTTCCATGAGCGATCCCACGAGGATCCAGTGATCGGATGCCGGCGGCCGCACCACCAAGGGGGCGGTCAGCGCCGGGATCACCGATGTCTCCGGCAGGGCCGGGTCGCGGGCATCCGAGGCCTGATGCGCGAGGTTCTGCACCGCGAGACGCACGTCGTGGCCCGCGCGGTGCAGCTGCTCGGCGATGGCCTGTACAGCGGGATCGTCGGCGAGGGCATCGTCGTAGTGGTCGAAGTATGCCCGCGTCATGCCGATCACCTGCGTCACGATCGCTGACAGCCGATCGTGCAGTGCGCGGATGTCGACCAGGTCATCGCGGTGGCGGGAGCGACGCGGATTCAGCGACAGCGATTCGTCGGCGGCGTGCAACGACTCGTCGGCCGACACCTTCATCGGCCGCAGCAGGCGCACCTGCAGCATCAGCTCGTGCAGCTGCGGTCCGGTGCGCACCGACGGCAGGGCATCGGCCAGGCGGTCGAGCGAGGCCGCCACCTCGCGCCCCAGCATGATCACGTCCCGCCGCGCGGGGGCCGAGAGCACCGGGGGAACGATGGCGATGTTCACGATGAAGCCGATCGCCGCGCCGATCAGCGTCTCGATGATGCGCTCCACGGCATAGGTGGGGTCGGAAGCACCGAGGGCGAGCACGAGCAGCGCCGAGATGGCGACCTGATTGCCGGTTCCCGGAGACGCACGAAGCGCCCAGGCGACCAGCATCGCCACGACCACCGCGGTAAGCACCACCCACCGCTGCGAGCCGAGCAGCATGGTCAGCAGTACGGCGATCACCACGCCGACGACCACCCCGGCGCTGCGCTCGAGCGCCTTGGCGAGCGACTGGTTGACGCTGGGCTGAACCACCAGAAGGGCGGCGATCGCGGCGAACACCGGCAGCTGCCCGGGGACCAGCCAGCCCGCCAACAGCCACGCCGCGATCGTCGCGGCGGCCGACTTCAGCACCTGCAGCAGAGGACCCCGCTGCGGGGCGCGGATCGCGGACGGCAGTCGCATACCTTCACGGTAGTCGTGGTCACCGGCGCCCCGCAGTCATCGACACCCCCAGCTGCCGTCGACACCCCGTGCTGTGGGCGTCAACAGGTGGGGGTGTCGACGCGAGGTGGGGGTGTCGGCGGAGCAAGGCTCGATAGGCGACAGGGCTCGACAAGAGACATGGTTCGATAAGAGACGTGGACAACACCCAGCGACTGCTGCACGCTCAGGCGCGCGCCCTGTGGGCGACGCTGTTCTGCTTCGTGCTCGGAGCCGTCGCCGGTCTCGCCGCGCTGTGGGGCACGGCGCGTCCTTTCACCGGCGAGGGGTCGGTGATCGTACCGACGGCCCTGATCACCGGTGTGATCACCGCCGGCGCGTTCGTCGTCAGCACGCTCATGCATCGACGCGGTGAGACGTTCCCGATGCCGCGCTGGCAGGCCGTCATCTCGGACATCGCGGCGATCGCCGTGACGATCGCGATCGCGGGGGTTGCCGGACTGGGCGTGCTGCTGGCCGGTGAGATCATCGGCACCGGACTGCAGGGTCTCGAGCTCTCGCCGATCGGCGGTGGCCTGATCGTCGGTGTCGCGGCCGCCGTGGGCGGGCGCCTGGCCTTCGACGCGGGGATCGAGCTGCGCACCGGCGACATCGCCGCGCTGCTGTTCGCCTTCCTGATCATCGGCACGCTGTTCGCGATGATCACCGCCGCCGACCCGACCTGGTGGCAGCGCAACTTCTCGCAGCTCGGTTCGGGAGGTGGCGGCTGGGCCTTCAACGGCACGCTCGTGATCGCCGGCATGCTCGTCGCCACGACCGGCCTGTACATCGGTCGCGATCTGCACCGCCTGTACGGGGATCGGATGCTACGACGCATCGCCGTCGTGGCACTGGCCTGGGTGGTGTCGGGGCTGGCGCTGGCCGCCGTCGGCCTGCTGCCGATCAACAGGTTCCCGACCGCGCACGACATCCTCGCGGTCGGCACGATGGTGCTGATCGTGGTGGCGGTGGTGCTGTCGGCCCGCGTGCTCGCGGGCGGTCGGATGCTGCGGGTGATCACGACGGTGCTGGTCGTGCTGGTCGTCGCCGCGGTGGTCATGACGGTGGCGTTCTCACTGATGTCGGTCACCGCCCTGGAGAGCATCGTCATCGGTCTGGTGCTGCTGTGGATGACGACCTTCGCCCGTGTTCTGGCCATTCTCGGCCCCACCCGATCGCGGCCTTCGCACACGGTGTCGCCGCTGCGCACCGAGGCGCGCACGCCCCATCCGGCGTAACCTCTCACCGAACGTTCGGCTTCCCACCGCAGAAGGTGGCATTGTTGGTGGTGAAGCGGTGGGGACGCGCGGAGATACGGTGCCATTCTGGGTACCGGAGTGGAGCGCGCCCGTGAACCGGTTCTTCCAGCGGATCGTCGGCCTCGCGGTGGTCCTGATCGTGGCGCTCGCCGCGGGACTGCTGTGGTGGGGCATCGCCGTCACCGACCCTCCGTCGATGTGGCAGCCCGCGCACGTCACGCTCTCGGGCATCTGGGATGTCGTGTACAACACCCAACTGCCCGATCTCGGCGTGCTCGCGGTCGCGCTGGGGATCGCGCTGATCCTGGTGCTGTTCGTCGTGGTGGGCGAGCGCGTGGTCGCCAATCGCTATCGCCGCGCGGGTGTCGAGGTGACACGGCTCACACTGGCACCGCAGACCGTCATGGCACGCACCCGCGGGGTCTTCGCCGGTGAGGTCACCGTGACGGTGCTGATCCCCGCGCACAATGAGCAGGCGTCGCTGCCCCACACGTTGACGTCGTTGCGTGAGCAGACGCTGGCGCCGCTGCGCGTGCTCGTCGTGGCCGACAACTGCACCGACCGCACTGTCGAGGTCGCGCGCGCCCACGGCGCCGATGTCTTCGAGACCGTCGACAACGCTCACAAGAAGGGCGGCGCACTCAACCAGGCGCTCACCGACCTGCTGCCGAGCATGGGCGACAACGACTGCGTGCTGGTGATGGACGCCGACAGTCAGATCGGAACCGGCTTCATCGCCGAGGCCACCCGCCGGCTGACCGACGACCGCGCGCTGATGGCCGTCGGCGGCCTGTTCGAGGGCGAAGAGGGGCATGGGCTGCTCGGCCAGTTCCAGCGCAACGAGTACACCCGGTACCGGCGCGAGATCAGCCGACGCGACGGGCGCGTGTTCGTCCTCACCGGTACGGCGTCGGTGTTCCGGGCATCCGCTCTGCGCGCGGTCGCCGACGCGCGCGGCCGTGACCTGCCGGGCAAGGCCGGCGAGGTCTACGACACCGCCGCGCTCACCGAGGACAACGAGCTGACCATCGCCATCAAGTCGCTCGGCGGGCTCACCGTCTCGCCGAAGGGTTGCACCGTGATCACCGAGCTGATGCCGACGTGGCGGATGCTGTGGGCTCAGCGGCTGCGGTGGCAGCGCGGCGCGCTCGAGAACCTGGGCGCCTACGGCGTGACACCGCAGACGATGCGGTACTGGGCGCAGCAGATCGCGATCGGCTACGGCGTGATCGCCCTGTTCGCGTACTTCGCCCTGCTGTTGCTGATGGTGCTGGCAATGGACACCTGGGTGTGGTTCCCGTTCTGGCTGTGCATCGGTCTGCTGTTCGCCGTCGAGCGGATGGTCACCGCGTGGCGCGGCGGGTGGCGGGCTCGCGTGCTGGCTCTGCTGATCTTTCCCGAGCTGGTCTACGACTGCTTCTTGAACCTCGCGTTCCTCAAGGGCGTCGTCGAGATCGCCTTCGGCCGCAGAGCGACCTGGAAACACGTGCAGCACGCGCCCGAGGAGGTGGCGTCGTGATCGCGCCGACCGGGATTCTGCTGCCCGAGAGCCTGCTGTACACCGACTGGTTCGGTGTGCTGGCCACGTTCGTCGCGATCAACACCGTGATCTACGTCGTGCTCGGCGTGATCAAGATGACGCCGAAGATCCGATGGGGACGCCGCACCGGCGCCAACCGCAGGTCACAGACCCGGAGCATCCACCCCGATGCGGCGCCGTAGTTCGGATAGCTCCCTGCCCAGCTCGGGGGCGGGCGTGGGCATCCCGAGATGGAAGCCCTGGCCGAGACGTGCTCCCAGGCCGCGCGCGACATCGAGGTGCTCGGGCTGCGAGATACCCTCGACGACCAGTGGTGCGCCGACCTCGCGCGCCGCCGCGAGCGCCGGTTCCAGACGGGCACGCGCGTTGGCATCCGCCACGATCTCCCAGAACGGGGCGCGGTCGACCTTGACGATGTCTGGACGCGCGGCGAGGATGCGCGCGGCATCGGCGTCGGCGGTGCCGGCGTCGTCGACCAGCAGCATGCCACCGAGGTCCGTCACGAGGGCGCGGATCTCGGCCAGATCAACATCGGTGGGACCCTCGGTCAGCTCCAGCCCCCACGGGCGGCGAAGTCCCGCCAGGACGTCGGGCAATGCCGGATGCCGAAACGTTGCACCCGCGGCATTCACCGTGACGAACAGGTCGTCGGGCAGTGCCGCTGCGGCGACGACCGCGGTGCGGATCAAGGCGATCTCGAGGACAGTCTGCTCGCCGCGTCGGGCGGCGTCATCGAGATGCTGCACGGGGGAACGCCCGTCGGCGAAACGCGCGAGTGCCTCACAACCGACGACGCGCCATTCGGCCAGATCGACGATCGGCTGGAACACGGCGCTGTGTGCGACCGGCACCTCTTCAGAGGCAGGTCCACCGCGCGAGATCACGATTCAGTCTACCCCCGGGGAGCGGAGACACTGATGGACACACACCGGATCGCACTGCCAGAAGCCGACGAGATGCGGTGGCTGCGCTCGGACATGATGCGCGGCATGCTGCGGCGCACCTCCACGTACTCGATCGTGACGGCCGCGCTCATGCTGCTGTACTCGGCGCTGGGGTTGGCCGAGCTGTTCGAGGACGACATCTCGCTGTTCGAGGTCGTCCTGTCGTGGGCGATCTTCGCCGGCGGTCTGCTGTTCGCCCTTCTGGTGGCCGTCGGTGGCAAGGAGCTGCCGCGATGGGTGGGGCTGGGGCTCGTCGTGGCGCACACGAGCGTATCGGTCTACTACCTGGGGTTCTCGGATGAGCGGCAGAACGCGATCGCCGCACTGCAGGAGGCGCCGATCATGGCGATGTACTTCTCGTGGTTCTACGGCGCCCGTCTCGCGCGGCCCGGGTGGCTGATCATCCTCGGACTGCTGGGAGCGGCGATGCTGGCGGGTCCGTTCGCCGGCCCGGATGCCGATCAGGCACCCGCGCTGCTTGGGCCGGTGAACATCATCTCGGCGGGGCTGTTCACCTGGTTGTGTCTGGAGGCGGGGCTCTTCGTGCGGCATCGGGTGCGGCTGGAGAGCAACACCGATGAGCTGACGGGCGTGCTGAATCGGCGTGGGTTCCTCGGGCGGGCACGGGGCGAGCTGCGCCGGGCGCACCGCTACCGGCGCCCGGTCAGCATCGCGCTGATCGACCTCGACAAGTTCAAGGAGATCAACGACGGCGCGGGTCACGCAGCGGGAGACGACCTGCTCAAGACGCTCACCGCGCAGTGGATCTCGCTGTCCCGATCCTCTGACACGGTGGGCCGGCTCGGTGGTGACGAGTTCGCGTTGCTTCTTCCTGAGACCGATGAGCAGGATGCCCGAGTGGTGCTTCGGCGCATGCGGGGGCTCGCGTCGCACCCGTGGTCGTGGGGCGTGGTGCAGGCGTTGCCGAGCGAATCGGTCGACGACGTGCTGGCCCGCGCGGACGCGCAGATGTACGACCGCAAGCGATCGGAGTGAGCGGGGGCGCCTTTTCGGTTTCGACGCCATGGTGTTAGGTTAGGTGAGGCTTACCAAAGTAGGCCTTCGCCGGTTCTCCTGTGCCGGCACCTCCCGAAACCCGACCCGAAAGGGACGCCCGTGCGCATTTCCCGTCTGATGGGCCTCGGAGCCGTTGCGGCCGTGGCCGCCGGCCTCGTCGCCTGCTCGCCCGCCACCACCACGCCGGAATCGACCGCTGGCACGGACTCCTCCGGCGCGTTCCCGGTCACCATCGAGCACGTCTACGGCGAGACGACCATCAACAGCGCGCCGGCGCGCGTGGCCACCGTCGCGTGGTCGAACCACGAGGTTCCGCTGGCGCTCGGCATCGTGCCGGTCGGCATGAGCAAGGCCACGTGGGGCGATGACGACGGCGATGGAGTGCTGCCCTGGGTCGAAGACGAACTCGCCGCGCTCGGCGTCGACACCTCACTGATCGGCGACGAGCAGGCCGCGGCCGCCGGTGAGGTGCCCGTGCTGTTCGACGAGACCGACGGCATCGACTACGAGGCGGTCGCCGACACGAACCCCGACGTCATCCTGGCCGCCTACTCGGGCCTGACCCAGGAGGAATACGACACGCTGTCGAAGATCGCTCCCGTCGTCGCCTACCCCGAGGTCGCCTGGGCCACTCCGCTCGACCAGATGATCGAGATGAACTCTGCGGCGCTCGGCCTCGCCGCCGAGGGCGACGCGCTCATCGACGACCTGCAGGCGCAGATCACCACGGCCCTCGATGCCAACAGTGCGCTCAAGGACTCGCGGGTGCTGTTCAGCTACCTCGACATGAACGACCTCAGCCAGATCGGTGTGTACACCAGCCACGACACCCGCCCGGGCTTCCTGGAGGGCATCGGCCTGCCCACCCCGGCCATCGTCGAAGAGGTCACCGAGGGCACCGACGGCTTCTACGTGACCGTCAGCGCCGAGCAGGCCGAACGCTTCGATGACGTCGATGTGTTCGTCAGCTACGGCGACGACTCGACCATCGCCACGCTGCAGGCAGACCCGCTGCTGTCGAAGATTCCAGCCGTCGCCGCCGGCAACATCGCCATCCTGCAGGACAGCACTCCGCTGGCCGCCTCGGCCAACCCCTCGCCGCTGTCGATCGGCTGGGGCATCGACGAGTACTTCGCACTGCTGGCCGACGCCGTCGCCGGCGAGTGACCCCGCAACGCCCGAACCGACTGCATCCGACAGGCACCGCGAGATCATGACCGTGACCGCCGCACCCGCCGCTGTGTCGGGCGCCGCAGACCTGCGTCGCCCGACACTGGTGCGCATCGGCTGGCTCGGCGTCGGGGTGCTCGTCCTGCTGTTGCTCTGCGCGCTCTCGGTGGCCTTCGGATCGCGCTCGGTGACGATCGACGACATCCTGGCCGGCCTCGCCGGACACACCGACACCGTCTCGCAGGCCGCCGTCGTCAAGCGCATCCCACGCACGGTGCTCGCCATCCTCGTCGGCGCCGCGCTCGCGCTCGCCGGGGCCACCATGCAAGCCGTCACCCGCAACCCGATCGCCGATCCGGGCATCCTCGGCGTCACCAATGGCGCGTCGCTCGCGATCGTCATCGGCATCGCGTTCGTCGGTATCACGCATCCGCTCAGCTACATGGGGTTCGCGATCGTGGGTGCCGCGCTCGCGGCGGTGTTCGTGTACCTGGTCGGTTCGCTCGGCCGTGGGGGAGCGACCCCGCTGAAGCTCGCGCTGGCGGGCGCGGCCACCTCGGCGGCCTTCGCGTCGCTCATCAGCGCGATCCTGTTGCCGCGGGTCAACGTCCTCGGCAGCTTCCAGGCCTGGCAGGTCGGCGGAGTGGGAGGCGCGGAGTGGTCGCGCATGGCGATGGCCGCCCCCGTGCTCGCCCTCGGCGCCCTGATCTGCGTGCTGAGCGCACGTGGGATGAACTCCCTCGCGCTCGGCGACGACATGGCGGCGGGGTTGGGTGAGAATGTGGCCCGCACGCGGATGCTGTCAGCGCTGGGGGCCGTGATCCTCGCCGGCGTCGCCACGGCGATCGCCGGCCCGATCGGCTTCGTCGGGCTCGTCGTGCCGCACATGTGTCGGATGCTGGTGGGCACGGACCACCGGTGGTTGCTGCCATTCTCGGCGTTGGCCGGTGCCGCCCTGCTCGTCGCCGGCGACGTGATCGGTCGGGTCGTCTCACCCACCGAGGAGATCCAGGTCGGGATCGTCACCGCGATCATCGGCGCCCCGCTGTTCATCTGGATCGTCCGCCGACAGAAGGTGCGTGAACTGTGAACGTCGTCGCTGCATCGGGTGCGCAGGCCGTCATCGCGGGGCGTCGACGTCGGCGACGCCGGCACGCCGTGTCGAGCATGGTGCTCGCCGCCCTCGTGCTGGCCCTCTTCGCCGTGTCGCTGATGGTCGGCAACACGTTCTACCCGCCCGAGCAGGTGCTCGCGGTGATCCGCGGTGAGCAGGTCGCCGGAGCATCGTTCACCGTCGGCGAGCTGCGGCTGCCGCGCGCGATCACGGCGGTGCTCGCCGGAGCGGCATTCGGCATCGCGGGCATCACCTTTCAGACCATGCTGCGAAACCCGCTGGCATCCCCGGACATCATCGGCATCACCGCCGGCGCCAGCGCCGCGGCCGTGCTGGGGATCGTCGCCTTCTCGCTGTCCGGAGCAGGGGTGTCGCTGTTCGCTCTCACCGGAGCGCTGCTGACCGCTCTGGCGATCTACCTGCTCTCGTACAAGGGCGGATTCTCGGGAGTGCGGCTGATCCTGATCGGCATCGGCGTCGCCGCGATGCTGCAGGCGGTCATCTCATACCAGCTCTCGCGCGCCGCCGACTGGGACATCCAGTCGGCGATGCAGTGGCTGACCGGCAGTCTCAACTCGGCCAGCTGGGAGCGGCTGCCCCCGCTGCTGGCGGTGTGCGCGATCGTCATCCCGTTGATGCTGTTGCGCCAGCGCAGCCTGAGCGTGCTGCGCCTCGGCGACGACTCGGCCGCAGCCCTCGGGGTACGCGTGTCGGGCACCCGGCTCGTGCTGATCATCGGAGCCGTCGCGTTGCTGGCGTTCGCGACCGCCGCCGCCGGCCCGATCGCTTTCGTCGCCTTCATGTCGGGGCCCATCGCCGCCCGCATCACCGGGCCCGGCGCGAACCTGCTGGTGCCATCGGCGCTGGTGGGCGCGCTGCTCGTGCTCGGCGCCGACCTGATCGGTCAGTTCGCGCTCGACGGGCGCTATCCGGTCGGCGTGATCACCGGCATCCTCGGTGCCCCCTACCTGATCTACCTGCTCATCCGCACCAACCGCTCGGGAGGATCACTGTGACCGAGCCCACGATTCCGCATCACACGCTGAGCGCCGAGGGCATCACCCTCGGCTACGGCGACCGCACCGTGATCGCCGACCTCGATCTCGCCATCGCGCCGGGGCGCATCACCGCGATCGTCGGCGCGAACGGCTGTGGCAAATCGACGCTGTTGCGTGCGCTGGCGCGCCTGCTGCGACCGGATGCCGGCGAGGTGCGCCTCGACGGTGCGCCACTGCGCAGCATGCACACCAAAGAGGTCGCCCGCATCGTCGGCCTGTTGCCGCAATCGCCGCTGGCGCCCGAGGGCATCGCCGTCGCCGACCTCGTCGGGCGTGGGCGGCACCCGCACCAGAAGGCGCTCGCGCGCTGGACCGCCCACGACTACGAAGTGGTCGCCGACGCGCTGCAGGCCACCGGCATCACCGACCTCGCCGACCGCAGCATCGACGAACTCTCGGGCGGGCAGCGCCAGCGCGTCTGGATCGCGATGGCCCTCGCGCAGGAGACCGACATCCTGCTGCTCGACGAACCGACCACGTTTCTCGACGTCGCCCACCAGGTCGACCTGCTCGACCTGCTCACCGATCTGTGCCTCTCGCGCGGCACGACGATCGTGATGGTGCTGCACGACCTGAATCTCGCGGCGCGCTACGCCGATGAGCTCGTCGCGATGAGAGCGGGGCGGGTGCACGCCTGCGGTGCGCCCGAGCAGATCCTCACCAGCGAACTCGTCGAGGAGGTCTTCGGGATGGCCAATGTCGTCACCGCGGATCCCGCCTCAGGAAAACCGATGATCACACCGATGGGAAGGCACCATGTCCTCTGAAACGAACGCGCCCACCGCCACCCGCACGCGGCCCTCCTTCGTGCTCGGCCTCGCCGAGGTGAAGACGGTCGAACGCGTCTCGCCAAGCTTTGTGCGCATCACGTTCGGCGGTGATGAGCTCGACGAGTTCGGTACGCCGGGAGACGTCTTCGACGTGCGGATCAAGCTCGTCTTCCCGCCGGCATCGGGCATCCTCCCGCCGGTCGATCGCGACGACGACGATTGGTGGGGCGCCTACCTGGCTGTGCCTGAGGCCGAGCGCGGTTCGATGCGCACGTACTCGGTACGCGATCTGCGTGTCGGGCCCGAGGGCACCGAGATCGTCGTGGACTTCGTGCTGCACCTGGAGCCCGGGCTCACCGGCCCGGCGTCTCTGTGGGCGAGCACCGCGGCGCCGGGCGATGCGGTGCTCATGGCCGGTCCGCGCCGGGGGCGCCCCGACCGCGGCGGCATCGAGTACGCCCCGGGTGATGCGGCGCAGGTCTGCCTGGTCGGTGACGAGACGGCGGCGCCGGCGATCGCGCGCATCCTCGAAGACGCCCCGCGCGACCTGCGCGGCATCGCCTTCATCGAGGTGCCGCAGGCTGCCGACGAACTCGCGATCGACGCGCCGAAGGGCGTCGAGGTGCACTGGCTGCCCCGCGGCGATGCCGCACATGGTCTGCGGGTGATCCCGACCGTGCTCGACTACCTGGGCGAGTCCACGGGCGACGCGATCGTCGTGCAGGACGCCGAGGGCGAGGACCTGGTGTGGGAGACGCCCGTGTACTCGGGATCAGGTGAGAAGATCAGCGCCGCGGATACGGCGACCGCCGAGCGCTACTTCTGGATCGCCGGCGAGAGCGGCGTCGTCACGACCCTGCGCCGACACCTCGTGAAGGGGCTCGGCATCGACCGTGCCCAGGTCGCATTCATGGGCTACTGGCGCCGCGGCGTCGCCATGCGCGGCTGAGGGCGGCGTCTCCGAAAACAGGCTCGTTACCGAGAACAGGATGGATCTGTGGCATCCGTCCTGTTTTCGGGATTTGTCCTGTTCTCGGGAGGTGGGAGCGGATGCCCGGGCTCAGCCCTGGCGTCGCACCATCTCGGCGATCCAGGCCGGAGCGAATGGCGAGGTGCAGTTCGGCGGGGTCGGGTAGTCGGCGAGCACCTGCAGGCGGTTGCCGATCTCGAGGGCGCGCTCGCGGTGCGTCGGATGCTGGATGCCGATCTGCGCGAGGGTCTCGTTCATCGCCCATTGCTCGCGCGACGGAGCATCCTTCAGCTCGCGCTCGATGCGGTCGAGCAGCGCGTCCAGGTCGAGTCCCTCCGGTTTCTTGACCACGCGCGCCGTGGTGAGCGACCAGGCTGCGGCGCGCGCATCGGCATCCGCGTCGTCGAACCACCGCTCCCGCAACGCTTCGGCGTGGGGTGACTTCTTGGCGATGTAGTTGACCAGCCAGTCGTGCGCCTTTGCCGAACGCGTGCTGCGCAGCATGCCGTCCACTTCGGCGACAGACAGCTCGCGTGGCTTGCTGATCAGCACGCCGAGCAGCTGCCCCGCGACGTCGTCACTCGCCCACAGTTCGCGCGCCAGATCGGTGTCCATGCCCACCCGCTTGGCCAGTGCTCGCAGTTTGGCCAGATTCACCCCGTGGGCGTCGCCGTGCCGCTCATTGACGGCACGCGCAGTGGGGTCTTCGAGTGCAGCGATTTCTGCCAAGGCATCAGTTGCAGTCATGGTCGACATGCTCATCATGGTAGGCGTGCTGTTGGCAGAAGTGGCCCCGGTTTTCTAGAATCGGCAAGACCGCGGTGACCGCCACCGCAGGAGGGACGTCGATGTCCGACCAGATCTTCACCTATGCTGCGCTCGCTCTCTACTTCGCGGCAATGCTCTTCATCGGCTACATCGCCTATCGGCGAACCGATGACCACGAGGACTACATGCTCGGCGGGAGGAATCTGCCGCCGTGGGTCGCGGCACTCAGCGCCGGTGCCTCCGACATGTCGGGCTGGCTCGTCATGGGTCTGCCCGGCGCGATCTACCTGACGGGCCTGATCGAAGCGTGGATCGCCATCGGTCTGACGATCGGTGCGTACCTCAACTGGCTGCTGGTCGCCCCGCGACTGCGCGCCTACACCGAGGTCTCGCGCAACTCGATCACCGTGCCGAGCTTCTTCGAGAACCGCCTGCGCGACAACACGCGCCTGCTGCGTATTCTCTCGGGCATCGTCATCCTGGTGTTCTTCACCCTGTACATCTCGGCCGGTATGGTCGCCGCGGGCGTGTTCTTCGAGAGCTCGTTCGGCGGTGAGTACCTGTTCGGCGTGGTGCTGATCGGTGTGATCACCCTGCTGTACACCCTCTTCGGCGGGTTCCTGGGGGCCTCGTTCACCGACGTCGTGCAGGGCGTGATGATGATCATCGCGCTGATTGTCGTGCCGATCGCGGCGGTCATCGCCATCGGCGGTATCGACGAGACCACCAGCCTGATCGCGGCGAACACCGGCGACGGACACCTCTCGTGGTTCGGTGGCACGGCCATCACCGGCGCCACGATCCTGGCGATCGTGTCGTCGCTCGCCTGGGGCCTGGGGTACTTCGGGCAGCCGCACATCATCGTGCGGTTCATGGCTCTGCGTTCGCCGCAGGAGGCCAAGAGCGCCCGCCGCATCGGCATGTCGTGGATGGTGATCTCGCTCTTCGGCGCGATCATCTCGGGCCTGGTCGGTATCGCCTACATGGCAGCCAAGGGCATCGACCTCGCCGACCCCGAGACAGTCGTGCTGGTGATGTCGCAGACGCTGCTGCACCCGTTCATCGCGGGTCTCGTGCTGGCCGCCGTGCTGGCCGCGATCATGAGCACGATCTCCAGCCAGCTGATCGTGTCGTCGTCGGCGCTGGTCGAGGACCTGTTCAAGGTTGTCCGCAAGGACGCGCCGAAGCCGAAGACGCTCGTGCTGATGGGACGTGCGACCGTGCTGGTGATCGGCCTGATCGCCATGCTGCTCGCGTTCACCCCGAACGACACGATCCTCGAGCTGGTCTCGTTCGCGTGGGCCGGATTCGGTGCCGCGTTCGGTCCGCTGATCCTGCTCAGCCTGTTCTGGCGCCGCCTGACCAACTGGGGTGCCCTGGCGGGCATGTTCGTGGGAGCCGCGACGGTGTTCATCTGGAAGGCGCTTGACACCGGCCTCTACGAGTTGCTGCCGGCATTCGTGCTCGCCCTCGTTGTGGCGGTCGTGGTGAGCCTGCTCACCTACCGCAAGAACGACGAGATCGAGAAGGAGTTCACCGACACCGGGACGATGCTCACGCTGCCGCGTCCGCACGCGGTCGGCGACATGCCCTGAGTCGGATGCTACGGGCGTGGCGGAGCCGTCGACGCGCGTACGACCAGTTCCGGTCGTACGTCGACGGCATCCGTCACGTCCGTGCCTTCCAGCTGCGAGATGAGTCGCAGCGCCGCCGCACGCCCCATCTGCTCGAAGGGCTGGCGGACCGTGGTCAGGGCTGGTGACGCGAAGCCGGCCAGCGCGATGTCGTCGACGCTGACCACCGAGACGTCCTCGGGCACGCTGCGCCCCGCCTCGTGCAAGGCGCGGATCAGCCCGAACGCCATCTCATCGCTCGAGACGAACACTGCTGTGGCGTCGGGGATCGAGGCGATGATGCGCCCGGCGCGGTAACCCGACTCCGGCGTCCAGTCACCGGCGATGACCGGTGGCGGAGTGATGCCGCGCTCGGTGAGCACCTGTTCCCACGCCTCTTGGCGCTGCTGCGTCTCGAGCCAGTACTCGTCACCGGGTACGTGCCAGACGGTCTTGTGGCCGAGATCGAGCAGGTGCTCGACGGCGAGGCGCGCGATCGCATGCTGGTCGAGCAGCAGAGGTGCATCCGGATCGACCGAGGCGCGCTCGTTGCGCGTCGACGGGGTCCGGTCGGTGCGCAGTCGCATCGCCGGGCTGTCGAGTTCGACGGGGACGCCGAGGACGATACCTTCGGCGCCCTGCCGTTCGAGGCGGTCGAACGCCTCGATGAACGCCTCGGGCGAGGCGTGATCGGCGACGGAGGCGGTGGTCACGGTGTACCGATGGGCGGCGGCGGCCTGCTCGATGCCGACGCCGACCGCGGCGGTCGAGTAGCGGTCGGTCGATACGACGATGACGCCCAGGATGCGGGACCGGCCGGATGCCAGTGATGCCGCGGCCGCATGCACCCGATAGCCGAGCTCTTCGACGGCGGCGAGCACGCGTCGGGCGGTCTCGGGGCGCACGTTCTGCTGCCCGGACATCACCCGCGAGACGGTCTGCGTCGAGACCCCGGCCATGCGGGCGACGTCGACCTGGTTGGGTGCGCGATCTTCGGATGGGTGACGCGGAGACATGTGCTCATGCTAGCGACCGTTCAGGATTGGCCGGTTCCCCCGGTGGATGCCACAATGAGAGCGCAAACATCGTCTTCAAGGGAGATTCATGTCCACCTCCGTATCCCCGTCGCTCGTCTGGCGCGACGGCGAGATCCTGCGCGACGGCAAGCCGCACCGCATCCTGTCCGGCGCGGTGCACTACTTCCGTGTGCACCCGGATCAGTGGGAAGACCGCCTGCGCCGGTTGGCTGCGATGGGCGCGAACACCGTCGACACCTACATCGCCTGGAACTTCCACGAGCGCGTCGAGGGCGAATACGACTTCTCGGGCTGGCGCGACGTCGCCCGCTTCATCCGCATCGCCGGCGACGTCGGCCTGGACGTCTTCGTGCGCCCCAGCCCCTACATCTGCGCCGAATGGTCGAACGGCGGCATCCCGTTCTGGCTCTCGGGACGCACCCGCGCCCTGCGCACGATCGACCCCGAGTTCCTCGCCGCGGTCGATGCCTGGTACGACCAGCTGATCCCGCAGCTTGTGCCGTTGCAGGCCGCCCACGGCGGGCCCATCCGCCTGATTCAGGTCGAGAACGAGTACGGCTCCTACGGCAGTGACGCCGACTACATGGCGCACCTGCGCGACGCGCTCACCCGGCGCGGCATGGTCGAACTGCTCACCACGGCCGACGGCACCACCGCCGACATGGTGCGCAACGGCAGCACGCCGGGCGCCATGGGCACGTTCACCTTCGGCACCGGCGTGCCGGCCGCCGTCGAGCTGCGCCGCGACGACGAGCACCTGATGTGCAGCGAGCTGTGGGGCGGCTGGTTCGACCACTGGGGCGAGCAGCACCACGTGCGCTCGGCAGACAGCATGATCGCCACCGTCGACGAGCTTCTGCAGGCCGGCGGATCGGTCAGCATGTACATGGCGCACGGCGGCACCAACTTCGGGCTGTGGGCCGGCGCGAACCACGACGGCCTCATCCAGCCGACCGTCACCAGCTACGACTCCGATGCTCCGATCGGTGAAGACGGCACGCTGAACGACAAGTTCCACGCGCTGCGCGCCGCCTTCGCCCCGTTCCACGACGGCGAACTGCCCGCGGTGCCCGACGCACCACGGCGCCAGTCTGCGGCATCCGCACCCCTGGCGACGCAGGCGCCGCTGCTCGACATCGTCCGCGCCGTGCCGGTGACGGCGCACGCACCGGTGCCGCTGACGTTCGAGGCGCTCGGCGCCGAAGACGGGCTCGTCGTCTACGAGGCCGACATCACCTACCCCGAGGGCGCGACCGTCGGCATTCTCGGGCTGCGCGACCGCGCCACGCTCTACCTCGACGACGTGCGCCTGGGCACGTTCGAGCACGACGGTGAGCACACCCTTGCGCTGCCCGCAGACGGCGGCAGCGGACGCCTGACGATCATCGTCGAGAGCCTGGGACGCATCAACTACGGCCCGTTCACGGGCGAGGCCAAGGGCATTCTGCAGGGCGTCGTCATCAACGGCCGCCGCTACGTGCACGGCTGGGACCACCGGGTGCTCGGCGACGCCGTGCCGTCGGGTGCGGGTGCGGATGCTGGCGGTGCGGCCGATGCCGCCGGCCTCGCTGCAGCCACCTTCGACGTGACCGATGTCGCCGATGCGTGGCTCGCGTTCCCCGGCGGGGCCAAGGGCATGGTGTGGCTGAACGGCTTCCTGCTCGGCCGCTACTGGGAGCGGGGCCCTCAGGAGACCCTGTACGCCCCGGCACCCCTCTGGCACGCGGGCACCAACGAGGTCGTCGTGCTCGACACCGACCGCCTCGGCGCCACCGTCGAGATCCGCGAACAGCCCGCTTTCGGCCCCGTCGAGGAGTTCATCGGCAGCTGACGCGCCGCGCCGCTGCCGCTCTCGCGACGCTGCCGCGCCGCGCCGCTTCGCGCCGCTTCTCCGCTGAGAAACCACTTCCCGTTCGAGAAACCACGCCACACGTGGTTTCTCAGACGGGAAGTGGTTTCTCACGGGTAGGGGGCAGGGCGAGGTGGGGAGGGAGTTGTCCACAGGGGGTGGGGGAGAGGGACGCGAACTTTCCACAGGCGGGTTTCGGATGCCCGTGACCCGCCATCATCGTCGGATGCCGTTCCAACTCGTCGACCGTGCCGTCACCGTTTCACCGTTGCCGCTGCTCCTCATCGAAGAAGCGCGGATGCTCGGGCAATCCGTCTCGCGGGCGACGCACCGCCGCATCCGCAAGGGCGTGTATGTCGATGGCGCCGCCTATGATGCGCTGAAGCCCTGGGAGCGGTACGCCGTGCGGGTGCTGGCGTTCGCCCGGCGGCATCCGTCGGCGGTGCTCTGCCTCGAATCCGCGGCGGTCGTGCTCGGCTTGCCGACGTTCGGCGAAGCCCGCGACATCCATGTCTACGATCCGGATCGCGCGGCATCCCGGCGCTTCGGCGACGTTGCCGTGCACACCAGCGACGATCCTCGCGCAGTGACGTCGGTCGATGGCATCCTCGTGACGACGATGATCGACACCGTCGTCGATCTCGCCCGCGTGCTGCCGCCCGCCCAGGCCCTCGCCGTGGTCGACGCGTCGATCTCTTCCGTGCAGGGCGGCTCGCAGGCTCTGCCCGAACTGTCGGCGCGGGCGGCGTCCCAGCGCGCCCGCCGCGGGCGCGTGCACCTGCGGTGGCTCTGGGAGTTCGCCGACGGGGCCGCCGAATCGCCGGCCGAGAGCGTCAGCCGGGCGGTGATCGAGTGGGTCGGCTTTCCGCGGCCAGTGCTGCAGCGCACGTTCCGGTACGAGGGGCACCGCGATCGGGTCGACTTCCACTTTCCCGAATCGGATGCCATCGGCGAGGTCGACGGGTGGGAGAAGTACGCGCTGGCAGATCCGGATGCCGCGGCGCAGCGCCTTGCTGATGAGAAGCGCCGGGAGGACAGGCTGCGGCGCTACGGGCATCCGTTCGCTCGGTGGGATCTGGCCGAGGCGTGGCGGGTGGATCCTCTCGTTCGGGCGCTGCGCGCCGCCGGCATCCGACGTACGTACGCTCCCCACTCCACGTTCCTGGCGACTCTCGCGTCATACTCCCCACGCACGGTCCGAGCCTCTCGCTGAGAAATCACTTCCCGTACGAAAAACCACCTCCCGCGTGATTTCTCAGACGGGAAGTGGTTTCTCAGCGGTGGGCGCGACGAGCGCGACGAGCGGGGCGGGCGCGCGGGCGGGGGTCAGCCCTTCACGGCGCCGGCGGCCAGGCCGCTGCGCCAGTAGCGCTGCAACGTGAAGAACAGGATCACCAGCGGGATGACCCCGAGCAGCGCGCCGAGCATGACCGCGCCCTTGTCAGGCGAGAAGTAGCTCATCATGCCGTACAGGCCCAGCGTGACGGGCTTGAGCTCGGGGCTCGAGACCATCATCAGCGGCAGCAGGAAGTTGTTCCACGTGGCCACGAAGATGAACAGGAAGATCGTCACCATGGCCGGGCTCAGCAGACGCAGCACGATCGTGAAGAAGATGCGCGCCTCGCTGGCTCCGTCGATCCGGGCGGCTTCGAGCAGCTCGGTCGGAACCGACGACTGCGCGAACACCATGCCCAGGAAGACCCCGAACGGCGAGACGGCCGACGGGATGATGATCGCCCAGATCGTGTTGGTCAACCCGAGCGCACTGAACTCGATGTACAGCGGCACGGTGAGCAGCGCCACCGGCAGCAGCAGGCCGGCCATGATGACGCCGACCGCGATCTTCTTGCCAGGGAACGCGAACTTCGCGATCGCGTAGCCGGCCATCACGGCGAACAGCGTGCCGATCACGCCGGCGCTGACCGAGTACAGGATCGAGTTGGCCACCCAGCGCCAGAACAGGCCCTGGGTCCAGCCCATGAGGCTGTCGTAGTTGGTGTGCAGGTTCCAGTCGGCGAACCAGAACCCGAACGACGAGGTGAGGTCGGCGTTGTCCTTGGTGGAGGCGACGATCAGCCAGAACACCGGTACCAGGAAGTACAGCATCGCCACGACGAGGACGATGACGCCGAGCGTGCGGGCCAGCGGCGTCGGCGCGATCGAACGGGGCGGCTCATCGGCGCCGCGGGGCTTGCCTGCGCGACGGGGAACGGTTGTGAGAGTCGTGGATGCCATGATCATGCATCTCCCTTACGGCGCTGCAGCAGCGCGTAGACGATTGCGAGCGCACCGGCGATGACGGCCATCAGCAGGGAGTAGGCCGAGGCGGGGCCGCTGCCCGAGGGTGAGATCTCACCCATCATCGAGTTGTAGGTGAGCATCATGGGCGTGAAGTCCTTGCCCATCCACGAGTTGGCGCCCTCCATGATCACCGGTTCGTTGAAGAGCTGGATCGTGCCGATGATCGATAGCAGCACGGCCAGCAGCGCGGCACCGCGCACCATCGGCACCTTGATGCGCGTGGCGATCTGAAAGCCGGTGGCGCCGTCGAGCCGGGCGGCCTCATACAGGTCGCGCGGGATCGCCTGGAGCGCCGACAGGAAGATCAGCATGTTGTAGCCGGTGTACGTCCACGTGGTCATATTCGCCATCGACAGCAGGATCGTGCTCGGCGCCATGAAGTCGGTGCCGGCGGGCAGGTAGTCCATGAACGGCGACACCTCTGGCGTGTACAGGTACAGCCAGATCATCGCGGCGATCACGCCCGGCACGGCGTAGGGCAGGAAGAACGACAGCCGGAACAGCGCCGGTCGTCGCACGATGAACGAGTCCAGCAGCAGCGCCAGGGCCAGCGCCACGATGATCATCACCGGGATCTGGAACGCCGCGTAGAGCACGACGCGACCCATACCGATCCAGAAGGCGCTGTTGCCGATGGCAAGGGCGAAGTTGTCGAAGCCGACGAAGGTGTCGACCAGTTCGCCGCCGCCGTAGAGCCCGCCGCCGGCGGGCATCTGGCTGTAGAACGCCGAGCGGATCGAGACGATGATCGGCACGAGGAAGACGACCGCGAACAGGATCGCGAAGGGCAGCAGGAACAGCCAGCCCGTGAGTCCTTCACGACGGATGCCCTTGCCTCGTCGTCTGCGCGGATGGAGGGTATCCGGGTCTCCGCCGGGCTGCGGCCCGGCGTTGCGCGTAGCACTGAGGGTAACGGTCACGGCTAGTGCGTCCTTACTACTCACAGCGACGGCGGAGGGCCCGGGGTGCCCTCCGCCGTCGGCATCATGTGTTGTTGCGATCCGCGATCAGTCGGCGACCGGAAGGCCGAGGTCGGTCAGCGCGGTCACGGCGCTGTCCTGAGCGGTGGCGAAGATGTCGGCGACCTGAGCGCCGCCCGTGGCTGCCGCGGCGGCCGTCTCGTTCATCTTCGACAGCGTCGAGAAGCCGGGGGCGTACGGGAAGTCCGGGTTCATGTTGGCCGTGGCGGTGGCGAGCTCGGCCATGACGTCCTGACCACCGAACTGGCGGAGCATCTTCTCAGGCGTCTTCACCTCGCCCTGGGCGGCGACCACCAGGCCCTGCGAGGCGAGGTCATCGATCTGGGTGTTGAACCAGTCGTTGAACTGCATGGCCTCGGCCGGGTACTCGCAGCCCTTCAGCACGGCGACG
This sequence comes from Microbacterium esteraromaticum, assembly GCF_028747645.1. Classification (NCBI taxonomy): domain Bacteria; kingdom Bacillati; phylum Actinomycetota; class Actinomycetes; order Micrococcales; family Microbacteriaceae; genus Microbacterium; species Microbacterium esteraromaticum. The sequence goes on from NZ_CP118100.1 coordinate 282,477, forward strand.
CCCGAGCCGCCGTCGGGGCCGCTGAGCGCTCCGGCGCCGAAGTCGGGCAGCTGTGCGACGCGCCAGGTGCCTTCGGCGTCGGTGCCGTCGAGCGAGTCGAGCAGGAAGCCGGCCTCCCAGGCCGCGCCGATGTGGCCGATCAGCGTGCCGTCGTTCAGGGCAGCGGTGAAGGCTTCGCCCCAGCGCTCGGTGGCCAGGGTCTGGTCGTTGTCGAGGAGGTCCTGCCAGAAGGCGGCGACCGTCTCGGAGCCGGCACCCTGGGCGTTGACGGTCCACGCGTCGCCCTCGGTGCCGAACCAGGTGTCGCCGGCCGCGGCCGACTGCGCGGCGAGCCAGTTGTGGGCCTCATCGGGGGTGAAGGCGGTGGCGTACTTGCCGGCCGCCGCTGCCGTTGCCGAACCGGCGGTGAGCTCGTCGACGGTGGTCGGCACGTCGAGACCGAGCTCGGCGAAGGCGGCCTCGTCGTAGAAGTAGACCAGGGGGCCTACGTCCTGCGGAAGGCCGACGATGGCGTCGCCGACGCGCATGCCGCTGAAGGCTCCTGCCGAGTAGTTGTCCTCGTACGTGGTCGCCTCATCGGCGACGTCTTCGAGCAGGCCCTTGACGAACAGCTGCGGCACCTCGGAGTACCCGGTCTGCGCCAGGCAGGCGGCGTTCCCGGCCTTGACGTCGGTCTCGAGCTTGAGGATCATGTCGGTCGCGGCGCCGTCGAACTTCGTCGTCTTGACCTGGATGTTCGGGTTCTCGTCGTTCCAGCGCTGGACGATCTCGTTGACGGACGTCATGCCCTCGCCGTCGGGCAGGCGGTGCATGTACTCGATCGTGATGGGCTCGTCGCCGGCGGATGCGCCGCCGGATTCGCTGCTGCACGCGGCCAGGCCGAAGGCCGACAGGGCGCCGACCGTGACGACGGCGGCGGTGCGAGTGATGCGAGGGGTGGATGCCATGGCTGTGCTCTCCGGTGAGTGCGTAGGGGTAGGGGTGGATGCGCCCGCGCGCGGGGATCTCCGTGGCCATTAAACATCAGAGTGTTTGCGCTCACAAAACGAGATGTATGGGAGAAACGCTACGTATCAGAACTTTTTAGGCAACGCTCCCATGCAGGGATCTTGAGTTGGGGAATACCCCAGGGGGGTATCTTGTAGTACCGTGGTGGAGGTACCCCCAGGGGGTACTCGAATCGAAGGAGAGAACATGACCACCACCGAGTTCCAGATCACCGGGATGACCTGCGGCCACTGCGAGATGTCCGTGCGCGAGGAAGTCACCCAGGTCGCCGGCATCGACAGCGTCGACGTCAGCCACACCACCGGTCGCCTCGTCGTCACCTCCGCGGCCCCCGTCGACGAAGCCGCCGTCATCGCCGCCGTCGACGAAGCGGGCTACCGGGCCGTCTCGGCCTGACCCGCAGCATCCGCCCACCCCCACCGTCAGGAGCATCATGACCACCCCAGCGCAGAGCAGCATCGATCTCGAGATCGGCGGGATGACCTGCGCCTCGTGCGCGATGCGCATCGAGAAGAAGCTCAACAGGATCGACGGCGTCACCGCGACGGTCAACTACGCCACCGAGAAGGCGCAGGTGACCGTCGACGGCGACCTCGACACGGCGCGGCTGATCACCGAGGTCGAGAACGCCGGGTACACCGCCACGCTGCCGGCGCCGCCGGCTCCGGATGCCGTCGGAGCGACAGCATCCGATCAGGGTGAACCCGACGACCCCGAGTTGCGCACCCTGCGTCAGCGACTGATCGGCTCGATCGTGCTCTCGGTGCCGGTGATCCTGATGGCGATGATCCCGCCCCTGCAGTTCCCCTACTGGCAGTGGCTATCGCTCGTGCTCGCCGCGCCGGTGGTCGTGTGGGCGGCCTGGCCGTTCCATCGCGCCGCGTGGATCAACCTGCGACACGGCGCCGCCACCATGGACACCCTGGTGAGCCTGGGAACGAGCGCCGCGCTGCTCTGGTCGCTGTACGCGCTGTTCTTCGGAACGGCGGGCATGCCCGGCATGACGCACGGGTTCAGCTTCACGATCGAGCCGTCCGACGGTGCGGGCAACATCTATCTCGAAGTCGCCGCCGGGGTGACGATGTTCATCCTCGCGGGCCGCTACTTCGAGAAGCGCGCTAAGCGCCGGGCCGGCGCCGCGCTGCGCGCCCTGCTCGAACTCGGAGCGAAAGAGGTCGCGGTCCTGCGCGACGGCGTCGAGGTGCTCATCTCGACCGATGACCTGCACGTGGGTGACGAGTTCGTCGTGCGCCCCGGCGAGAAGATCGCCACCGACGGCGTCGTCGTGTCGGGGGCATCCGCCGTGGACCAGTCGATGATCACCGGAGAGTCCGTTCCCGTCGAGGTGACCGCGGGTGACACCGTCACCGGTGCCACGGTCAACGCGGGCGGCCGGCTCGTGGTGCGCGCGACCCGCGTGGGCGCCGATACACAGCTCGCCCAGATGGCGAAGCTGGTCGAGGAGGCGCAGACCGGCAAGGCCGAGGTGCAGCGCCTCGCCGACCGAGTCTCGGGCATCTTCGTGCCCATCGTGATCGTGATCGCGGTGGCGACGCTCGGCGTCTGGTTGGCGCTCGGCTTCCCGGCATCCGCCGCCTTCACCGCGGCCGTCGCGGTGCTGATCATCGCGTGCCCGTGCGCGCTGGGTCTGGCGACGCCGACCGCGCTGCTGGTGGGCACGGGTCGCGGGGCCCAGCTGGGCATTCTCATCAAGGGGCCCGAGATTCTGGAGTCGACGCGTCGCGTCGACACGATCGTGCTCGACAAGACAGGCACGGTCACCGAGGGGCGCATGAGCGTCGTCGAGGTGTTTCCCGAGGCCGGAACGGATGCTGGCGAGCTGCTGCGCCTGGCCGGTGCGATCGAGGATGCCAGTGAGCACCCCATCGCCCGCGCGATCGCCCAGGCCGCGAGCATCCGCCCCTCCCTTCCCCAGACCCGCCCCCACGAGGGGTCAGAAAACGTCGTGTCGGAGGGTCTCAACACGACAGAAATTGACCCCTCGTGGGGTGGGGCGCGGGCGCTGCCGGCGGTCGAGTCGTTCCAGAACATCGAGGGGCGCGGCGTGACCGGCGTCGTCGAAGGGCACGCGCTGCTCGTCGGGCGGGCATCGCTGCTCGAGGACTGGGCAATCCGGCCATCGAGCGACCTGCTCGATCGCAAGGCCGCGGCAGAGGCCTCGGGGCAGACCGCCGTGCTCGTGGCCTGGGACGGCGAGGCACGCGGAATGATCGTCGTCGCCGACGAGGTCAAGCCCACCAGCGCCGAGGCCATCGCGTCGCTGAAGGCTCTCGGGCTGCGACCCGTGCTGCTCACCGGCGACAACCGCGCCGCCGCAGAGCACATCGCCGCGCAGGTCGGCATCGATGAGGTCATCGCCGAGGTGCTGCCCGCTGAGAAGGTCGACGTCGTCACCCGACTGCAGTCCGAGGGGCGCGTCGTCGCGATGGTCGGCGACGGAGTCAACGATGCCCCGGCGCTGGCACAGGCCGACCTCGGCATGGCCATGGGCACCGGCACCGACGTCGCGATCGAGGCATCCGACATCACCCTCGTGCGGGGAGACCTGCGCGCGGCCTCCGACGCGATCCGCCTCTCACGCCGTACCCTCGGCACCATCAAGGGCAACCTGTTCTGGGCGTTCGCGTACAACACGGCCGCGATCCCCCTGGCAGCCCTCGGGCTGCTCAACCCCATGCTCGCCGGGGCGGCGATGGCGTTCTCGAGCGTCTTCGTGGTGGGCAACAGCCTGCGGCTGCGCCGCTTCCGCTCGCTGATCAAGTAGACGGAGGAGCATCATGACCGATCCGCACGCACACGAGGGCCACGAGCAGCACGCTGCGCACCGCGGGCATGCGCCCGCGGCATCCGCTCGGGAGGAGAACCCGGGTTCGGGAGGAGGTCACGCGCACGGGCATCCTCCCGAGGGCGAGAACTCCTCCCGAACGGGAGCGGATGCCAACCACGCGGCCCACGGCAATCACGCCGGCCACGACAACCACGCGGGCCACGGCGATCATGTCGGCCAGTTCCGCAGGCTGTTCTGGATCAACCTGCTGATCGCCGTGCCGGTGGTGGCCCTCTCGCCGATGTTCGCCATGCTGCTCGGCTACGAGATCCCCGACCTGCCGGGGGTGGCCTGGGTCGCCCCTGTGCTGGGCACCGTGATGTACGTGTGGGGCGGCCGGCCGTTCCTCACCGGGGCCGTCAGTGAGCTGAAGGCCCGCAAGCCCGGCATGATGCTGCTGATCGGGTTGGCGATCACGGTCGCCTTCCTCGCCTCGTGGGGCGCGAGCCTGGGGCTGTTGCATCACGAGCTGGAGTTCTGGTGGGAGCTCGCGCTGCTGATCGTCATCATGCTGCTGGGGCACTGGCTCGAGATGAGGTCGCTCGCGCAGACGACGTCGGCGTTGGACTCGCTGGCCGCGCTGCTGCCCGATGAGGCGGAGCGCGTTGCCGGCGATGGTGTCGAGACGGTGAGTCCCGACGATCTGCGCGTCGGCGATGTCGTCATCGTGCGTCCCGGGGGCAGTGTTCCCGCCGATGGGGTGATCGTGGACGGCCGCGCGAGCATGGACGAGTCGATGCTCACGGGGGAGTCGCGCACGGTCGGCCGCGGTGTCGGCGAACGCGTGACCGCGGGTACCGTGGCCACCGACTCGGGGTTGCGCGTCGAGGTGGATGCCATCGGCGACGACACGGCGATCGCGGGCATCCGCAAGCTGGTCTCCGACGCGCAGGCGTCGAGTTCGCACGCGCAGCGCCTCGCCGACCGGGCGGCCGCGTGGCTGTTCTGGTTCGCGCTCGGCGCCGCGGCGCTCACCGCGGTCGTGTGGACCGCGGTCGGCGATCCGGATGCCGCGGTCGTGCGTACCATCACGGTGCTGGTCATCGCGTGTCCTCATGCGCTGGGGCTGGCGATTCCGCTGGTCGTCTCGATCGCGACCGAGCGGGCGGCCCGTGCGGGTGTGCTGGTGAAGGACCGCTTGGCCCTGGAGAGCATGCGCACGGTCGACGCGGTGCTGTTCGACAAGACGGGCACGCTCACGAAGGGCGAGCCGACGGTCTCGGCGATTGCTCCCGCGGGCGACTGGAGCGCCGAGGAGGTGCTTGCGCTCGCCGCGGCCGCCGAGGCCGACAGTGAGCATCCGCTGGCCAGGGCGATCGTGCGCGCCGCCGCCGATCGCGACCTGACCGTCGCCACGGCGACGGGCTTCCGCTCGTCGCCGGCCGTCGGCGTGACGGCCACCGTCGACGGCGCCGAGGTGCGCGTGGGGGGCCCGTACATGCTGACCGAGGTGGGTGCGGAAGAGATCGCGGATGCCGATGGCTGGCGTTCTGAGGGCGCCATCATTCTGCACGTCGTGCGCGACGGGGAGGTGATCGGCGGGCTGAAGCTGGCCGATGAGATCCGGGCGGAGTCGCGGCAGGCGGTCGAGGCGTTGCATGCGCGCGGCGTCGAGGTGGTGATGATCACCGGTGATGCCGAGGCCGTGGCGAATGCGGTCGGACGCGAACTCGGCATCGATCGGGTGTTCGCCGGGGTGCGCCCCGAGGACAAGGCCGCGAAGGTCGCTGAACTGCAGCGTGAGGGCAAGAAGGTCGCGATGGTCGGCGACGGCGTCAACGATGCGCCGGCGCTCGCCCAGGCCGATGTCGGCATCGCGATCGGCGCGGGCACCGATGTGGCGATCGCCTCGGCCGGGGTGATCCTGGCCTCGGACGACCCGCGTGCGGTGATCTCGGTGATCGAGCTGTCGAGCGCCAGCTACCGCAAGATGAAGCAGAATCTGTGGTGGGCGGCGGGGTACAACCTGATTTCGGTGCCGTTGGCGGCCGGTGTGCTGGCGCCGGTCGGGTTCGTGCTGCCGATGTCGGTGGGTGCGATTCTGATGAGCCTGTCGACGATCGTGGTGGCGTTGAACGCCCAGGCGCTGCGACGCCTCGACCTGCGCCCCGAGGCCGTCATCGGTCGCGATGCCTGAGCGTCAGAGCACGAGTCGGTAGCCCCTGCCCTGTTCGGTGAGCAGGTGTACGGGCGCCGACGGGTCTGCCTCGAGCTTCTTGCGCAGCTGCGACATGTACAGGCGCAGGTAGCCGGTGTCGGTGGCCTGCTCGGTGCCCCACAGCTCGCGCAGCAGCTCCTGCCGGGTCACCAGGGCGCCGGGGTGCCGCACCAGGTGCTCGAGCATCCGCCATTCGGTGGGGGTGAGGTGCACGTGCGCGCCCGCGCGTGCGACGGATTTCGCGGCCAGGTCGACGACGACGTCGCCGAACGCCACGGTCGCCTCGCCCGCGCCGGCGCCCGCACGGCGTGACAGCGCCCGCAGACGGGCCAGCAGCTCGTCGATCTGAAAGGGCTTGGTGACGTAGTCATCGGCGCCGGCATCGAGGGCGTCGACCTTGTCGGCCGAACCGGTGCGGCCCGACACGACGATGATCGGCACGGTCGTCCATCCGCGCAGCGCGTGGATCACCTGCACGCCGTCGAGTTGCGGCATGCCCAGGTCGAGCAGCACGATGTCGGGGTGCTCCTGTGCTGCGAGCTGGATCGCCGCGGCCCCGTCGGGCGCCGCCACGACGTCGTAGCCGTGGGCGGCGAGGGTGATGCGCAGCGCCCGCACCAGTTGCGGGTCGTCATCGGCGATCAGCAGCTTCATGCGTCGGCACCGGTCGGGTGTGTGGTGTCGGATGCCACCGGCAGGGCGATCACCATCGTCAGGCCCCCTCCTGGTGTGTCCTCGGGGCTCAGGCTACCGCTCATGCCCTCGGTGAACCCGCGCGACAGGGCCAGCCCGAGGCCGAGGCCGACGGTGTTGTCGTGGTCGCCTTCGCGCTGGAACGGGGCGAACATGCTCTGCTGCCGTTCGAGGGGCACACCTTCGCCGCGGTCGACGATGCGGATCTCGGCGGTCTCGCCCAGGCGGCTGGTCGTCACGAGTACCCGGCTGCCGGGCGGGGTGTGCCGGTGGGCGTTGGCGAGCACATTGACGAGCACCCGTTGCAGCAGCACCGGGTCGGCGCGCAGCGCGGGCAGAGCGGGATCGAGGCCGAGCTCGACGTCATCGGGGCCGAAGCCGAGTTCATCGAGCGCGCTGACGACGGCCGCCCCCGCGTCGACGTCGGTGAGTGATACGGCGAGCACGCCGGCTTCGACGCGGCTGGCATCGAGCAGATCGGTGACGAGCTTCGACAGGGTGCCCAGGCTCTCATCGGCGGTCTCGAGCAGTTCGGCGCGGTCGGCACTGGAGAGTCGGCTGGATCCGCGCAGCCCGCCGACGGCGGCCATGGCCGCCGCGAGGGGGCGGCGCAGGTCGTGGCTGATGGCCGAGAGCAGGGCGCTGCGCACGCGGTCGGTCTCGGCGAGCACGTCGGCGCGTCGGGCGGTAGCGGTCAGGTCGGTGTGTTCGATCGCGGCCGCCAGCTGGGCGACGATCGCGTCGAGCAGTCGCCGGGCCGGAGCATCGAGGGTCGATCCGTGCAGTTCGAGCAGGGCGTCGGCGCCGACAGGCACGATCTCGGGGGTGGTGTCGGGCAGCGGTTCGCCGTCGGTCGCGAGCACGCGCCCGTCATGGTCGAGCAGTCGTACACCGCTGAAACCGAAGGCCTCGCGTGCTCTGCTGACCAGCGCCAGGGGGGCGCTGTCGCCGCGCAGTACGCTGCTGGCCACGGCGGCCAGCAGCTCGGCCTCGGCCGAGGCTCGGCGCGCGGTGCGGGCGCGGCGGGCGGCCTGATCGACGACGATACTGACCAGTACGGCGCTTACGACGTACATCACCAGCGCCAGTGTGTGCAGCGGGTCGGCGATGGTGACCGTGAAGAGTGGTGCGACGAACAGGAAGTCGAGGGTGAGGCCTGAGAGCACGGCGGCGAACAGGGCAGGGCGGATGCCCCCGATCAGCGCCACGACCACGACGAGCAATTGGTAGGCCAGGACGTCCGAGGTGATCGATGCGGGGGAGCGGAACGAGTACAGCAGCCACGACAGCAGCGGACCGCCGACCAGGGCGATGGCGAGGCCGAGAGCCTGCCGGCGCCAGCCCAGGGGGCCACCGGTGATGCGCGGCAGCGCGGCGTGCGTGCCAGCAGCGGCGTGGCTCACCATGTGCACATCGATGTCGCCCGAGCGGCGGATCACCTCGGCCCCGATGCCGGGGCCCGTGAACACGGCGGCCAGGCGGCTGCGTCGGCTGACGCCGATGACGAGCTGGGTGGCATCCGACGTCTGGGCGAACTCGACGAGCGATTCGGCCACGTCGTCGCCCACGATCTGGTGGTAGCTTCCGCCGAGCGCGGACACCAGCCGCTGCTGGGCCGACAGCGCCCCGGGCGGGCTGCCTCGCAGGCCGTCCTGCGTCAGCACGTGCACCGCGAGCAGCTCTCCGCCGGCCGAGCGGGCGGCGATTCGCGCACCGCGGCGCAGTAGCGTTTCGCCCTCGGGGCCACCGGTGAGGGCGACGACGACGCGCTCTCTCGCCTGCCAGGTGCTCGCGATGCCGTGCTCGTCTCGGTAGCGGCGCAGTGCCGAGTCGACCTCGTCGGCGAGCCACAGCAGCGCCAGCTCGCGTAGCGCGGTCAGGTTGCCGAGGCGGAAGTAGTTCGACAGCGCGGCATCCACCCGCTCGGCGGGATACACCGACCCGGCCGAGAGGCGGTCGCGCAGCGACTGCGGGGCCAGGTCGACCACCTCGATGTCGTCCGCGGCGCGCACCGCGGCGTCGGGCACCGTCTCTTGCTGAGCGATACCGGTGATCTGCTCGACGACCCCGCCGAGCGACTCGATGTGCTGCACGTTGACGGTTGTGATCACGTCGATCCCGGCATCGAGCAGCGCTTCGACGTCTTGCCAGCGCTTCTCGTTCGTCGATCCGGGGGCGTTGGTATGGGCGAGCTCGTCGACCAGGGCGATCTGCGGCGCCCGCGCGATCACGGCCTCGAGGTCGAGTTCGCCGAGGGTGACGCCGCGGTGCATCACGGTGCGCAGCGGCACGCGTTCGAGACCCACGGTCTGCGCCGCCGTTGCGGTGCGTCCGTGATCCTCGACGACGGCGATCACGACGTCGTACCCCTCTGCCTGAAGCCGATGGGCGTCGGCGAGCATCTCGTACGTCTTGCCGACGCCGGGAGCCGCGCCGAGCAGTACTCGCAGACGCCCTCGGGTCATCGGATCTCTTCCTGTGCGGTATCGAGGGCGACGTTGAGGTCGAGCACGTTGACGCGCTCCGCGCCGATGAAGCCGAGGTCCGGCGTCTCGATGCGCGCGGTGACGATCGCCCGCACGTCATCTTCGCTCATGCCGCGCTCCGCGGCCACTCGCGACACCTGCAGCAGGGCGTACTGCGGGCTGATGTGCGGGTCGAGTCCCGATGACGAGGCGGTGACGGCATCCGCGGGCACCTCATCGGGCGAGACGCCCTCGCGGGCCGCGATCCGCTGGCGGCCCGCGTCGATCGCGGCGACCAGGTCGGGGTGCGAAGGTCCGAGGTTGCTGCCTCCTGAGGAGGCGCCTTCGTAGTCGGATGCAGACGGTCGGGGCTGGAAGTACTGCGGCAGGGCGTTGCCGTCCGCGTCGGCGAACGTCTGGCCCAGCAGGGCGCTGCCGACCGGTTCGCCGTCGTGGGCGACGACCGAGCCGTTCGCCTGCCACGGGAAGGCGAGCTGGCCGACGCCCGTCATGGCGAGCGGATAGGCGAGTCCGAGCAGGGCCGTCATCACGAGGACGGCGCGGATGGCGACCCCGGCGGTGCGGGTGGTGGTGCGGGTCTTCGACATGGTCGTTCCTTTGCGAGGTTCAGAAGCCGGGGATCAGAAGCCGGGGATCAGGCTGACGACCAGGTCGATCAGCTTGATGCCGATGAAGGGGGCGATCACGCCGCCGAGGCCGTAGATCAGCAGGTTGCGCTGCAGCATCCGCTCCGCGCTCGCCGGACGGTACTTCACACCGCGCAGGGCGAGCGGGATCAAGAAGACGATGACGATCGCGTTGAAGATCACGGCGCTGAGCACGGCGGATGCCGGCGAGTGCAGGTGCATGATGTTCAGGGCGCTCAGGCCGGGGAATGCGGTCATGAACAGGGCGGGGATGATCGCGAAGTACTTCGCGATGTCGTTCGCGAGCGAGAACGTGGTCAGCGCGCCGCGGGTGATCAGCAACTGCTTGCCGATGCGCACGATGTCGATCAGCTTGGTCGGGTCGGAGTCGAGGTCGACCATGTTGCCGGCCTCTTTCGCGGCCGACGTGCCGGTGTTCATCGCGACGCCGACGTCGGCCTGGGCGAGCGCGGGGGCGTCGTTGGTGCCGTCGCCGGTCATCGCGACCATGCGTCCGCCCTGCTGTTCGCGACGGATCAGCGCCAGCTTGTCTTCGGGTGTCGCTTCGGCGAGCACATCGTCGACGCCGGCCTCTTTCGCGATGGCGGCCGCGGTGAGCGGGTTGTCTCCCGTGATCATCACCGTGCGGATGCCCATCGCACGCAGTTCGTCGAACCGCTCGCGCAGCCCGTCCTTGACGATGTCCTTCAGGTGCACGACACCGAGGATGCGCGTGTTCACCGCGACGACGAGCGGCGTACCGCCGGCCGCCGCGATCTCGTCGGCGTGGCGGGCCGCCTCGGCGGCGGCATCACCGGCATCCGCTCCCTGCGTCGCGAGCCAGGCGCGAATCGCCGACCCGGCACCCTTGCGGATCATGGTGCCGTCGGGCAGATCGATGCCGCTCATGCGGGTCTGGGCGGTGAACGGCACGGTCACCGCACCTTCGGGCGAGGCGACGTGGATGCCACGGGTGACGGCGAGGTCGACGATCGACGCACCCTCGGGGGTGGGGTCGGCGAGCGAGGACAGCGCGGCGGCGCGCAGCAGCTCGTCGGCGTCGACGCCGTCGACCGGTCGCACGTCATCGGCGCGGCGGTTGCCGTAGGTGATGGTGCCGGTCTTGTCGAGCAGCAGCGTCGAGACATCGCCGGCGGCTTCGACGGCGCGCCCCGACATCGCCAGCACGTTGCGCTGCACGAGGCGGTCCATCCCGGCGATGCCGATCGCGCTCAGCAGCGCACCGATCGTGGTGGGGATCAGGCACACCAGCAGGGCGATGAGCACGGGGATGCCGACGGGCGACGCGACGTACGCGGCGAGCGGGTTGAGCACCAGCACGGCCACCACGAAGACGATCGACAGGCTCGACAGCAGGATGTTCAACGCGATCTCGTTGGGCGTGCGCTGACGGTTCGCTCCCTCGACGAGGGCGATCATGCGGTCGACGAACGTCTCGCCGGGGCGGGAGGTGATGCGCACCACGATGCGGTCCGAGAGCACGCGCGTGCCGCCGGTGACGGCGCTGCGGTCGCCTCCGGACTCGCGGATCACCGGGGCGCTCTCGCCGGTGATGGCCGACTCGTCGACCGTCGCGATGCCGGCCACGATGTCGCCGTCGCCGGGGATCGCCTCACCGGCCGCGACAACCACCAGGTCGCCGACCGCGAGGGCCGACGATGCGGTCTCGGTCAGCGGCGTGCGCTCAGCCAGCGGGTCGGACGAGTTGTAGCCGAGCACGAGCCGTGCGGTCGTCGTGGTGCGGGTCTTGCGCAGGCTGGCCGCCTGGGCCTTTCCGCGCCCCTCGGCGACCGCCTCCGACAGGTTGGCGAACAGCACGGTCAGCCACAACCAGCCGGCGATCGCCCACGTGAAGCCCGCCGGGACGTCCGGATCGGCACCGCCGAGCAGCGGCTCGGCGATGGCGAGCACGCTGGTGAACGCGGCGCCTGCCCACACCAGCAGGATCACCGGATTGCGCAGCAGGCGTGCCGGGTTGAGCCGGCGCAGAGCGCCGGGCACGGCGGCCGCGAGCTGGGCGCCGCTGAATGCCCGTGACGGGGCCGGGGCCGGTTCGGATGCCCGGGTGTCCGGGCGGGGGTGCGTGAGGGTCATGTCAGACCAGTCCTTCTGCGAGAGGCCCGAGCGTGAGCACGGGGAAGTACGTGAGAGCAGTGATGACGACGGCGATCGTCGAGAGCATCCCGACGAACAGCGGCCGGTGCGTGGGCAGGGTGCCGGCGGTCTGGGGCACCGGGCGCTGCGCGGCGAGCGATCCGGCCAGAGCCAGCACGAGCACGATCGGGATGAACCGCCCGAGCAGCATCGCCACACCGAGTGCGGTGGCGAACCAGGGGGTGCTGGCGGTGAGCCCTGCGAATGCCGAGCCGTTGTTGTTCGCCGCCGAGGTGAAGGCGTACAGCACCTCGCTGAGCCCGTGCGGACCCGGGTTGAGGATGCTGGTCGAGACGACGTCGTCGCGGATCGCGGGGATCGCGAAGCTGAGCGCGGTGCCGCACAGCACGAGCGCGGGAACGACGAGGATGTACAGGCTGGCGAGGGTCATCTCGCGCGGGCCGATCCGCTTGCCGACGTACTCGGGGGTGCGGCCGACCAACAGGCCGCCGACGAAGACGGTGATCACGGCGAGCACGAGCATGCCATACAGGCCCGAGCCGACGCCGCCGGGGGCGACCTCACCGAGCATCATGTTGAGCATCGGCATCATCCCGCCCAGGGCCGTGTACGAGTCGTGCATCGAGTTCACGGCACCGGTCGAGGTGAGCGTCGAGGCGCTGCCGAACAGGGTGGAACCGAGGATGCCGAAGCGCACCTCCTTGCCCTCCAACGCCGCACCGGCCAGTTCGGGAGCAGGTCCGCGGCCGGCGTACTCGACGATCGAGAGGATCGTCGTCGAGGCGAGGAACAGCACGCCCATCACCGACACGATGGCGTACCCCTGGCGGTCGTCGCCGACCATCCGGCCGAAGGCGCGGGGAAGCGAGAACGGGATCGCGAGGATCAGCAGGATCTCGAACAGGCTGGTCCACGGCGTCGGGTTCTCGAACGGGTGCGCCGAGTTGGCGTTGTAGAAGCCACCGCCGTTGGTGCCGAGCAGCTTGATGACCTCCTGAGAGGCCACCGGGCCGCCCGGGATCTGCTGGGTCGCCCCGCTGAGGGTCTGCACCTCGGTGAATCCGGCGAGGTTCTGGGCCACACCGCCGGCGATGAGCACGAGCGCGCCGACCACCGAGATCGGCAGCAGCAGCCGCAGCAGACCGCGGGTCATGTCGACCCAGAAGTTGCCGATGGTGGTCGAGCCGTGGCGGGCGAAACCCCGCACGAGCGTGATGGCGATGGCGATGCCGACCGCCGCCGACAGGAAGTTCTGCACGGCGAGCCCGGCGGCCTGCACGAGGTGACCCATGGTCTGCTCGGGCGAGTACGACTGCCAATTGGTGTTGGCCACGAACGAGGCGGCGGTGTTGAACGCGAGCCCCTCGGGCACAGGCGGCAGACCGAGCGACAGGGGCAGCAGGTGCTGCGTGCGCTGCAGCAAGTAGACCAGCAGCATGCCTGCCGCCGAGAAGAGCAGCACGCTGCGTGCGTACGATCGCCAGGTCTGCTCCGAGGCCGCGTCGACCCCGATCAGACGGTACAGCCCGCGTTCGACGCGCAGATGCTTCGCACTGGAGTAGATGCGGGCGATGTAGTCACCCAGCGGGCGGCACAGCAGCACCAGCATGAGGACGACGGTGGCGGCCTGCAGCACGCCCAGTCCCACGGCGCCCATCAGAACTTCTCCGGTCGCACGAGCGTCACGAACAGGTAGGCGATCGCGGCGACACCGAGCACGGCGGCCGCGATCTCGAAGATGATCATCGCTGCTCAGCCCCCTTCGCGATGAGAGAGACGAAGACGAAGATCAGCGCGGTCAGCGCGAGGTAGATGAGATCGAGCACTCACCGATCCCATCGTCCCGGCGTCCGCCCGAACCCGATCCTCACGAGATCCTCACGCCCGGGGCGCGAATCCATGCACCATGCCGACGCTGCGTGCCCGCAAGTGAATCACCCAGCCGTTTCTGAACCCGGAGAGGTAGCGTCGAGACATGACAACGCTCCCCGTCGACGACGCGGCGATCGCCGAGGCCCGGCAGCTGCGCGACGAGTTCCAGCGGTTCCTGCGCGAGTACGAATTCGGCATGCGCGAGATCGAGACGAAGATCTCGATCCTGCAGGACGAGTTCACGCACATGCACGCGTACAACCCGATCGAGCACGTCAAGAGCCGCCTGAAGTCGCCCGACAGCATCGTCGAGAAGGTCGCCCGCCGAGGCATCGAGGCCGACTTTCCCAGCATCCGACGTGAGATCACCGACATCGCCGGCGTACGCGTCACGTGCAGCTTCGTCAGCGACGTCTACCGTCTGTTCGACCTGCTCACTGCGCAGGACGATGTGACCGTCCGTATCGTCAAGGACTACATCGCCGGACCCAAACCCAACGGGTACCGCAGCCTGCACGCGATCGTCGAGGTGCCGGTGTTCCTGTCGACCGGAACGGTCGCCGTGCCCGTCGAAGTGCAGTTCCGCACCATCGCGATGGACTTCTGGGCCAGCCTCGAGCACAAGATCCACTACAAGTTCTCGGGACGCGTGCCCGGTCACCTCGTGCAGAGTCTGACCGAGGCCGCGGATGCCGCCGGCGAGCTCGATGACCGTATGGAGCGGCTGCACCGTGAGGCGCACGAGGTCAACCAGCGGGTGATCGAGGCCTGATACCGCCGCCCGGGCGCGGGATGGGAAGATAACGGTGATGCATGCCACCGCGACCCCCGTCGACACCGAGATCGAATCTGCCGAGCACACCGACACGGCGCAGAACGTCGACCTCAGCGAGATGCCCTCGCTCGACGGCGGCGACGCTCCGCGGTGCGAATGCGATCACGGCACCGAGACCGAGTACATCCCGTGCGGGCGCCGCGCCCGCTGGCGGGTGAGCATCGACTGCCAATGCGGTGAAGGGCATCCGAGGGCCGTCGAGATCCTGTGCTCGCGCTGCCTGCGCACCCTGCGCCGCAACAACGATCGCGAAGCGATCACCGCGCGCCGCCTCTGAGCGACGCGCGGGCGGCGGATGCTGTCAGCGCCGGCGCTGCACCGGGATCGGACCGGTGACGCTGAGCTCGTCCTCCCAGCACTGGATGCCCGTGACATCCGGCATCCGCTCCCGGGTGAACACCGGATCGAGCCCGGCGCGCCGCTGATCGAGAAAGTCACGCAACAGACGGAACGCGACGCCCGAGAGCAGCGCGATCGCGATGAGGTTCACCAGTGCCATGATGCCCATCACGCCGTCGGCCGTGTTCCAGATGAGATCGGCCGAAGCGATCGAGCCGACGAAGATCGCCACGACCGCCAGTGACCGGTAGGTGGTCAGCACGCTGCGGCGCGTGGTGATGAACTCGATGTTCGACTCGCCGTAGTAGTAGTTGCCGAGGATCGAGCTGAACGCGAGCAGGAAGATGATGACGCTCAGCAGCACGTTCGACCATTCGCCGAGGCTGTTCACGATCGCGGCCTGGGTCAGCACGATGCCGCGCTCGGCGCCGGCCAGGTCGGGCGTCGCCACCAGGATGATGAACGCCGTGATGGTGCACACCAGGAACGTGTCGAAGTAGACGCCCAGCGTCTGCACCAGTCCCTGCTTGACGGGGTGCGTGACGGCGGCGCTCGCGCCCGCGTTCGGGGCCGAACCGAGGCCGGCCTCGTTCGAGAACATGCCGCGCTTGACACCGGTCATGATGATCGTGCCCAGCGCCGCGCCGACGACCTCGTTGAACCCGAACGCCTGCGTGTAGATCGACGCGAACACCGCCGGGAGCTGTTCGATGTTCAGGGCGACGATCACGAGCCCGACCAGCAGATACAGCAGCGCCATCGACGGCACCACCGCCTGCGTCACGTGGGCGATGCGGCGTACGCCGCCGAAGATCACCAGGCCCGTCAGCACCGCCAGGGCGATGCCGACCACCCAGGGGATCCAGCCCACGTCGCCGCCGAAGCTCGACGACACCGTCGCGCTGATCGTGTTGGCCTGCAGTGAACTGAACGCGAAGGGGAAGCACACGATGAGGATCACCGCGAAGACGATGCCCATCCAGCGGGCCTTCAAACCGTGCTGCATGTAGTACGCCGGACCACCGCGGAAGCCATCGGGGTCGCGCACCTTGAAGAGCTGACCGAGGGTTGACTCGATGAAGCTCGAGGCGCCGCCGATGAATGCCATCGTCCACATCCAGAACACGGCCCCCGGGCCGCCGATGGCGATCGCCGTGCCGACACCGGCGATGTTGCCGACGCCGACGCGGGAGGCCGCCGAGATCGTGAACGCCTGGAAGGCCGACACCGACTGCGGGCGACCGTCCGCGTCGGTGGGCGTGCGGTTGGTCAGCGTGCGGAACATCTCAGGGATGAGGCGGAACTGCACCACCCCGGAACGCACCGTGAAGTAGACGCCGAGCAGCACGACGACAGGCAGCACGGCCCACGTCCACAGGCGGTCACCGAGGAAGAGCACGATGTCGTTGAGGGCTTCCATTGGGAAACAGTAACGCCGCGGATGCCCGGAAACACGGTGCCGTGCCGATCGCTCGACGCAAACAGGCGACCACAGGTCGGATGTCTGATTGGATAGTGCGGTGAACAAAAGCGACGAGGCTCGTCCCGCCGGATTCGGCGCCCTGCTGTGGCTCGCCCTGGCGACCTTCTCGATGGGTATCGACGGCTATGTGCTGGCCGGGCTGCTGCCGCAGATCTCCGAAGACCTCGACGTGTCGAACGCGGCAGCCGGGCAGTTGGTGGCGGTGTTCGCCCTCACCGCCGCGATCGCCGGTCCGGTGCTCAGCGCCTTCACCGGGCGCTGGGAGCGCAAACTGGTGATCTCGCTCTCGCTGGCGGTGTTCCTGGTCGGCAACCTGATCATCGCTCTGGCCGTGGACTACGCGATGGCGATGACCGGTCGCATCGTCTCGGCCGTCGGCGGTGCCCTGCTCAGCGCCGTTGTCAGCGCCTACGTGCTCGCCAAGACCGCACCCGAACGGCGCGGGCGCGCGCTGTCGTTCGTACTGGGCGGATTCCTCGCCGCCACCGCCCTCGGTGTGCCGGTGGGACTGGTGATCGGCCAGGACGACTGGCGCATGCCGTTGTTCCTCGTCACCGGTGTCGGCGCGGTTGCCCTTGTCGGCATCCTCATCAAGGTGCCCCGGCTGCACCTGCCCGCCCTGTCGCTGCGCGCGACGCTCAAGCCACTCACGCAGCCCGCGCTGATCGGGGCGATCCTCGTCGCCACCGGCATCATGTGCGCCAGCTACCTGTGCTTCACCTACGCGACCCTGATCTTCGGCCCCCGCGTCGGCGAGGGGCTGCCGATCATCGCCGCGATGTTCGGCTACGGCGTGGTCAGCCTGATCGGCAACATCATCTCGGGACGCGCCACCGACCGCTTCAACCCGGTGCACGTCATCACGCTGATCATCGGCATCCTGATCGCTGTCGCCGTGCTCGGCACGTTCGGTCTGATGCTGCCCGGTCTCGCCGGGGCGGTGGCCGCCTTCGTGTGGTTCTTCGCGTGCGCGTTCTTCAACGGCGGCTCCGGCGTCGCCCTGCAGTCCCGCCTGGGCGACCTGGCACCCGACTCGATGTCACTGGTGCTGGCGCTCAACGGCAGCGGCATGCAGCTCGGCTCGGCGCTCGGCGGCATTCTGGGTGGTGCACTGCTGGCATCCGGTGTCGAACCGGACGGGCTCGTGCCGGCATCCGCCGTCGTCCTCGCCGCGACCATGCTGCTGCACCTGATCGTCTCGCGCGCCACCCGTGGCGGCGTGCGCGCCGCGGCCTGACGCGCCGCTCAGACGCGCGCGGTCGTGCCGCGCACGATCAGCTCGAACGGCAGTTCGCCGCCCACAGCGGCCTCGGTGTCGCCCTCCAACTGAGCGAGCACCGCGCCCGCGGCCCGCTCACCCTGCCCGAGCGGGAACTGGTCGACCGTCGTCAACTGGAAGAACTCGCCCAGCTCATGACCGTCGATGCCGACGATCGACAGGTCCTCGGGCACCCGGAACCCGAGATCGCGCGCGGCGAGGATCGCCCCGATCGCCATCTCATCGGATGCCGCGAAGATCGCCGTCGGGCGCGGACCGGGTCGGCCGAGCAGCTGCTTGGCGGCGCGGAAACCGCCATCGACGGTGAAGTCGGCCGGTTCGAGAAAATCGGGGTTGGGGGTGATGCCGGCATCCGCCAGCGCCTGCTCGAAGCCGAGCCTGCGACGCGTGGGGATGTGGAAGTCGATATCGAACTCGGGATTCGCGCCGATGTGCGCGATCGCCCGATGGCCGAGCCCGATCAGGTGCTCGGTCGCCAGGCGCGCCACCGCCGTGTCGTCCACCGTGAGGGTGCGCAGCTGCGGGTTCGGACCGCCGATCGCGATCACGGGCAGGCCGAGCGCCTGCAACCGTCCCGTCTCATCGTCGTCGAGCTCGATCGAGACGGCGATGACGGCATCCACCCGCTTGCGTCGCAGGAACGTCGAGAAGACGTCCTTGCGCACGTCGGCGTCGGCGGTGATGTTGTACAGGGTGATGTCGTAGCCGGCGCGCATCAGCGCGCTCGATGCCCCGGACAGCACCGTGCTGAAGAACCAGCGGTCGAGGAACGGCACGATCACGCCGACGTTCTGCGTGCGCCCCGACGCGAGGCTCGACGCCCGCGACGAGACGACGTAGCCCAGCGTCTCGGCCGCGATGCGCACACGCTCGCGCGAGGCCGGTGACACGTGCCCGCGCCCACTGAGCGCGCGTGAGACGGTCGCCGTCGATACCCCGGCGAGCTTCGCGACCTCGTCAATGCTCGTCATCTCACTCGCCCTCTGTTGTTCTGCAACCGTTCTGTGGCGGTTCACACCGTTCACACCCCGCGAGAAACCATATCCCGCGTGAGAAACCACGTCGTTCGTGGTGTCTCATACGGCACGTGGTTTCTCGCGGGGTAGGTGGATGCTATGCGCGCGTGAACCAGGCTGCAGTGTTCGGGGGCAGGGCCGTGCCGCTGAAGCGCTGGCTCTGGATCACGAACGACACGTTCCCACCGAGCTCGATCGGCGTCTCGCCCAGGTTGGCGACGACGTGAAGGTCACCACGGCGGAAGGCGACAGCATCCGATCCGGCGTCCTCCCACACCAGCGAGCCGCCGCCGAGACCGCGCTCGCGGCGCTCGGCGAGCAGGCGCTTGTAGAGGTTCAGCGTCGACTCCGCGTCGGCCTCTTCGACATCGCGGGCGAAGCCCGCCCACTCCGCCGGTTGCGGCAGCCACGAGGCGCCGGTCGTGTTGAAGCCGTACGCCGGAGCATCCGCCGACCAGGGCAGCGGCACGCGGCATCCGTCGCGTCCGTACCGCTCGCCGTTCGTGCGGAACCACGTCGGGTCCTGGCGGAACTCGTCGGGAATCTCCATCGCCTCGGGCAGGCCGAGCTCCTCGCCCTGGTACAGGTACGACGAGCCGGGCAGCGCGAGCATCAGCGTCGTGGCCGCACGGCCACGCGCCAGGCCGATCGCCTGGTCGGGCTTGCCGGGCGAGAGCGGACCGATTCCCTCACCCTGCGGGTTGTCGGCGGTCAGCGCCAGGCGCGAGGCGTGGCGCACCACATCGTGGTTCGACAGCACCCAGGTGCTCGGAGCGCCGACGCCGCCGAACGCGTCGAGCGAGTCGCGGATGACCCCGCGCAGCGCCTCGGCGTCCCACGCGGTCATCAGATACGGGAAGTTGAAGGTCTGGTGCATCTCGCCGGGGCGCACCCACAGCGCCGTCTTTGCGAGCGTGGGCAGCCAGGCCTCACCGCACAGGGCGCGGTCGCCGTCGTACTCGGCGAGCAGCTTGTGCCAGTCGCGGTAGATGTCGTGCACACCGTCCTGACCCCAGTACGGCACGTTCTCCTCACCGCCGCCCATCGAGTCGGCCTCGATCGGCGGGGTGTAGTCGGGAAGGCCCTCGGCCTTGACCATTCCGTGCGCCACATCGACGCGGAAGCCGTCGACACCGCGGTCGAGCCAGAAACGCAGGATGCTGCGGAACTCCTCGCGCACCTCTTCGTTGGTCCAGTCGAAGTCGGGCTGGGTGGGGTCGAAGATGTGCAGGTACCACTGGCCGGGCGTGCCGTCGGGATTGGTGGTGCGGGTCCACTGGCCGCCACCGAAGACGCTCTCCCAGTTGTTCGGCGGCAGGTCGCCGTTCTCGCCCCGGCCGTCGCGGAAGATGTAGCGGGCGCGCTCGGGGCTACCCGGGGCGGCCTTCAGTGCCTGCTGGAACCAGACGTGCTGATCGCTGGAGTGGTTCGGAACGAGGTCGACGATGACGCGGATGCCACGGGCGTGCGCCTGGGCCAGCATCTCGTCGAAGTCGGCCAGGGTGCCGAAGATCGGGTCGACGTCGCGGTAATCGGCCACGTCGTAGCCCGCGTCCTTCTGCGGGCTCGTCATGAACGGGCTCAGCCAGATGGCGTCGACGCCGAGCGCGTGCAGATCGTCGAGTCGGGCGGTGATGCCGGGCAGGTCACCGATCCCGTCACCCGACGCGTCGGCGAACGAGCGCGGGTAGATCTGGTAGATGACTGCTGTGCGCCACCACTCGGAACCGGGGGCTGCGAACTGTTCGACCTGTGCCATGCGACCCAGGCTACTGCAAGCGCTTACAGTTTTGGAAGAGTCGGATCGAAACGGTTCGAATCTGTTGCGGGGCGCGAGTGTCGCTCAGGTTTGCAGGACGATTTCACTTCCGCAGGATGTCGGGCGGCAGAGTCTCCTGTAGAAGTGCAATCGTCCTGCCGAGTTGAGGTGCCCGGGTGGACTCAGGATGCCGGCAGCACGATGTTCAGTGGTGGCTCGCCGGCCAGCATCCGATCGATCTGCACCCGCAGCAACCGTGCGATGCGCGGATTCATCGCCGTCGAAGCGCCGCCGCAGTGCGGGCTGATCAGCAGATTCGGGGCGTCCCAGAGCGGATGCCCGGCCGGCAGTGGCTCCTCTTCGAAGACATCGGATGCTACCCGGATACGGTTCTCGCGCAGCGCTGCCAGCATCGCCCCGGCCTCGACCAGCGCCCCGCGCCCGACGTTGACCAGCAGCGCACCCGGCGCCATACGCGCGATCATCGCTGCATCGAACAGGTGCCGGGTCTCGGCGCTCGCCGGCAGGCTCAGAATCACGATCTCGGCATCGGGCAGCACCTCGGGCAGCTCGTCGAGGGCGTGCACGGTGACCTCGCCGACGCCGTCGAGCTCGGCCGTGCGGGCGCTGCGCGCCACGGCCGACATCGTCACCTCGAACGGCGCCAGGCGCTGCGCGATGGCCTTGCCGACACCGCCGAAGCCGACCAGCAGCACGCGCCGATCGGCAAGGCTCTCGGTGAACGCGGGCGACCACTCACCGCGCTCCTGCGCGAGCGCGAAACGGGGCAGTGCGCGCTGCGCGGCGATCGTGAGCCCCACGGCGAGTTCCGCAGTGGACGCCTCATGCACGCTCGCGGCATTGGCGAATGGGATGCCCGGCGGAAGAGCATCCGCCACCCCGTCGTACCCGATCGACTGCCCCTGCACCAGGGTGACATCGATGCCGGTCAGCGCCCGCAGGGCTCCGGTGCCGTCCATGTACGGCGGCACGACGATGTCGATGTGCTCGGCGGGCGCGGGCGTACGCATGTCCCAGATCTTCACGGACACGCCCTCGGGTAGGGGGCCGAGGTTCTGGGCCAGGCGTTCGGTGGGGACGGTCACGAGAAGGCTCACTCGCCGAGCCTATCGACCCGCAGGGGGTGGAGGAGTAGCGTCAGGTCTAGCCGACCTAGGAGGACACATGATGGTTCCTGAGATCAACTACTGGGCGGTGCTGATCGCCACCGCGTCGAGCATGGTGGTCGGGTCGATCTGGTACGCGCCGAAGGTCTTCGGCACGCGGTGGTCGAAACTGGCAGGCGTCGACATGAACCGCCCCGGCGCCACGGCGATCGTGCCGATCATCACCACGGTCATCGTCAGCTTCATCACGGCGTGGGTGCTCGCCGGCGCATCATCGATCGCCTGGCACTTCTATGAGGGGTCGTACTTCTGGGCCGCGGTGGTGACATCGGTCGCACTGTGGGCGGGGTTCACGGCCGCGCGCTTCATCACGCACGACGCATTCGAGGGCCGCTCGACCAAGCTCACGACGCTGAACATCGCGCACGAGCTGGTGACGGTCGTCGTGATGGCCGTGATCATCGGCGTCTGGCCGCCCGCCGGCATCTGAGCGGGCGCGGTGGTGCCTTGGCGTTGCGTCGCGTGGCGTGCGTCGCATTGCCGCGGCGTTGCGCCACGTCGCGCCGCGTTGCGGCTTCCCCAAGCATGCGGGTTGCCCCTTCCCCAAGCACGAGGGGTCAATAAACGTCGCGTTCGCGCACTCGGATGCCGCAGAATTTGACCCCTCGTGGGGTGCGGGAGGCGTGCGTGCGCGGGAGGGGGCGGGTGTGCGGGAGCGGGAGGGCGTGCCGCGCGGGCCCGGGTGTCGGCGAAGCGTCGGCATCGGGCATCCGAAAGTCCCCGCCGAGACCCCTACGTGGCATCCACACCCCGTGCTACGGGCGCACCCAGCTGGGGGTGTCGACGCGAACTAGGGGTGTCGACGAGCACCGCGCTACGGCGCAGCAAGCACCGCGCTACTGCGCGAGGCGCGACCGGTTACGCGGCTGCGCGAGTGACCGCGGCGACGGCGCTGGTGAAGAAGTCGAGGCCGTCGACGCCCGAGCGCATCGCGGCACTCGTGTCGGGGCCGAAACCAGCCTCGATGGCGTGCTCGGGGTGCGGCATGAGGCCCACCACGTTGCCCGCGGTGTTCGTCAGGCCGGCGATGTCGCGCAGTGAGCCGTTCGGGTTGACGCCGGCGTAGCGGAACGCCACCAGGCCTTCGCCCTCCAGGCGGTCGAGGGTGTCTTCCGAGGCGATGTAGCCGCCCTCGCCGTTCTTCAGCGGGATGACGATCTCCTGGCCCGCGTCGAACTCACTCGTCCACGCGGTGTCGGCGTTCTCGACGGTCAGGCGCTGGTCGCGTCGCACGAAGTGCTGGTGGTCGTTGCGGATCAGCCCGCCGGGCAGCAGGTGCGCCTCGACGAGCATCTGGAAGCCGTTGCAGATGCCCAACACGGGCATGCCCTTGGCGGCGGCATCCTTCACCTCGGCCATGATCGGCGACAGAGCCGCGATCGCGCCCGAGCGCAGGTAGTCGCCGTAGCTGAACCCGCCGGGCAGCACGAGCGCGTCGACGCCCTGCAGGTCGTGCGAGCCGTGCCACAGGGCGACGGGCTCGGCGCCGGCCATCCGCACGGCGCGCTGCGCGTCGCGGTCGTCCAGGGAGCCCGGAAAAGTGATGACCCCGACGCGTACGGTCACGGTGCGACCTCGACGCCCACGACGTCTTCGATCACCGAGTTCGAGAGCACGTCCTCGGCGAGGCGTCGCGCCTCGGCGAGCACCTCTTCGGTGACCTCACCGTCGACGGTGAGCTCGAACCGCTTGCCGATGCGGACACCGCTGAAGCTCTCAACACCCATGCGCGAGAAAGCGCCGGCAACGGCCTTTCCCTGCGGGTCGAGCAGTTCGGCCTTGGGCATGACGTCGACGACGATGGTGGGCATACCCATGATTCTAGGTGATCGCGCGCGGACGCTGTGCCCGCGCGCGGTGTGGGTCACGCGGAGTGGAAAACGGTGTGCAGATCGCCGATCAGGTCGCGTCCGCCGAGGCCGTCGATCTCGAACAGCACGCTGATTCCGGCGACGGCGTAGCCGAGGGTCTCGACCAGTGCGCGGCCGGCTGCCAGGGTGCCACCGGTGGCCAGCACATCGTCGATCAGCAGCACGCGCGTACCGGTGGGCAGGTCGTCATGCATCTCGACGGTCGCCGTGCCGTACTCGAGGGCGTAGTCGACGGAGGCTGCGGGCTGGGGGAGCTTTCCTGCCTTGCGAATGGGGGCCAGGCCGACGCCTGCGGCGATGGCGGCCGCGCCCGCCAGGATGAATCCGCGGGCTTCGATGCCGGCGACGACGTCGAAGGTTCCCTCGAACGGTTCGATGAGTGCGCGCGTGGTCGCGTGCAGTGCGTCGTGGTCGGCCAGCAGCGGGGTGATGTCACGGAAGAGGATGCCGGGTTCCGGGTAGTCCGGGATGGAGCGGATCAGTGACTCGGCGCGGGCCAGTTCGGGGTTCACCCGTTCAGGCTACCGCCCGCCCCTGCGCCTGCCCTTCCCCGGAGCTCCACCCGTCTATTCGTCACAAACCCGAGCTATCGGTCCCGAATAGCGCGGGTTCGTGACAAATAGATGGAAGTGGGTCCAGTGTGGGAGCGCTCCCACAAGACCCCCGGATCGTGTGAGAATGGAGCGCATGACCCGGTCCTTCCCTGATGGCTTCCTGTTCGGCGCGGCGACGGCCGCCTATCAGATCGAGGGCGCGGCCTTCGAGGACGGCCGCACGGCATCCATCTGGGACGCCTTCGCGCGCGTGCCCGGCGCCGTCATCAATGCCGAGAACGGCGATGTCGCCTGCGACCACTACCACCGCTACGCCGACGACGTCGCCCTCATGAAGGACCTCGGGCTTCAGGCGTACCGCTTCTCGACGTCGTGGTCGCGGGTGCGCCCCGATGCCGGACCGGTGAACCCGAAGGGCGTCGACTTCTACAGCCGGCTCGTCGACGAACTGCTCGCCGCCGACATCGTGCCCTGGTTGACGTTGCACCACTGGGACATGCCGCAGGCGCTCGAAGAACGCGGCGGTTGGGCCAGCCGCGAGGTGGTCGACCGCTTCACCGAGTACGCGCTGACGATGCATGACGCCCTCGGCGATCGCGTGCAGCACTGGACCACGCTCAACGAGCCCTGGTGCTCGTCGTTCCTGTCGTACACGGCTGGTGTGCACGCGCCGGGGCGCACGAGCATCCGCGATGGCCTGCTCGCCTCGCACCACCTGCTGCTCGCGCACGGTCGCGCGGTGCAGGCGCTGCGCGAGCGCGATGCCGGCCTCGACCTCGGCATCACTCTCAACCTCACCGTCGCCGACCCGGCCGATCCGACCGACCCGCGCGACGTCGATGCCGCGCGGCGCATCGACGGGCAGTTCAACCGCTGGTTCCTCGACCCGCTCTTCCGCGGCGCGTACCCTGCCGATATCGTGCGCGACCTGCGCGAGGTGGATGCTGACGCGGTCAGCGCCTGGCAGGAGGCCGTGCACGACGGTGACCTCGAGGCGATCTCGACGCCACTCGATGCGCTCGGCGTGAACTACTACCACGGTGAGCTGCTCTCGGGGCATCCGCAGCCGGGCGGTGGCGACCCGCACCAGACCGACGGACTCGATCTGCGTGAGACGGCGTCGCCGTTCCCCGCCGACGCCGACGTGCACTGGGTTGAGCGCGGCCTGCCGCGCACTGCGATGGGCTGGGAGGTGCAGCCCGAGGGGCTCACCCGACTGCTCGTGCGGGTGGCCGAGGAATACGCGCCGGGGGTGACGCTGTACGTCACCGAGAACGGCGTCGCCTACGACGACACCGTGGATGCCGAGGGCCAGGTGCCCGACGCGGATCGGGCCGACTTCGTGCGCGCGCACCTCGCGGCGGTGGTGGATGCCATCGCGCAGGGCGTCGATGTGCGCGGCTACTTCTACTGGTCGCTGATGGACAACTTCGAATGGTCGTGGGGATATGCCAAGCGGTTCGGCATCGTGCGCGTCGACTACGAGACGCAGCAGCGCACGGTGAAGCAGAGCGGTCGCGAGTACGCGCGCATCATCGCGGCGCGCGCCGTCTGACCGGCGGGAGGAACGGATGCCACGTTCGACCATCGAAGAGGTCGCCGCGCGTGCCGGCGTCTCGCGTTCCACCGTGTCGCGGGTGGTCAACGGTTCGACGGCTGTCAGCCCCGCGGCGCTCGCGGCTGTGCAGCGCGCGATCGCTGACCTCAACTACGCGCCCAGTCGTGCGGCGCGTTCTCTGGCGAGCAGGCGCACTCATGCGATCGGCCTGGTCATCCCCGAAGACACCACGCGTTTCTTCGGCGACCCGTTCCTGGCCTCGGTGGTCGCGGGGATCGGCGAACGGCTGGCTGAGTCCGACTATGTGCTGACGCTGTTGATCGCCAGTGCCGATCCGGGTGGCAAGATGACCCGCTTCGTGCGCAACGGCGGTGTCGACGCCGCGATCATCGTCTCGCACCATGCGGGCGACGCGTTCGTCGATCGCATCGCCGATGCCGTGCCGGTGGTCTACGGCGGCCGGCCTCTGCAGCGCCGCGACGGCGATTACGTCGTCGACGTCGACAACGTCGCCGCCGCGCGTCGGGCGACGCAGCACCTGATCGAGTGCGGGCGCACGCGGATCGCCACGATCACGGGGCCGCTGATGATGGGGTCGGGCATGGACCGCCGCGAGGGCTTCCGTGCCGCGCTGGCGGATGCCGGACTCGAGCCCTTCGCCGAGGAGGAGGGTGACTACAGCGAGGCCGGTGGGGCGGCATCCGCACGCCGCATCCTGGCGGGAGGGCGACCCGACGCGATCTTCGTGGCCAGCGATCTGATGGCTCGCGGCGCGTTGACGGTGCTGCAGGCCGCGGGCATCCGCGTTCCCGACGATGTCGCGATCGTCGGTTTCGACGACTCGCCGGTGGCGCAGAGCACCGATCCGCAGCTCACGACGATCCGCCAGCCGATGCACGCGCAGGGCGTGGCGATGGCCGATGTGCTGCTGGCACGTCTGGGGGGCGAGACGCCGAACCGCACGACGACGCTGGCGACCGAGTTGGTGGTGCGCGCTTCGGCCTGAGCGTTCAGGCGGGGAGGGTGGCGAGTTCGGTTTCGCGGACGCCCAGCGCGCGGTACCGGTCGTGCAGTGCGGCGACGGCTGCGCCGTGCGCCCCGGCGTACTCGCCCAGGGTCGAGAAGACCAGCCGCGGGGCGACGCCCAGGTGGTGGGTCAGCATGGTCTCGTAGCGTTCGAGGTCATCGGCGAGCGAGGCTGAGACGCCACCGCCGAGCACGATCAGCTCGGGTTCGCACGACACGGTCGCGGCGGTGAGCACGATGAGCAGCGCCTGATCGAAGTGCGCGCGCAGTGCGCGCAGCGGTTGGGGGGCGTCGTGCGCGAAGACCTCGGCGGGGGAGTCGATGCGGATGCCCGATTCGGCGGCGAGGTGCGTGAGCCCGGGGCCGGTGACCATGAGCTCCAGGCGGGTGCCCAGGGGGCCGGCGGGCAACTGGCCGAATTCACCGACGACGCCGCGCTTGCCACGGAGGATGCGTCCGTCCACGGCCACGCCGGCGCCGAGGCCCGCCCCGATCGTGATCATGACCGCGGTCGGTACGCCCCGTGCGGCGCCGAAGTGCTGCTCGCCGAGCAGGGCGAGGTTGGCGTCGTTGTCACCGGCGACGGGAAAGCCGAGGGCATACGAGAGCGTGGCGATGAACTCGGAGCGCTCGAGCTGCGGCATGTTGGGGGCGTTCGTGATCGTGCGGCCGTCGCTGCTCACGGCGCCGGGTAGTCCGACGTAGGCGCTGCGCAGGTGGGGGCGGTCGGGGCCGGCGAGCCGCGCGACCTCGTCGGCCACCCAGGTGGCGAGAGCGTCGGGCCCGGCTTCCTGGGGCGTGGGCAGGCTGACCTGCGCGCGGATGCCACCGACGAGGTCTGCCGTGACGATGCGGGTGTTCGAGGCGCCCAGGTCAATGCCGGTGACGACGCTGCGGGGGGCGACGACGTCGAGCAGCACGGCACGGCGTCCTCGCTGCTCGGACACGAGCTCGGAGACCTCGTGCACGATCCCGTCGGCGATCAGCTGGTCGATGGTGCGAGTGACCGTGGCGGCCGAGATGCCGGTGAGATCGGCGAGCTGCTTGCGGGTGATGGGCCGGTGGCGCAGCAGTTCGGCGAGCACGGTGGTGCGGTTGATGTCGCGTGTGTCGTGAACCACGGGTCTCCTCGGGCATGGGCTGTCGCCTGCACTGACCATACTTCCATATTCGCATCATGAAGAGTTCAAAAAAGGGGCGAGTCCGTCGGTGAGTCGGGTTCTCGCCCCCGCGCGTCGGCAGATTCTTGAGATTTCTCTTGACTTTGGTTTTGTCGTGCAATCAAATAGGGGGAGTCAACGGCGACGCCCACCTCGGGATCAGCCCTCCCTCGCATCGCAGATACGAAAGGCACCCCTCATGACCTCACGAATCGCCCGTCGGGGCGTTCACGCCACTCTCGCCGGCATCGCCGCCGGTGCACTGCTGCTCACGGGATGCTCCGCTCCCGCGCAGACGAACACGCAGGCCACCGAGTCCTCCGCCCCGGCTGCCGAACCGAGCCTCGAGTTCGTCGGCCCGAACGGTGAGAAGCCCGGCGCGCTCGCCGAGGTCACCCTCACCGCCGACGAAGAGAAGCAGATCGGCGACGGCGAGCTCACCGCGGCCTTCATCTGGCACACGTCCGGAGACTTCGTCGCCGCGGTCGAGCAGGGTGCACGCCAGGAGTTCGAACGCCTCGGCGTCGACGTCGTCGCGAGCACCCAGGCCGGGTTCGACGCGGCCACCCAGGCGAACAATGTGCAGACGGTGATGGCGCTCGACCCCGACATCGTCGTTGCGATCGCGGTCGACCCGACCTCGGCAGCCACATCGTTCCAGCCGATCAAGGACGCCGGTGCTCAGCTGGTGATCATGACCACGCCGCCCGCGGGTTGGGAGGCCGGCACCGACTTCGTCTCGATCGTGACCGAGGATCTCGCCAAGGCCGGGCGCGCGAACGCCGAGATCCTGGGTGATGCCCTCGACGGCGCCGGAGAGATCGGCTACCTCAGCTACAACGCGAACTTCTGGTTCACCAACCAGCGCGACCAGTCGTTCAAGGACTGGATGGCTTATTCCTACCCCGACATCTCCATCGTCGAGGAACAGGGCTTCGCGCAGGAGACCGACACTCAGGCGATCGCGTCGGCGATGATCGCGAAGAACCCAAACCTCACCGGCATCTACGTCTCGTGGGCCACGGCGGCGCAGGGTGTGCTCGCCGCCATCAAGGCCTCGGGCCGCTCCGACATCCAGGTCGTCACCAACGATCTCGACACGACGATTGCGGCCGCCATGCTCACCGGCAACAACGTCGCGGGAATGGTGGGCAACGGTTCGATCGACATCGGTGTCGGCCTTGCCCGGGCCGGTGCCTACGGGGTTCTCGACAAGCCGGCACCCGCTCTCGTGGCGAGTGACCCCACCAAGGTCAGCGCTGACAACCTCGAGGAGGGGTGGCTCGCCGACTACGGAGTCGAACCGCCCGCCAGCGTCACCGGAAAGTGATCCTCGAAGGCAGGGGGCGGTACTCCGCCCCCTGCCGCCCGCCCACTCCCTGAAAGAGAGTCCATGTCCTCTGTGATGACGGTCTTCGGGCCCGTGCCCTCAGCCGACCTCGGCCGGGTGATGCCGCATGAGCACCTGCTGTCTCTGGTGCCCGGTCCGTGGCTCACCGGCGGCCGCACCGACACCCAGGTCGACCTCGCCGTCGACGCACTCGGCGGGCTGCACGCCGCCGGCTTCGGCACCGTGGTCGATCTTTCGCCCTATGGCGTCGTCGGCCGCAGCGCCGACGGGTCGAACGTCGCACGGCTAAAGGAGATCTCGCACCGCAGTGGCATCGACATCATCGCGGGCACGTCGATCTACCTCGAGGCCTATGCGCCCGCGTGGGCGCGCGAAGCGACGCTCGACGAGCTCGTCGCACGCCTGATCGCCGACGCGGCGACCGGCATCGGTGACACGGACGTGCGCGCCGGCGTCTACGGAGAACAGGCCACGAGCCTGGGCGAGATCACGCCGTTCGAAGAGCGGATGCTGCGGGCCGTCGCCCGCGCACACGCGACCAACGGGTTGGCAGTGTTCACCCACACCACCCACGGCACGATGGCGCAGGAGCAGCTCGACATCCTCGAATCCGAGGGTGCCGACCTCGACCGGGTCGTGATCGGGCACATGGACACCCAGCTCAGCATCGACGTCGTGCGGGCCGTGCTCGATCGCGGCGCTCTCATCGCCGTGGACACCATCGGCAAGGAGACCTGGGACTTCTTCCTGGAACCGGCACCCCCGCATCGGCCCGACGGCGAGTTCGTGAAGCACTCCTTCGCCCGCAGCGATGTGGGGCGGGCAGACCTGGTCGCCGCACTCGTCGCCGAGGGCTATGCGGAACGCATCCTGCTGGCACAGGATCTGACCGGTGCCGAGGTCTGGATGAACCCCGGCACGCACGGCGTGCAGGGCTACTCGTATCTGTCGGAGGTCTTCCTGCCGATGCTGAGCGAACGCGGCGTCGGCGAGCAGGCGATCGAGATGATGACGGCGGCTACGCCGGTGCGCATGCTGGAGGTGGCCGCATGACACGGGCATGGATCGGAATCGACCTCGGCGGCACCAAGACGCACATCGGCATCGCGCCTCTGGATGACGGCGGTCATGCGCCGCTCTCGCTGACCGCGGAGCGCGTCGTGCCGACGCCGCGCGCCGGCGGCGCCGAGCTGTGCGAGGTGATCGGCGCCACCATCGACGAGCTGATGCGGCAGACCCAGACCGACCGGCTCATCGGCATCGGCATCGGCGGTGCCGGGGTTCCTCAGGCCGACGGCGGGTTCACGGCCGCGCCCAACCTGGGCGATACCGCGTTCGACTTCGGCTCGGCTCTCAGCAGCCGCTTCGAAGCCCCGGTCGAGATCGACAACGACGCCAACGTCGCCGCGCTGGGTGAGCTGGTGGCCCTTGGCGATGAGCAGGCCTCCTTCGGCTACGTCGCCGTCGGCACGGGCATCGGCATGGGGCTGATCCTCGAAGGCCGGCTCATC
Source organism: Microbacterium esteraromaticum (assembly GCF_028747645.1). Lineage (NCBI taxonomy): Bacteria > Bacillati > Actinomycetota > Actinomycetes > Micrococcales > Microbacteriaceae > Microbacterium > Microbacterium esteraromaticum. The sequence continues at coordinate 313,233 of NZ_CP118100.1, forward strand.
CGAGGCGCCTCGCTCGCCGCCGGTGAGATCGGCTACATCCCCGTGGGAGCAGACCCGTTGGATGCTGCCAACCACCGCCGCGGAGCCCTGGAAGAGGCGGTGGCCGGCGATGTACTGGCCGCCCGCGACCCCGGGGCGTCCACCGTGCGCGAAATCTTCGAACGGGCAGCGGCCGGCGTGCCCGAAGCGCGTGAGGCGCTCGACGCGCAGGCACGCTGGGTCGCGTACGCCCTCGCGACGGTGATCGCCGTCGTCGATCCGGGCGCCTTCGTACTCGGTGGTGGCATCGGCTCGCGTGAAGAGCTGCGCGCGCCGATCCAGCACTGGCTGGAGCGCCTGGGCCACCCCGACGTGCCCGTGCGGATCTCCACGCTGGGCTCGGCCGGAGCCGTTCTCGGAGCGATCGAGCTCGCTCGACGCTCACCCTCAGTGTCAATGCCGACAGGAGCACATCAATGACCGCGGTCATCACCCCCGCCCCGGCGCTGCAGCAGATCCGCCACGATTGGCGCAAGTACGTCGTCTACATCGGCTTCGTGCTCGTGTTCTGCTTCTTCGCCATCACCCAGGGCAGCAACTTCCTCAACGTCACCACGCTGGTGAACATCGCCACGCAGGCGGCACCGATCACGATCATGGCCGTCGCCACCGTGTTCGTACTGAGCCTGGGCGAGATCGACCTCTCGATCGGTTCGACCGTCGCGCTCTCCGCCCTCTCTGCCGCCGTGGCCCTTCAGGTCACCGGCTGGTGGTGGGCCGGCGCGCTCGCCGGACTACTGGTCGGGGCTCTCGTCGGCTTCATCAACGGGGTGTTCATCACCGCGTTCCGTCTGCCGTCGTTCCTCGTCACGCTCGCCACGATGGGGCTCGTCGCCGGGCTCGCCCAGCAGATCACCAACCTGCAGTCGGTCCCCGTCACCGATCCGGCATTCGTCTGGATCTTCGGCGGCGGAACTCTGGCGGGCGTGCCGATCCTCATCTGGTGGTCGCTTGCGATCGCCGTGCTGGGGTGGCACGTGCTGAGGCAGCGCCGTGCGGGCGCCCACGTGCTCGCGGTCGGCAACCACGCCCAGGCGGCCCGTGTGAGCGGCATCAACGTCGCCCGCGTGCGCCTTCTCGTGTTCACCGCATCCGGCGCCGCGGCCGCTCTCGCGGGCATCCTGTACGCCGGTCGCCTGGCGGGCGCCACGTACACGCTCGGCACCGCCGACCTGATGAGTGTGCTGGCCGCCGTGATCGTGGGAGGCACCGCCCTCACCGGTGGTCGCGGATCGATCATCGGCGCGGTCGTGGGCAGCCTTTTCATGAGCATGATCAACTACGGCCTGCTGCTGGGCGGCCTGACCGTCGCGCAGCAGATGATCGTGCGCGGTGTCATCATCCTGCTCGCCGTCACCCTGTCGCTGCGCGGCAAGAAAGGTCAATGACCGATGTTCCTCTCCATCCTTCAGCGTCGCAACGCCCCTCTGCTGCAGGCCGCGGCGCAGCTCCACCGGCGCGGTGAGATCCCCGCCAACACCTTCGTCATCGACCTCGATGCTGTCGAGCGCAACGCGCGCACGATCGCGGTTGAGGCGAGCCGGCTGGGGCTGAGGTCCTTCGCCATGACAAAGCAGATCGGCCGCAACCCCGACGCGTCGCGTGCGATCCACCGCGGCGGCATCACTGAGGCGGTCGGCGTCGACCTCGAATGCGCTGTCGCCGCAGCGACCGGTGGGCTCGCCACGGGGCACCTCGGCCACCTGGTGCAGATCCCTCGCCACCGCGCCGCCGAGGCGGCCGCGTTGCATCCGCGGTACTGGACCGTCTTCTCGGAGCAGAAGGCGCGCGAGGCGGGAGCCGCTGCCCTCGCGCAGGGACGTGTGCAGGACGTGCTGCTGCGTGTGGTCGCACCGGGTGACCGCTTCTACACAGGCCACGAGGGCGGCTTCACCGCCGACCGCATCGTCGAGCACGCACGCGTCGTGGACGCCCTGCCCGGCGTGCGCGTGGCCGGTGTGACGACGTTCCCGGCCACGCTCGTCGACGGTGAGAGCGGCGAGGCACAGACCACCCCCAACCTGCAGACGCTCGCGGCGGCCAAGCGCGCGTTGCAGAGCGCCGGGTTCGACGACGCGCAGATGAACGCCCCCGGCACGACCTCGACCGTGACGCTCGAGCGCCTGGCCGAGGCCGGGGCGACGCAGGTCGAACCCGGTCACGGGCTGACCGGCACGACGCCGCTGCATGCGCGGATCGATCTGCCCGAGGATCCCGCCATCGCCTACGTCACCGAGGTCTCCCACGTCTGGGACGACCGCGCCTACGTCTTCGGCGGCGGGCTCTACGTCGACCCCGTGCACGGCATCCCCGAGACCTCAGCGCTGATCGTGCGCGACGGCGACGACCCGGCGACGGTCACCGCCCGCCCGGTCGAGATGCCCGCACCCGAGGCGATCGACTACTACGCGCGCATCCCGCTCGACGGTCGTGCCGATGCGGCCGAGGGCGACACGGTCGTCTTCGGGTTCCGCCCGCAGGTCTTCGTCAGCAGGGGGCTGACCGCGGGCATCCGAGGTCTCTCCGCCGGCACGCCGAGGGTCGAGGGGATCTGGGCATCGAACGGTGCGGCGCCGCTGCAGGCGACGGCGATCGGCGGGTGATCGCACCACCCACAACGAGCTGGTGTCGATGATCACCGGATTGGCCGGATAGCCGCATCCGACCGCCTACGGTGGGTTCATGCCGGTCATCGATCTGAACTCGGATCTGGGCGAGAACACCGCCGAGCGCGTCGTCAGCGATGACGCCGCGATGCTGGGCATCGTCACCAGCGCGAACGTCTCGTGCGGGGTGCACGCCGGGAGCCCGGAGGGCATCCTCGTCACGCTCGCCGCCGCTGTTGAACGCGGCGTCATCATCGGCGCGCACCCCTCGTACGACGACCCCGACACCTTCGGGCGGCGGCCGATGGACCTCGAACCGGGGGTGCTGCAGGCGCTGGTCGAGCGGCAGCTCGTCGCGCTCGCCGCGCAGGCCGCGGATGCCGGCGGACGCATCGCCTACGTCAAGCCGCACGGCGCGCTGTACAACACCATCGCGCGCGACTCCGCGCAGGCCGGTGCTGTCGTCGCGGCCGTCCGCGCGGTCGACCCGCGCCTGGTGCTGCTGGGGCTCGCCGGCGGCGTCGTGCTCGACGTTGCATCGCGTGCCGGGCTGGCGGTGGCATCCGAGGCGTTCGCCGATCGCGCCTACCTGCCCGACGGCCGCCTTGTGCCCCGCACGCAGCCCGGTGCGGTGCTGCATGATGCCGGCGACGTCGCCGAGCGCATGCTGCGCTTCCTGGAGACCGGCACCATCCGCTCCCTCGACGGAACCGATGTGCGCATCGACGCGCAGTCGATCTGTGTGCACGGCGACACCGCGGATGCCGTGGCGATGGCATCCGGCATCCGCCGTCGCCTCGAGGCGTCCGGTGTGACGATCGCCCCGTTCGCCGGCCGCGGAGCCTGACGTGCGCATTCTCACCGCGTCGCAGACCGCACTGCTGGTCGAGACCACCGACCTCGACGAGGCGGTGCGGCTGAACGCCGCGTGGGCGGGCGTGCCGGGGGTGATCGAACGGGTGCCGGGCGCCCGCACCGTGCTGGTGCGGTTCGACCCGCGACAGGTGACGGCCGAGAGGTTGGCCGAGACCCTGCGAGCGACGGCGTCGGATGCCCGTGACATGCCGCCCGGAGCAGAGGTGACCATCCCGGTGCGCTACGACGGCGACGACCTCGATGACGTCGCCCGTGCGCTGAACATCGCGGCCGATGAGCTCGTCGGTCGTCACCTGGCCGCCGGCTGGCGGGTGGCCTTCACGGGCTTCGCCCCGGGTTTCGCATACCTCGTGTGCGACGACCCGCTGTTCGATGTGCCTCGCCGGTCGTCGCCCCGCACGCGCGTGCCGGCCGGCTCGGTGGCGCTCGCCGGGGGATTCACCGGGGTGTATCCGCGCGAGAGTCCCGGCGGCTGGCAGCTGATCGGACGCACCGATGCCGTGCTGTGGGATCTGCAGCGCGACCCGCCGGCCCTGCTGGCGCCGGGCACCCGGGTGCGTTTCGTGCGGGCATCCGGGCGTGATCAGGTCGTCGGTGCGTCGGAAGGCCCAGCGTCGGAGATCTCAGCGTCGGAGATCTCAGCGTCGGAAATCCCAGACGAAGCGCCCGTCGAGCGGCGTGCCGCGGCCCGACACGCGGATGCCGGCGCCGACGATCTGGTGGTTCCGACAGCATCCGACGCTGGAGTAGCGCCCGCAGTGGGGCGTGCGATCGAGGTCGTGCGGCCCGGCCTGCAACTGCTCGTGCAAGATCTGGGGCGTCCGGGGTATGCGGCGCAGGGCGTCTCGGCATCCGGCGCCGCCGATCGCACCGCCCTGCGCGATGCGAACCGCGCCGTCGGCAACCCACCGGGCGCCGCTGCCCTCGAGAGCGTCGGGGCCGTCGCGCTGCGGTTCCGCGGCGAGGGTGTCGCGGCCGTCACCGGCGCGACCGGCGAACTCTCTATGACGGATGCCCGCGGCGATGAGCGTCCCATCGCGCACGGCATTCCGTTCGCGACCCGCGATGGCGACGAACTCGTGCTCGGAAGTGCGACACGGGGACTGCGGTACACGATCGCCGTGCGCGGCGGACTCGCGGTGCCGGCGGTGCTCGGCAGTCGATCGAGCGACACCCTGGGCAGGGTGGGACCCGCGCCGCTCACCGCGGGCGATGTCGTCGCGGTCGGTGCGGATGCCATCGACGCGGTCGACGTCTTCTCCTGGGAGCGGATGCTGCCCGCACCCGGTGATCTCGTCGACCTCGACATCACTGTGGGGCCGCGCGACGATTGGTTCACGGATGGTGCGCTGCGCGTGCTCACCGCGCAGGAATGGCGCGTGACGTCGCAATCGGATCGCGTCGGCATGCGCCTGCAGGGCGACGTGCCTCTCGAACGTGCTCGTGCCGGCGAACTGCCCAGCGAAGGGGTCGTGACGGGTGCGATCCAGGTGCCGTCCGACGGTCAGCCGGTGCTGTTCCTGGCCGACCACCCGGTCACCGGTGGGTACCCGGTGATCGCTGCGCTCACGGAAGCGAGCCTTGACCTGGCCGGGCAGCTTCCGCCGGGCGCGCGGGTGCGGTTTCGGGTGAATGCCGAGAGGGCGACGCCTCCCGCAGGAAGCGCCGCCCTCACAGCGTGATCAGATCGGCGGTCAGGCCGGGTCGCCACCGAGCGGTCCGACGGCCGCGAGCGGCTTGGGGTCGTCGGCGCCGGTCTTGCGCAGACGCGCGATGAGGTTTCCGAGGTGGTAGATCAGGATCGCGCCGACCGTGGCGAGCACGATGCCGCCGAGCTGGAAGCCCGAGTCGGGGTCGATGATCTGGAAGCCGCCCACAGCGACGATCAGGCCCACCGCGGCGGTGTACTGGTTCACCGGGCGCGAGAAGTCGACCTTGTTGTCGACCCAGATCTTGATGCCGATGACACCGATCAGACCGTACAGGGCCGTCGTGACGCCACCGAGCACACCGGCGGGCACCGAGTTGATGACGGCACCGAACTTCGGCGACATGCTCAGCAGGATGGCCGTGAATCCGGCGACCCAATAGGCGGCGGTGGAGTAGACGCGGGTGGATGCCATCACGCCGATGTTCTCGCCGTAGGTGGTCGTACCCGACCCGCCGAAGAATCCGGCCAGCGACGTCGAGATGCCGTCGGCGATCAGAGCCTTGCCGGTCTGCTTGTTGATCGCCGGGTCTTCGACCATCGTCGCCACACCGCGCACGTGACCGACGTTCTCGGCGATGAGCACCAGCACTACGGGCAGGAACATCGCCATCGCCGACCAGGTGCTCGGACTGACGAAGTCGGGCAGTTCGAAAGTGGGGAAGCCGAGCCAGGGGGCCTTCTCGACGGCCGTGAAGTCGAGCTCTCCGCGGAACCCGGCGAAGATGTACCCGGCGATCACACCGAGGAAGATCGAGATGCGCCCCAGAAAACCGCGGAACACCACGGCGAACAGGATCGTCACGGCCAGCGTGAACGTCGCTGTGATCGGAGCCAGTTCGTAGTTGCCGCGTGCGGCGCCGGCCAGGTTGAACCCGATCAGCGCGACGATCGTGCCGGCGAGCACGGGCGGCAGAAAGCGGTCGACCCACTTCACACCGGCGATGTGCACGACCACACCGATGATCGCCAGCAGCAGACCGACGGCGACGATGCCGGCCAGGGCCGACCCTGTACCGGCCGTGGCGGTCGCGGCGGTCACCGGGGCGATGAACGCGAACGACGAACCCAGGTAGCTGGGCAGCTTGTTGCGGGTGATCAGCAGGAACAGGATCGTGCCGATACCGCTGAACAGCAGCGTGGTCGGCACCGGGAAGCCGGTGAGGATCGGCACAAGGAACGTCGCGCCGAACATGGCGACGACGTGCTGCACGCCGATGGCGATGGTGGCGGGCCAGTTGAGGCGTTCCTCGGGACGGACGACGGCGTCGGGCG